>NZ_JBJORY010000010.1:0-192641 GCF_046562815.1 Neobacillus sp. 204
TTACTTAATCTTTTTATGTACAGGAAGATAAATTTTTACAGTCGTACCTTCGCCTTCTTTACTTTCAATATCCATAGTTCCGTGATGGTTTTCGATGATGCTGAAACTAGTCATAAGTCCGAGACCCGTTCCCTTTTCTTTTGTTGAATAAAAAGGTTCGCCCTATTATGGAGGTTTCTGTAGGGGAAAATTGTGTATAGCTTCCGTTAATTAAGTTAAGCTACAGAACCATTCTGCAGCTTAACTTATTTAATCATTTACACACCTATCTAACCAACCAGCCGCCATCCACTGCTAAAATATGGCCATTCATATAGTCAGATGCCTTACTTGATAGAAATACCACCGTCCCCATTAAATCAAAAGGTGTTCCCCAGCGACCGGCTGGAATCCGTGATAGGATTTCTTGATCACGGGTTGCATCTTCCCGAATCGGTGCGGTATTTGCTGTTGCAATATATCCAGGCGCAATGGCGTTAATTTGGATATTGTGCTGGCCCAATTCATTAGCAAATGCTTTGGTTATACCTGCCACACCATGTTTACTTGCTGTGTAAGGAGGTACAAATTTACCCCCTTGGAACGATAACATCGATGCAACATTAATAATTTTCCCGCTTTTTTGCTCGACCATGACTTTCGCCACCTCTTGGCTTAAAAAGTATAGAGCATTTAAATTGAGATCGATTACGGCATTCCAATCTTCTTCTTTATATTCAAGGAGCGGCGCCCGACGAATCGTCCCTGCGTTATTGACCAGAATATCAATTTTTCCGTACGCATCTAAACAAGCCTTGACGATTTCATTGATTGTGTCGCTCTTTGTTAAATCCCCTTGAAAGAATGTTACCTTACGCCCATCCTTTTCAATGAGATCCTTTGTTTCTTCCCAATTGGATCCATGGGCAACAATGAACAAATCAGCACCTGCTTTCGCGAGTGCTACGGCATATCCTTGTCCCAACCCTGTATTTCCACCTGTCACAATCGCCACTTTTCCGTCTAAGCGAAAGAAGTCTATTGAAAATTCATCTAAATTAGCCATACACAACCTCCTGTCCATATGATTCTTATCGTAAATCTTCCATTTTCACTGCATCCATATCATCGTAGGTGATATTCTCGCCGCACATGCCCCAAATAAAGGTGTAATTGCTTGTTCCAACACCTGAGTGAATCGACCAGCTTGGCGAAATGACTGCTTGATCATTGCTGACGACTAAATGCCTTGTTTCATATGGCTGGCCCATAAAGTGGAAAGCACGGGTCTCCGGCTCCATATCGAAGTATAGATATACTTCCATGCGGCGTTCATGCGTGTGGCATGGCATCGTATTCCATGCGCTCCCCGCCTCTAGCATCGTCAATCCTAATTGAAGCTGGCAGCTTTGACATACATTAGGATGAATATATTGATAAATCGCTCGTTGATTTAATGTCCTTGCATTTCCCAAACGAAGTGGTTCAATGCTGTTAATATCGATTTTTACGGTTGGAAATGTTTGATGCGCCGGAACAGAGTTAATATAAAATTTGGCTGGGTCTGCTGCGTCTTTTGAATAGAACAAGATTTCTTGTGTTCCTTTTCCAACATATAAACCATCACGGCGTTTCATATAGTATTCGACACCGTCGAGCACGATCACACCTTCGCCGCCGATATTAATAACACCCATTTCACGGCGTTCCAAAAAGTAACTGACACCCAATTCTTTGCTTAAAGAAATCGTTAATCCTTCGGTCATCGGCATCACACCACCAAAAATCATACGATCTACATGTGTGTATGTTAAGTTCACATTGCCCTCTGTAAAGATACTCTCAACTAAAAATTGACTTCGCAATTGTTCAGTTGTGTACGTTTTAATATCCTCAGGATGATGGGCGTAACGAGTTTCCATGTTCATTCCCCTTTTCCTTTTTCATAAATTTTTTAGTTAGTGTAAAATATTCCCAGAACCATTTTCGGCAAATTGAAATACTTCTTCAAACGTAAAGTATTGCAATCACCAAAAATTTCTTTTTTTAAATCTAGGGACAATTCTCAAAGTCGACTTTCTTACTAACTAAAAAGAAACGAGACTATTTCTATTTTTAACCTTATCGAACCATGAGCTGGCTGACTCTTTCAAAACGGCATTTAGTTCTTCATTATTCTTTTTGCCGGTTTCTTGTAACCATGCACGCCCTGCTTGTTCACCATTGAAAGCAAAAGGTTCAACGCCGTCTTTCCAGGTTGCACGGCCACATAATACTCCGTTAAAGGTGGAACCGGATTCTTTGGCAAATTTCAATGTTTCTTGGAAAATTTCAGCGCTTACTCCAGCGCTTAAAAAAATAAATGGCAGCTCTGTTGCCTCACTTTGTTCTTTGAAATACGCTGCAGCTTCTTCCTTACTATAGACTGTTTCACCTTCCGTATAACCTTCGACAAAGTTCATATCCACTGGAACTTCTACTTTTAAAACATCGACATTGTACTGAGGTTTGGAAAATTCCCTCATTGCCTCAATCACTTTATGTGGCTTCACTTTTGCATACTGTTTACTTTTTACATCATCATTTTTGGCATCATAAGACACAATTTCCAAGAAAAACGGAATGTCTTCGGCTGTACACTCGGATCCAACACGTTCCATATAGACGTGTTTATAATCATTAATTTTCTTGTCTTCATCCACATCATAGTAGAGTAAGAATTTAATAGCATCTGCACCGGCGGCTTTCAACCGTTTTACTGACCACTCCGATAATAAATCTGGCAAACGCCCCACCGCTGTCGCATCATAGCCGGTCTTTTCATAGGCTACCAATAAACCTGCATCTTTGCTGCGGACCTTTGCAGCCGGGAGTCCATATTCTGGATCTAAAAGTATGGCAGTAGAATAAGGTGTCAATTCTTCAGAAACCAATTCCTTAAAGCGGATGATGCCTTCATCCCCGACATTTTTCGTACTTCCTGCCGTAATCATTTTTTTCAATGAGCCGCGTTGATCAATCGCTAAAGCTCCGATTACACCATTTTCATCGGACAAGCGCTTTAAAGCTGCCAATTTGTTATTGGTTAGTTCTAACATTGTTATTCCCCCTATCAATCTATTTTTTCTACTTTTACCAAATCAAAATACTGGTTAAACTTGGCCATGTTAATATAACCGGTTCCGGCTTCCATCGTATTTAACATTCCAGTGGTCATAGCCGTTTTCAGTACAACCTCTGTGGGCTGATTTCGATTCAGTGCAACGGATAATCCAGCAAATGTCGCATCTCCGGACCCAACTGGATTCACGACGTCTATTTTTGGGATTGTAATTCGATAATCATCCTCACCATGCCTTACAAAAGCACCTTCACTGCCCATCGAGACAACAACCCATTCAATCCCTTTAAATAACTCATTGTCTAAAGCTTGTTTCAAACTGCTTATCTTACCATCCACTTCAAACCCAAGCAGCTGAGACAACTCAGCAGTATTCGGCTTAATGGCAAATGGTTTCACCTTATGCAGCATGGCTAGCCTTAAGGGTTCTCCTGACGAATCCAATATCATGGGAATCCCCTTTTTCTGACTAATCTCTAACATTTGTTGGTAAAAACTAGTTGGAAGCCCCTTCGGTAAACTGCCAGAAACCGTCACAAATGAAACTTTAGACAGCAGCTCTTCAAATTTCCCTAAAAAATCCGCCCCTTCTTCTTTCGTTAAGGTTGGCCCAGATTCTAAAATTTCCGTTTGCATGCCTTCATGGAGAATAGCAATACAGTTTCTTGATTCTTTATTGATTCTTAAAAAGTCATTTGGAATGTTGCTTTTATTTAATTGCTGAACAATGTATTCACCAATGGTTCCGCCAAGCACACCTGTCGCCAGGACTGCTTCTTCCATTTGCGCAACTACCCGAGCAACATTCAAGCCTTTTCCACCGGCCGTTTTACGAACCGTTTCCACCCGGTTAACAGCATCTAACTTGAATTCATGAATCGGATAGGAAATATCGACGGATGGATTCATGGTGACAGCTAAAATCATCGCAATCCCTCTTTCAGAAAATTGTTAAGCTTGATAACGACAAACACCATCAAGGTAAGTCGCAGTTAATTCCAGCACTGGAGTCAGCACAATAAAGTCAGCCGCATATCCAACAGCAATCTTCCCGCATTCTCCATCCAACTGAATACTTTTGGCAGGTGCCGTACTCGCCATATATATTGCTTCCTCCGGCATGGCAATTCCCCAGTCGACGACATTTTTGACAGCATCTTTTAATTGCAAAATACTGCCTGCTAAACTTCCACTTTCCAAGCGGGCCGTCCCATCTTTGACTTCCACAGGGAATTCTCCCAGCTGATAGGATCCGTCCGGCATACCTCCAGCCATCATACAATCGGTCACCATAACGATAGTATCTCTGCCACGGGCATTCATTAAAATGTTTGCAGCAACGGGATGAACATGGTGTCCGTCACAGATAATTTCGGCAAAAACATCTTTTAAATTCATGGCTGCACCAACCATCCCCAGCTCCCGATGGTGCAGCGGACTCATCCCATTGTAAGTATGAACGAAAATGGAAGCTCCTTTTTCAACCGCTTGTTTTGCTTCTTCATAAGTAGCGGCACTGTGGGCTAATGCCACCGCAATCTCTTCTTTTACGGCATATTCAATAAATTCCGCTACACCTTTTCTTTCAGGCGCAATGGCTATTTTTTTTATCGTATCGTTTGATCGTTTCTGCCATATTTTCAACATTTCAACTGACGGGTCACGGAAATGGTTCTTGTTTTGCGCCCCTTTATGTTTTTCTGTAAAAAATGGCCCTTCCAAAAAGATGCCTCTTATTTTTGCGCCTTGTACTTTTGTATAATTTGCACCAATCATTTCAACAACGTCATTCAATGATTCGGTTGAGGAAGTTAAAGTAGTTGGCAAAAAGGATGTTACTCCACAGGAGAGCAGCCCCTCAGAGATGGCATTCAATCCCTTAAAGTCATTGTCCATTACATCATGGTTCTTGTAGCCGTGAATGTGCGTGTCAACTAAACCGGGAGCGATCCATAGCCCGCCATAATCAATGACTTCCGCTGCTTCATTAGGCAATACTTCAAAAAAAGCACCGAATTTCCCCTCTTTGATTTCCAGAAAACCGGGACCTGCTGCCTTTTCTTCAAGAAAGAATTTTTCTGCAAAAATAAACTTTTCCATTTATTCACACCTCCATTGAGAAGCAAATGCAGGAAAGGGCGAAGAATTCCTTTCCTTTTTTTAAAACTTCTAATCTATTTACTTGTATTCGTGAATGGTTACGCCTTTTACAACACGGTTGACTGTTCCGGATGGAGAAGGAGTGTCCGGTGTATTCCCCACTTTAATGGAAGCCAGCAGTGAGACCGTTTGACCGATCATGACAAACGGAAGCGCCAAGTACGCGTCTGGAACATCTTGGGCTTCACGGCCAAAAGAGAAGGTTTCACCATCATAATTTTTTTCTCCGTCCACTACGATGGCACAAATGTAGTTAGCAATGTTATCTTGTTTCAATTCTTGTAATAAATCTAAATCGTAAAGACGTGTATAAGGATGGTTGGAAACAAAAACACACACTAATGATTTTTCATTCACAAAAGATTTCGGACCGTGTCTGAATCCCAGCGGTGAATCAAAAGAGGTGGAAATTTTACCAGCAGTTAACTCCAATACTTTTAACTGAGCTTCTCTGGTTAAGCCTTCCAGGCATGCTGAGCCAAGATAAACGATGCGCTCAAAATCAGTATCGATCATTTTTTGTATTGCTTCTTCCCGATTAATGACACTTTCACCCATATGGCGGATTGTTCTAACAATTGCTAATTTTTCCCCAACGGACAATGGATCAAAAACGAGCAAAGCCGTTAACGCCATGCAAGTAAAACTTCCGGTCATGGCGAATCCTTGATCATTGGATTTTTCAGGCATCAATAACAAAAAATGATTCTCATCATCTTTTGCCCGCGTGGCTAGCTTGCCATCTTGTGAGCAAGTAATCGTTAACTGATACAAATCGGTTACGATTTGTTCAGCTAATTGTACGGCAGTCACACTTTCTGGACTGTTTCCGCTCCTTGCAAAAGAAACCAATAATGTTGGAAAATCTGCTTTTAAAAATTGATAAGGATTTGACACCAAAGTAGTTGTTGGAATACTTAGCAATTCCCACTGTTTCTCATCTACTTTTTCTTTTAGATAAGGGGTGACTGTCTCACCGACATAAGCAGACGTTCCGGCTCCTGTAAAAATGACCCTTACTCTGCTGTGTTTACTAGATAATTTTTGTAGAAACTCTCTAATCTCGATGCTTTTCTTTGTAAACAAGGCAAATGTTTCATCCCATAAATCGGGCTGCTGTTTGATTTCCGCAGTTGTTATGGATGCACCTAGTGGCAATAATTTATCTTTGGTTAATGTAAACATACCGACATCTCCTCTTTTTTTATTTATATCCTTTCAAAAACTCGCATCCCTGCTCCAATCACTCCATTATCCTGCTTCAATGTGCTGAAACTCATTTGATCTAATAGATGCTGCTGTTCAGGCAATTGATAGATTTTCAGCTTTTCTTTTATGATGTCGAGCAGAAAAGGATTGTTTATGATCACACTGCCTCCGAAAACGATTTTATGCGGGTCCAATAAGCAGGAAATCGCATAAATGCCTTGAGCTAAATTGTCTGTTACCTCTTCGATGATCGACACATATTCGAGTGCTCCTGTTGTATAACCGGTAAAGACATCTTTTGTTGAAAGATGTCTAACCTGTAATTGCGTTTTGGCTAAAGTTTGGATAGCTGGTCCGGCAGCGACTTTTTCCAGCCGTTCATTTTTCCTTCCGGCCCCCTTTGAAAGGACGGGTATTAATCCCAACTCCCCGGCAAATCCAGCTCCTCTGATAAAGGTTCCATTATGAATGATCGAGCAGGAGATTCCCGTACTGATGGTCATATAAACAAAGGTCTCAATCCATGTTCTCCGGGCAAACTTCCACTCGGCAAAAGCAGCCATATAAACATCGTTATCGATGGTTACATTCTCAATGAAAAACTTTTCTTGTAAACGTGATACGATCGGAAACCGATCCCAAGGCAAATTGTTTTGAAAAATCGCGATACCATTTTCCCAATCCACTTTGCCTGGTACACCTGCGCCGATTCCATCTATCTCTGACCATTTTAAAGATGACTTTTCCAGAACTTCTTCAACCGCTCGTACTACTTGTTCGAACATTTTTTCGCGGTCGGAAGGATCACTTGTTACTTCTGCACGGGAAAGCAGTTCCCCCGATTCCGTAATGATTCCCGCTGCAATCTTTGTCCCGCCAATATCAATACCAATTGCCTTTCTCATTTGTCTGCACCTCTAATTTTGATATCGCTTAAAAAACGTACCTTTTAAGGTATCATAATTTTTATGAGGTGGTTTCTATAGGTAATATTTAGGGCTGTTTGTGAAAAATTTTTACCTATTCGATTCGGGTGAAAAAGATAATGAAATAGCCAAGGCTTTTAAAAAGCCTTGGCTGACTGTCATGTATTTTACTACTTAAGCGGAAACCTTCTTAATTATGTGATTCTAACAGCATCGTTTTGCTCAGCAGAAAATTACCAAAAACAGGATTGATCATTTTTCCAGATTGAGCTTGAACTTGATTTTCTAGAGCTTTCACTCCTTCATTAATTAAGTCACTGTCATTTTTGTGTTTTTGAATCTGGTCAACCTTCGAATTTAAACTGTTATAGATTCCGTCATTCATAATCCAGCCGTTTTGATAGCCGAAATCGATAACTTGATCCAAACGCTCAATATCTTTCGTCTCATCATCTTGGAATTTCACAACGTGTGTTCTACCAATAGAGCCTGCAACATTGATCTCTACTTTTATAGTTGGAGATGTTTGCAGAACATTAACGGTATCATCTTTACTTATGACAGAAATACCTGTTTTATCTAAATCAATGATGACTTTGTCCTGCTTCTGTGTTGGATCCGAAACAGACAGCGTCAATTCACCTTGTTTCTCCTTCACCATAACAGAAGCTGGATTCTCAGCTGTGATGAAGTCTGCTGTACCAGGCGCAAAAAAGTTGGCAGCGGTTATTCCAAGCGACGTTTCTTTGACGGAATGAACATCCTTTGTATTGCTTAAGATTGTTACATTTGGATTCTGGCTGTATGCTTCTACATCTTCTTTAGATTTATTTGGCAGCAGTACATATGAGTATGAGGCATCCTGCGGGTTTATACCATGATTAAAAGCCAAGCTTAAGTAATTTCTTGTAATCGGAGTGGTTGGACCACCGCTATTAATATCTCTCCATGAACCGGTTCTTGCTTCGCGCAAACTATCAATACGTGCGGATTCAGGAAAATAATAGCCGATGTCTGAATGTTGAACGTTTCCCTCTAGATGAGCCCACTTGACGTTTTCCATCTGTTCTGACCAGCCAAGGCTACTTGGTTTTGTTTCTCCATTCACGGTTAACTGGTTGTCTCCGGCATCGCTCAATTGCCGGTTTTCAACAATCGTTTCCACTTTACGATTGTCCCCGCCTTTAATATCGGATCCGAGAGCAACGATTTCATCATCAAACATGAACCAAGACTTCTTACCTTGTAGACTGCTTCCCGTCACATTTGCAAGTGAGAAGTCCATACTTGCTGTTCCATAATACCCATCCATTGTGGATCCGCCAGCCCAAGTTCTGGTGTTATAATAAGCGGCCCAATCTTTTAATATTCCTTTTGACCCGTCTGTGGTTGTACCCGCTAATCGGAAGCTGTCGACCGTTGGCCAAAAATCGTTTTTAAATTGCTTAAGATCATTGTTGTATAAATTAGTCATGCCGATTCCTGTATACCAGCCCTTTGAGTTCTCGCCATTGCCGAATTCAAATGCGGATATCCGGTCGGAGAACATACTTATCGCAAAACCAAAGCCCGGCCGTAAATGTACGACGCGGTCCATACCGGCAAGTACCTGGTTTTTAAGTAATTCCCCTCTTGGCTGAATCGCAGAATCGGCCATCAATGATTTTACAAGATTAATATCATAAATCGACAAACCTGCTGTATAGTTAGGGAACGTAGTATCCGTTTGAATCCATTCTTTCACCATACGCTTAATGAAAGTTGATTTTTCCTGAGGAGCAGCATCAGCTAGGTTTAACAAACTTAATATGATGCCTCTGCCTTTATCATGATCATTTTCGTATTGGCGCGAAAGGGTTCTCCCATTCACCATGTCCATTACGGCCCCTTTATAGATAACCGGCTCAAAGGAATCCGTTGCCCAGTTAAACACATTATTTATGTTAGGGTCTGTAATTTCCCACGGAGAACCTTTTAACAAATAAAGGATATCTGCCGTACGAGTAAGCCAAACAGCTCCATAAGCTCCTGTGTAGGCAATATTAAAGTGCTGTACAAGCGATCCATCCTTGTAAACGCCATCTCCATGATCCACATAATCATATTCTTTAGAAAGCGCATCATGTCCCTGGGTGATTTTATCACTGTTTTTCCCGATCACACCCCCAAGGTTAGCGATAAAAATTTTGTCTAGCAGATTAGCTCCTGTTTCTTTCACACCGTTTAATGTTCTAACTTTCGGATCCGGATCAAATCGGTCAATTGCCCTTATATAGTTGTTTAGCTGTGTGGTTGTCAAATCATCGTACATTAACACCATGATGTCATTTAATCTCTTTGGCGTACCAATTTCCCAGTCCCACCAATTTCCATATTCGCTTTTTTGCTCGTTATAACGATTTGCGTACATCCAATCCAAAGCGTTTAAAAGGTCAACTTTCAAAGCTTCATTATGATATAAGTTTGAATCCTTGATCGAATAGGCGAGCGCCATATCTTTCAAGTTGTTATAAGCACTTGTGATTTCTGCTGAATTCGTGGTGCTCACTAAATTTTTCCATAAGCATGTCCGGTCATTTGACTTATTCAGTGTATCCCAAGATCCTGTATTTCCGGAATTTGTCACTCGATTGGATAATTTCAGAAGGTAATTATTCATATCCGGGTCGTTCGGATTGTATTTCTCATTTCCCGTTAATTTGTTAAACCATTTCGCTCGAGCTTGATCATAAGCCTCCATTGTGCCAGACTGTCCTCCCGTTGTGTTTGCTTGTGCGATGCTCTTAACAGAAATAAGTGATATGAGAAGCATAGAAATCATGAATAAAATCATAGATTTCCTTTTTTGTTGTTTAGCCATTGTCTTCCTCCTCAGAATAAATTGAAAATAAATGATCAGTTTTCTAATTTTCAGACTATACATGGAAGCGTATTCAAAAAAAACTAATAACCAGACTATTACTAAATTAATAGTCAACCAGTGAAGTTGCTGCCCGAACAGCCATCTTATGATTTTTACTGTTAGCAACAATACCTAACACTTTTTCCTTTGTATGGTAGCCTGCCCTCCCCAATTGCGGGTTCTTGGCTAGCTCAATTCCGTAACGATGTTCTTGCCCGTTCTCCATACTTGATAAAAACTGGGTGCCTTCTAAAAACTTACTTTCAAATCGATCAAGCGGCAAAAAAGACCCTTCACGAGCGAAAGCCAGGAAAGACTTTTTATCCATAACGACAATATCAACACTTTCTGTTGCAATCATCGCTGCCAGTTTTTTTGGGAATGTGCTATCTGAGAATAGCGTCTCGTCTCTAGTTGCCCAAAAATCAATACTGATGGCTGAATCTGAATTTGTTTTCCCAAGAATTTTTTTAGTAGTCGTCTGCAATTCCAGTTGCTTTTCCCCTTTTACGTAATTGCCAATGAACACTGCCTGTAAGGCTCTTTCTCTTGAGTGATGAAAAGATGGAAGAAGGGAAAGTATCATCCCAGCAACAACGATTCCTAGTAAGATAAATGATTTATAATGGAACCATATATTTCCAGTCTTTTTGATTAATTTTTTTATGTCCATTTTATCAAGTTCCCCCTTTCTTGGTTACCATTACATAAAAAATGTTACTGGAGCTTGGCACCAGTAACAATGTATGATTTTTACTCATATCGTGGAGAATTTTTACTTTTTCAATCATTTACCATTGCCCTTTTAATAGGAATAGATACTCGAATGGACAGGCCTGTATTTTCATTATTGTGAATATCCATTGATACCTCAGGTCCGTAGGTCAGTATTAGTCGTTGAAATACATTTTTTAAGCCAATATGTTTTTTACCTTCCTTTTGCTCTTCTTCATCATGAAGATTTGACTGCAACCACTTTATTTTTTCTTCCGACATACCGATGCCATTGTCCCGCACTTCAATGAACAATTGTTGATTCAAGCTGCGAGCTTCAATAATAATCGTGGGTTTATGGAGATCTTCATTAAAACCATGAATGATGGCGTTTTCCACTAAAGGCTGCAAAATTAAGCGCGGCACGAGAAAATCTTCCCATTCTTCTGGTATATCAATAAGCAAATCCAAATTCATGTCGTTTCGCATCTTCATAATATTTGCATAGTCAATCAATAACTCACACTCTTTCTTGAGGGGTGTTAGTTCATCCACCCTCATGTAACCGCGCAACAGCCTCATTAAAGAATCTATTTGACGGCTATGAATGTGATCATTGTTTAAAATCAAATTACATTTAATCGAATTGAGTGTATTAATCAAAAAATGAGGGCGGATTTGCGCAAATAAGGCTTGAAGCTCAATCAGCCGTTTTTCTTCCTGTTCTTTTTTGAATTTTCCAATCCATTGTTTTATTTGATCGAGCATGTTGTTAAAAGCATTTCCTAGTACAGCAATTTCGTCTTTCCCTTCTACAGGGAAACGAACACTTAGATTTTCATTTCCAAACTGTTCAGCTACTTTTCTTAATCTATTAAGGGGTTTGTAAATCGATCTGCCGATAAAAACAGAAATAATAAGAAAAATTAAGATACTTATAGAAAGAGAAATAGTATAGAATCGAAACGTTTGAGAAATCTCGCCTGTTATATTTCTGAAGGAAGAACGATATAGAAGCTTCCAATTGGAAGCAGGAACGGTTGCACTAACCTTTAATTCCTCCCCTTCCCTAGTTCCTATTTCCTTTTCCGGGTATTGAATAATCAACTTTTTTTTATCGTTGTACAATAGGAATGTACCTGTATCTGGATTTTTAAACAGCTGTTTAAAATATTTATGTGGGATTCCTACAAAAATAACACCTAAATTCTTGCCGTTGGAGAAGTCTTTATATGCTCTCACAGCAAAGTAATACGACTCATTTTCAGTCAATGGCGAGATACCTAAATCGGATTCTGTTATCCAATAGATTCTGTTAGGGTCGAGTGTGTTCCTCCATTTAGGATCCAGAGCCTTTGAATGGGGATTTTTTAGGAATGAGTATTCTAAGGTATTACTTCCAGAAATTAAAAAATTACTGTTATTCAAATAAAATACCTCTGCCTTTAGACCAGAAGTTTTTGAAAAAGATAATCTAAGAAAATCGGAGATTCGGGTATACCTTTGATAGTTTTCAAATGAAGATAACTGACCTAAATCTTTAAAAGCCCTTATATCTTCAAAAGTGCTATTTCCTGGTTTTCCATAAAGATTGGTAGCATAGACGATTTCCTCCACCGTTTGATTTAAATCACTAGCATAGACATTTACCACATTTTGGCGGGAATCCTTCACCTTTTCTACTACCACACTTCTTATGAGGGAATAAGAGAAAACCGTCGCAATCGCAAGGGGAAAAAGAATAAAAACAAAAAAAGAAATTTGAATTTTCCGATAAAAAGTTGATTTCAACAGCCATTTCAACATTCCCACCCCTCCTTTGCATCATCTGACGACAATTTAGTATACCACGAACACTGAACCTAATAATAAGGGAAAAAGCAGCCATTTTTCGGCTGCTTTTTCTAGAGATAAAAGTGTTTACTTGGATTTTGAAATGATATCGTTCCCCTGCTCAACCATCCATTTTTGAGCTTCTTCAGCACTTATACCATCTAACATGAATTTACTGAATCCGTTCTCCAACACGGGCTTTAATTGGCTGGCATAACTTGTCGTATAACTTGTATTATAAGGTACATAACTTCTATTATCGAATACGGAGCTCACTAGTGATTGTTTGTCTACTAGATTTGTGTCTTCCCCAATCATTTGGTCAATTACTGCATTCTTGTCCACATTCTTAGATCCTGGAATATCACTGATAACATCTGTTTGTTGTGCCATATAAAGAGCAAATTTGTACGATTCTTTCTTATGTTTAGAAGATTCTCCAATAGCGAGATAGTGTCCGCCAACATTTGTTGCACCAACCTTTGTATCCTTTGAAGATTGAGGTAGCGGTGCAAATACAGTTTCGAAATCATGTGGGAATTTTTGTTTATCTTTAATTAAACTAACGAAGAACGCAGCTGTAGGCAGCATGGCTGCTTCACCATTTAAAAATTCTGTCGAATAATTCAATTGGGCCGCAATGACATCCTTAAATGGCTTAACAGAGCCGTCCTTTTCCATGTTACGACGTAATTCAAAGAAATTCTTAAAAGATGGATCGTTAAATACTGGCTTTTGATCTTTTGTTAAATATGGATGTGGCAGCTCAGAGTAAGCAACGAAATTATCGTATTCTCCCCATGTATGGAAATATGCACCATACTGCTTGCCTTTGGTTAATTTTTTTGCATACTCACGAAAATCATCCCAAGTCCAGCCCCAAGTTGGTACAGGCAGCCCAGCTTCATCTAAAGCTTTCTTATTTAACGCGACCAGCCAAGGTTGTGAGGTGTCCTGGATACCATATGTCTTATTCTCATATTTCGGCACACTGTAGAATTCTTCATCTGGATTAATAGAATCCGCTTTCAAAAAATCATCTACAGGAGCCAACACGCCGCGGGCTGCACGCTCTACCAAGAAGTCCACATGGGAGAAAGCCACTACATCGATAGGTTGTCCAGTCCCCATCTTAATGTCCAATTTTTTGTAATATTCAAGACTGTTATTATTTGTGACGAGCGGCTCATAATTCACATCAATATTAGGGTTTGCTTTTTCAAAGTTGTCAATTTTCTTCTGGATCACATCATTTGTTTCCCAAGTATAGTAATTGATGGAAACCTTTTCATTTTTCTTTGCAGTTTTTTGATCAACCTTTTCTGTTCCAGCTGAGCAGGCCGATAGAAAAACAGAACCGATCAATGTCATACTCAACATCATATTTCTCATCTTTTTCATCTTCATTTATTATTCCCCCTTTTTCAATTTTCAAATTTATTATAATTTTCTTTTTGGTTTCAATCTGTGTAATATTTTGAGAACATTGTGCACTATTTTGCCTACCCTTTGACACCACCAACCGTGATTCCATCGATAACCTGTTTTTGAAGGATTAAGAATACAACAATCAGCGGAATAATCGCAGCAAGTGCTGCCATCATTGTCGCTGCATAGCTGGTGCCAAATTCATCTGCGAACATTCCCATACCAAGTGTAATAGTATATAATTTTTGACTGGAAAGAAAGATAAGTGGATTCTGATAATCATTCCAAGTCCAAATAAACTTAAGGATTCCTGCAGTTGCTAGAATTGGCTTAACCATTGGCAGCATAATCTGCCAATAAATCCGGAAAAATCCAGCCCCATCCATTTTTGCCGCCTCGATATATTCTGTACTGATTCCAATCATAAACTGACGCATCAGAAACGTAAGCGGGATGGAGAATGCAGACATGAGTATGAGCGCTTCATGAGAATCATACAGACCCAGCCAATTAATCAGGATAAATCTAGGGACAAGCGTCGATTCTGACGGAACTAAGAAAAACGCCATTAGTAAAAAAAACACTGTATTTTTAAACGGAAAATTTAATTTTGCAAAGGAATATCCCGCCATCGAAGAAATGATAAGCGTAATGACAGTAGAGATAATTGCAAGTTTTAATGAATTGAGATAAAACAATTCAAAAGGGACTTTTCCAAGCCACACTGTTTTAATGTTTTCAATTAAATTCCAGTTATTCGGAATCCAGTCTATTGGGTATGTCATTACATCCTTTTCTACCTTGGCTGCAGAAGAGAGCATCCATAGTAAAGGCGATAAGAACAGTAACGACAACATCCCAACTAAAATCGTTCCAATAACTTTTGATACTTTCAAGTTCGCCATATGATCATACCTCCTTAAAATTGTTCCTTTTGCGCTCTGGCGGTAACAAGAGTGATGACTGCAACAATTACAAACAATACCCAAGATAATGCACTTGCATAACCCATTCTAAAATTTTGGAATCCTTCTTGGTAAATATAGTAAACAAGTACATTTGTTGAATTATTTGGCCCACCATCGGTTAAAAAGGCGATCAAATCAAAGACTTTAAACGAGTTTACAATGGATGTAATGAGTAGAAATAGAGTTGTAGGACCGAGCATCGGAACGGTGATATGAAAGAATTGCTGAAGCTTGTTTGCACCATCTATTTGAGCCGACTCATACAATTCGGCTGACACACCTGTCAATCCTGCGATATAAATGACGACATTATAACCAACGATATTCCAAACGGCGATAATAATGATCGCCCAAAGAGCAGAATCAGTACTTCCGAACCAATCAGGCGGGTTTGAAATTCCAATGGAATGCAAGACTTTATTAATTACACCTAAAGATGGATGGAATAATACAGAAAACACGGTTGCTACAGCAACCATCGTTGAAATATAAGGAACAAAGAACGCCACCTTAAAAAATCCTTTAAAATAAACGGCTGATGATATTAAAACAGCGATAATCAGTGATAACCCAATACTGACTGGAACATAAACCAGAGAGAAAATAAAATTGTTTTTTAATGCTTGATAGAAAATCTTATCTTGGAAAACATTGATAAAATTGTCCAATCCAATAAAGTGAATGGCTTTGAGACCACCTACCAAATTCCATTCCGTAAAACTTAAGTACAATGAAAAAAGCAGCGGGAAAACACCTAACCCAATAATCCCAATAAATTCGGGAGCAATGAAAAGAAAGCCGCTTAACGATTCTCTGCGGGAGTTGGTCCAAAAACTCTTTTTATTAATAGACTTGCCAATAGACTTGCTAATCGTTTTTTGAATGTTTGTTTCCATAGATCCTCACCTCATCCTTTTTGTTTATACTCTTAATTTAATCGAATCAATAAAGGGTTCCCATTGACGATTTGTACCTCTGCGTGTAATATTTTTACCTTTTCAAAAGCCTGCTCCAACGTATTTTCGGAGTATTCCAAAGGGTAAAAATCTTGCACATGAGGGTCAAAATTCTCCATGACCGATTATTCCAATTTCCTTTATAATAAAAAAATTATTAAGGATGATTTTCCGTTCAAATAAAGGAGGAGTAAGGATGGAGTGGAAAGGAATTTTGGGCTTAATCTTCCGAACATGCGAGTGGATTATGCTTTTGGCTTACCTTAATATTCTTTGGATTCTATTCACTGTATTGGGCGCCGTTGCGTTTGGGATCTTCCCAGCTACGGCTGCGATGTTTGCTGTAATACGAAAATGGTTAATAGGTAAAAATGATATTCCCGTGTTCAAGACATTTTGGAATTATTACCGGGCTGAATTCTTTAAAACGAACGGATTGGGGCTGATGTTTTTCATTACAGGTCTCATCCTATATCTTGATTTTAAAATCATTGATTTCCAAAATGAATTAATCAATAGGATATTCATGATTGTTACGTTCGTTTTTACTAGTATTTACACCGTTATTTTGATTTATATTTTCCCAGTTTTCGTCCATTATGATTTGAAACTTCTCCAGTATGTCAAACATGCTTTTCTAATTGGTGTCGCTAACCCCATCCGGACAGCGTTGATGGTCTTGTGTCTTATAACCGCATACTTTATGCTTAGAATGGTTCCTGGTTTGCTTCCTTTTTTTTCAGGAAGTCTCCTAAGTATATTGTTGATGACTTTTGCTTATCAATCTATTAATAAAATTGAACGGATAAAAAATAACCTTGCTGCTAGTAATGATGGTTAACAATTGAAATGAAACATTCAGACCATAAGACAAACCCCATTTTCGACTTGGATGATAGAGATCTATCTTGGTCCAAGTAGTGAAAATGGGGTTTTTCATATGAATTTCATAAATTACAAAATAAACCTTCTTGTCTTTACGAATGGATGGAATCTGTTTGCCTGGATTTATATTCTCCAGGGCTATATCCTGTATGTTTCTTAAATATTTTGGAGAAGTATGTTCTGTCCGAATAGCCTAACTGACTAGCAATATTTTCAATGCTATCTTCTTTTTCCTGCAGCATTTTCTCGGCTGTTTTCATTTTAAAGCGATGGATATAATCTGTGAAGTTTTCACCTGCTAATTTTTTAAAATAACGGGAGAAGTAACTAGGGTTTAAGAAAAGGAAGTTAGCCATATCCGCTGAGCTGATATTATCAGACAAATGCGCCATGATATACTGATCAATTTCTTGTAACTTTGGTTTTTTCCTCGAATCGCATGTTTTGTCCTCTAAGCAGCCTTTTAATTGTACCGTTCTATTTTTTAGCAGTAAAATGACTTCATTCAATTTAACAGAATTCTTGAAGAAGTAGGCGAAGTCATCATTTTTTAAAGAGCTGCCGCTTTTTACTTCCATATAGTTAATCCAGCGTTCCCCATGTTCTTTAAGTTGTATAGGATTAATACATTTTTCAATAGTGAGAGCATCCAACTCTTCGATTGTTCTACTAATGGTTGGTAAATCGTTGTTATCATATGCCTTCATCAAAGTTCTTCCTAACGGATTCAACAATTCATTTGAATTAATATTCCATTCGTTTCGAAGGTTAGGTCGCAATTGGTTGATAGTCGAACGATTGTAAAAGGCCTGATAACGGGATTCACTCAAGTTGAAAATTTCATCCCCAAGATCTGTTCTCCTGACTATTTGCCCACTGTATAAAAAAGAGAGATCTATTTTCAAGTATTCTTTAACCCTCTGTTGCAATTCATCTAGATAACGATAATATTCTTCAAAACTGTTTCGGGAAATCGTATATTTAAAGTTCAAAATGAAATACAGATTTTTTTCTTTATCCAGTATGGGAGTCATTCCTTCCACATTTTGAGCCAACTCCTCTGCTATGTTCAAAATCCCATATTTTATAGAAGGAAAATCCCGAAGGCGATATTTTTCCGGTAAACTGGAAAAATCAATAAAAGAGATCCCCGCAATAAAGTCGGGAAAATTCCAATGAATACCTAACCTTTTGCCGTAACCAATTACATTTTCAATATTCTTTCCAGAAAGAATCTGATCTAAAAAGTTTTGCTTTAAGACATCTTTATTTATTTGTATCGTTTCACGGAATGAATAGAGTTCATGATTATCTCGTGAATTTTTTATATGTTGGAGAGATTTTCTAAGACTTTTTTCTAATTGTTCAGAAGTAAGTTCATCTTTAATCAGATATTCGTCTGCCCCTAATTGAACAGCGCGTTTAGCGTAGTGGAAATCTTCATGACATGTAAGGAAAATCGTTCGAACTTCTGGTTTGATTTCTCTAAATTTCTCTGCTAATTCAAGCCCGTTCATTTGAGGAAGTCCAATATCTGAGATGACGATATCTGGGTTTGTTATACCAAATAATTGAAGCGCTTTCAAAGAAGAGTACGTTGAAGCACAAATAGTTAACTCTAGACTGTTCCACTGAACTAACTTTTCTAAATATTTTAGCATTGGGACATCATCATCTATTATCATGATTTTGTACATAACAAGCCCCCCTTTACAAGGTTGTTTTTGGCAATTATTGTGTCGTTAATGGCCATATATACTTTTTGTAGAGAAAATAAGGCTTTATATAAATGGAAAATGATAATTGAAATAAAGACTATCATTAGTTAGATCATATTTATAAAAAAATAAATAACTATTGCCCCTAAAACAACGGATATCGACATTCCCCATAGACAACCTTTTACAAATAAAGGTTTCATTTATATAATTAGCTTCTCCAGTTGTTGCTTATGGTCAATCTCCCTTTGAGGAAATGGAAAATTGCGATTACTAGCGCGATCTTCTGTGTGATGGTTTTGTATATTATAATTTTTAGATGCGATAATCTTTTGATACAGAATGATTAATTGGTCAAGTTCTTTACTAACTTGAATTGTCTCATGTCCCGAGAGTCCATACTGCTCTGCGAGAGCTATCATCTTTTTTCTTTTCCTTTCGATTAACATTTCTAGCATTTTCATATATTTCAACTTCCTTAATCTCAGTAATGAGGAAATATGTGGTAATAAACAATTTGTACTTCTTATGTTTGAAAAATGTAGTTAGGGCTAAAAATGTATAAGCCCGTTATTATTTCAACAAAATGTGTATGAAAGAAACATATCTAATATAATTTTACATTCTTTTAAATATTAAATACATTTAAAATTTAAGAGGCTTTTATGAAGTAAAACTTAAGGAAAAGCTCAATATAAATGAACCATCAAAAAAGCGGCCGCTTGATGTAGTAGTGATAAATTAAAGCTAATGGGATACGTCTTACCATATCGGATAAAATCAAAGAGTATGAAAATTCCTGTTCATCCAATTTTCATACTCTCTTTATTGGTATATTTACTTAAGCTTGATTCATATAAAGCGTCATAGTTAAATATGACAGTTTTATTCATGCCCCTTCAAGTACTCGATATCTTTCAGAAGCAGGATGGCAAATCCCTTGTCTATATACTTTCCTGATTGGGCTCCGACCTCATTCTGCAGCGCTTCCAAGTTCCAAGCTTTAGAAAGCAGGCTTTGCAGAACACCTATATTCGGGACCAAGCCTTTGTCGCCTGCAGCACGGATTACATCATCCAAATGATCTGCATCGATTGTAACCGTAAAGGTGTACTCCTTTGAAAATTGATTCCCTTCTCGATCAAAAACCGTCACGCCAATCGTGTGGCTGCCAATAGAAAGCGAAATTGGTTCGATAACTAACGGATTCTCAGCTTGTTTCCCATCCAATGTGACCGTCGTATTCTCAATCCCACCGCCGATATCATTCACATTGACGCTTATTTCCGCTTTTTCTGACTGCAGTATCATTGACGGAGCATGGGTCGCAATCTCGGGTGGTGTCACAAATTCCGATTCATTTATGACAACATATGCTTTTCCTGGAATCGAAATTTTCGGATAAAATAACGTTTCGACAACTTCCCCTGTCAGTCTGAATGGCGTTAATTGCTCCACGGTAATAACTGTAGAATCGCCAATCTCTTTTAAGTCCTTTATCTTCATGCCATATCCAGATCCATCCCCAAATCTGGTTTGTAGCCATCGTCCCCTTAATTTGCTTGAATTTTCAATTTTCCCCTTGACGGTAACCGTATTTTCTCTTTCAGCCGGATCAATTCCAAGATTGGTAGAAGCTGTCGTTGTGCCCGTAATCTCCAGCTCTTGTGTTTCAATACCATTCAACTTCAGATCCTTGTCTAACACTTTCCCAGATCCATAAACGTAGGAATACACAAGTTTTCCTGTTGAGGCATCTTTTCTTGCGACCGCAATCTTTCCTGCAAACGTAATTTCATCGTAGCTTCGCTCTTTAAGATCGTTGCTTGTATAGATGATATCTACATAGTTATCGGTTTTGACAACGGCAATATTCGTCATTGGGTCTCCATCTTCTGGTTTGACCCATTCTACATTATTGATTTTGCCTTGTTGATCTTTACTAAATATTTCATGGACAGCCCCATACTCTGTAATTTCATTGCTGTCAGATACAAGGTGTCTTCTTACAAGATGAGGTGTCAAATACTTCTTTTCATCTGCTTTTGTTTCAATTTTTCTTGCCGTTGGAATCTCCGATAAAAATATGTCGGAACCACTCACCCCATTCATAAAGGTGTGAATGGATGATCTTGTTTGTTGTCCTGTCCATGTAAAAGAGAAGCTGTCATCTCCAGAACCGGCTTTCGGATCTAATAAAAGATTCCTGTCAGTGGAAAAGCCCTGCGTACTGTTGATACTAGTCAAATAGTCTTGTAAATTGGCTTTTCCGGTATCCGTGAGCTGGGCTCCTTCAACCTGAACATCCATATTTTCCAATTCTGAGCCACGCTGATAAATTTCGTGCGCCTGTCCGCCTTTCATGCGGGTCAAGTCAAAGGTATAGTTGCGGTTCCCCCCCAAATTGACAAGCATGATTAATCTTCTATTGATTTCTGCCCCTTTTCCTTCCGGACCAGGATCGGAAGCTTCCACGAGCTGCACCTTTTTTCCGTTCGCAACTCCGGAGTCGTAAGCCAGCAGCTCCGGTTTTTGCCACTCTCCTGTCGATACCGTATTGGCTCCATCCTGCCTCCATACCCACGGCGTATTTCTCCAAAGCGGCCGCATAGAAGGATAACGCAATGTTGGCCCGCTTCCATCCGCATAGCTGGTTCTATTAAGATAGCCTGTATACGGAAGCATTTCGACTCCACCGCCCCAAAGATCGAGAGATAAAAAGTTGGTATGAGTATGACCGCCGCTAAAACCCAATCCAGTAGGCTGAAACAGCAACCCGGCATGGGTGGCCTCATTCAAATCACCCTGGAACAGGCCAAAATATCCAAGACCCGGCAATTCTATGTTTTTCAACCCCTTGCTGACCATGGGCAGTGGTTGTGGATCTCCGGTTTTACCGTAAGTATCATTAACTGGAATCGCTTTCCCGTCTGGATAAATCAGCTTCTCGGTTCCAAAGCCAAGGGTCATTTGCAATAATGGCCACCTCGAGCTGAGATCAGTCTTATCCAGCTTTAGTCCGAATTTGTTATCTTGATATCCATCAGGATCGGTCCAGTCTTTTAGCACATCCACGGTCGTCTTAACATTATTAGCTACCTGATCTCCGTAGCTGGTGGTTTCTTCATACCACATACTGTCGAAAAGATAATGGTCGCTCGAAAGTAGACGGTCATAGAGGTCAATGACTTCCCGGATCAACACCGGGTCATTTAAAAGCATGGCCGTAACGGCAGAGGATCTGCCGCCATATGGCGTGATATTATTCAAAGGCATGCTGTTCATGAGTCTGATACATTCGTAGGCGCCTGGTTTGAGCCAAAGCTCTTCGATGGTTTGCTTAACCTCTGCTGCGGAAACATCAGGGTCAAGCTCTCCCCATATATTCATGTCAAAAAGCGCGCCATAAGTGTAGACTGCATCCTGCGGAAATTGATAATTTCCTCCCCAAAAATCGCTATAGTTTTTGTTTACCACAATACGGGGATAATCCTGCGCCTGATAATAAAGGATGAGGGCAGCCTTTCTAGCATATTTATTGTCATTTGTAAGCTTATACAGCTGTGCGAAATATCTCGCATATCGTTCAAACTTGGTATGGTTATCTGGAATGTTTATCTTGGCAGATGCATCCATGACCTCCTGAATGAAAGTGCTTTCATTCATATCTACGTATTTTTGGAGATCGGGATTAGCAGTCATGATTTGGTCGAAGCTGTAATTAAGCTCGGGCCGGTACGATGATGTCAGAACCGCTGCCAGATCTGGGTTACTGATACTATGAGAATTCCAAATATGATCCGGCTCTTTTACCGTTACTTGGAAAGACTTGCTTAAGCCGGATGCTTGTTCGGTCACCGTAATCGTTGCCACACCCGTTTGCAATGCTAACAGTCCGTTACCCACTACTTTCGCGACATCGGGATTCGAGGATGTCCAGTTTACTTTTTCTACATAAGCCTCCTCGGGAACCATCTGGCCGGATAAAATCGCGGCCCTGCCTTTATCTACCGTGATGTCAGAGACAATAATATCTTGAAGTGGAGGAACGATATTCCCAACTTTCATATACTCTACCATCATCTGGCTTGGTATATTGCTCGCATTTTTATTTTGAATGAGTTTATTTTGGTATACTCCGACCCAATTGCCCAAATCAAGATTATTGATTTTCAGCTCACCATTGATCCAGACACTGTAACGATGGTTGGGGCTGTCAAGATCAACAACGATGTCATACCATTGATCCGCTGTATAAGAACCAAGAACATTCCCTTTATAGTCTTTGATCTTTCCAAACTCATCAAAAACAATCAGCGTCGGCCAAGCTAGGGACCCTGACGGCGGGGTCATACTCTTCATCTCGAAGATGCCTCTCTTAGAATTCGTATTGTTAAATTTCAGCCGGGTTTGGATACCGAACCGGTCCGTTTTATTAATACCGCCTTTATAAGTGCTTACGCTGCTTCCGGCAGCTTCCAAATAAAATACTTTGCGTTCTCCGTCGGTGGTAAGACCTGTGCTGTTCGAACCGGCCGTGGTAGTTACTGTTCCTAAAAATCGGGAATCCACCGTAGTAACATTGTTATTAACTTGCAAATCATATTGGCTGAAATCGATGTTCACGTAGGACGGGTTGATAAGAAATGGTGAAGAAGACTGTTGTTCTAGTTGATTAATCGAGGAATATTCATTATTTGCATCAGTTGATGCAAAAACAGGCATGGCACCTTCTATCAATGTTCCAGATGCCATTAAAAAAGCTAAACACATTGAAAAAACTTTCTTGCGTTTTTTCATATAACCACCCCTGCTTAATAGATTTAGTTTAAATTATATTCTGTTTATTCCGTTTCTTCTGTGCACTTTTTTGAGAAGGTTGTGCATTATTTTGATTCTTTTTCTTTTCTCGCTGCCCTTGTAAAATCCAGACCCCAATATAAAAACTGCTAGACTAAATATCTAACAGTTCATTTAACAGCAGCAGAAGGAATGGGATATTCCAAATGGTATGCCATTCCCTTTTTAAAAATTGTTTAATACTATTTCCCATCTTCTAACGGACCATATAATTCAATCTCACTGATCTCACTATCATGCCATCGATACTTAACGCTGTATTTATTTACTGTTGTTGTATTTCCCCATGACTGAATCCGGATATACCGGCTTTTGATAGGTATTATAGGATAGTTCTGGAAATCTTTGCTACCTATGCTGTTTACACCATAAAAGATTCGTTCTTAGTTCACTCCTCATAATGTGGCATGTTGGTTTAATCTGCTTTAAGTGGAATTACCATGTTCCATGTTTCCGTCGCTTTTTCAAATCCGCCGGGTCCATCAGCTGTAGCGGCAAAAAGATGCGTCGGCTGTCCATCCTGGAACAATAAAAATGGCCGCTCAAAACTTCCCATAGTTTGTACACTTCCATCATCCCACAATACTTTACGGGAATAGGCTTTCGGATTTTCAAATACGGTCCAATCTACTCCGTCTTTCGAAAAGGCATGGATACCGCCGTGCTCCTCGTGACAAATATTCCCTTCCATATCCTTTGCGATTAATTCGTATCCATCTTTGGTTTTCCAAATAAATGGATCTTCAAGATGAATTTTATCTGATGAAAAGATCGGGCCAAAACGAGAGTATTCCTCAAGATAATGAGGTGCCCAAGCAACGCCTAATGACATGTGGTAGCTGTGTTTATATCCCTGATAGCTTCTTGATTTATAGATGAGAAGTACCGATCCATCTTCGTGAACGCAGGGTGCAGGATTAGATGTAAAGTAACTGTCATATTTACCAGGGCGCGGCAGCAAAAGTGGTTCATCCAGTCTCTTCCATGGACCAAACACACTTTTGGAAGTCGCGATTCCGACTCGTTTATTTGCACGTCCAACGATCACTCTTGGATCATGGAGTGCCAATTCCTCATCAGGAGCCACATCTGGGAAAGGATGTGTCGATCCCATATAGTACAGGATATATGTATCCGCATGTTTCGTAATATGCGGATTATGAGTAGTTCGTCCGTCCCAATACTCTGCTCCTCTGGCAGGAAACACTACTTCCTGGAATTCATAAGGCCCCTCCGGCAGATCTGCAACGGCGCGAACCACTTCGGAAGCTATCAGCCATCCGGGGTGCATGGGTAAAGATTTAGGCCATCTAGAGGCAAACATGTGGAAGCGCCCGTCCTCCCCTTTTACGACAGACCCGCACCAAACCCAGTAATCTTTAAGCCTAAATCCTCCATTTTTTGGGGCGGGCAACATCCGGCTGAATAAGTTGCTTTGCATATGAATCCCCCACTCCATTTAGTATTTTTAACCGTCTGGGTCCATGGGACTCCATACGATCCTCTCTTTAGCGATATTTGAATAGGCACGCCTTCCTCCCAATCAAATTCGAGACTATTCTTCTTTCTTGGCATCGATGTACAAGCTTGGGCAGATGATACCCGAATTATTTAATTTAAATTATATTGCGTCTATTTGGTTTTTTCTGTGCATTATTTTGAGGAGATAGTGCATTATTTTGATGAATCAAAGGGATTTATTTAACAACCAATTAATTTTTTCTGCTAACAAACTGGAAATCTTTTTATTTAGCATTCCTTCTCTCGTATGACCCGGGGTAAAGCAGCAGATCTTCCCATTTCCATAGGAATGCTTCCATCCTGAGATAGAATCTCCATCGACACCATTACTCCAAAGATCCACTTCTGTATTTGCTGCATCACAATGAACAAAATAATGCTCATCGGAAAGGGAAAATGTATTGTCTTCACTTTTTTCATTTCCCTTCAAAATGTAAGTAACATTTTGCAGTCCTAGTGGATGATAGACAAAATAACCCCCTAGCATTTTTATGTAGTTGGACTCACTTGAATATCCAGCCATACCGGCATGCCAAGCCAGGATACTTCCCCCCTCTTTGATGTAGTTTACTAACTTATTATCCAAATCCTCTGTTAACCAAGTAATCACCTGTTCATCCATTGGATTTAGCTGGGCCATTTTTGCATTGATAAATAAGTCCGGTTTACCATCGAGCACTTGTGAAAATTCTTCATATGTAACATATTGAAGGTCAATTTCTTCTTTGTAAGGTAGTCTTGAAAGGGCTGCTTCTAATCCAGTCTTTGCATCGTCACGATCATGCCAGTAATCTCCTAATAATGCTACTATTTTTACCATTCTGCTTTTCTCCTTACCAGTTCATAAGCACTAATAAAAAACTGCTAGATTATTCATCTAACAGTCCAGTTCATAGTCGTCTTTTTTATTTTTTTCACTAGTATGTTGAATCTACCAATAAAGCTCCCAGTCTTTAAGCACCCTTACTAATGCCTCCATATAGTAATAATCGCCCCAGATGTTACATTCATCAACACCGCCATTATGCGGAATACTGTAAACTGCGTGTAAAAGCAGGCCATTTGATTCAGGATGATCGATGGTCGTATAGTTTTCAATTAACGATTTCAACATATGCAGCGCGGCATTGCGATAGATTTTTTTCAGTGGATGATCAGCCGGAATCCATTTATCCGCTTCCAATAGTCCGCAAATGGCAATACTTGCAGCCGATGTATCACGATATTGATCACCTTTTGTAAAAATAAGATCCCAGTAAGGAATGTAATCCTCCGGCAGTCTATTGAGGAAATATTGGGTCACTTTTTGATACATTTCCATGAAGCGCTCATCTTTTGTATACATGTAACTTAAAGGGAATCCGTATACACCCCAGGCTTGACCGCGGGACCAACAAGAATCGTCTGAATACCCTTGAGCCGTCACTCCTTTTGTGGGTTCCCCTGTTTCCCGATCAAAATAATACGTATGGAACGTCGACGCATCGTCTCTGACTACGACATGCATAGCGGTTTTGGCATGTTTATAAGCGGCTTCATAGTAACGCCCGTCGCCCGTTACTTCACTCGCCCAAAAAAGCAGCGGTAAATTCAAGTAGCAATCGATAATCAATCGATAGTTATCAGGAGCATTCAGATCCCCCCACGCTTGGATAAATTCACCCTTTTCACTAAAGCGCTCCATTAATGCATCTGCAGCCTTAAGAGCAATGTTTTTTGCCTCTGTATTTCCTGTCAGCTTGTAAGCGGCTACGCATGAAAGTGTATAAAGAAACCCCAAATCATGGTGGTTTAGCCCTAATCGCTCATCGATTCTTTTACGAAAGGTTTCCACTTGGATCTCAGCCACCTCACGAAACTTTTCATCCCCAGTCATATCGTAGGAAAGCCAAATCATTCCTGTCCAAAAGCCCTGTGTCCATTCATGATCATTTTTAACCGGTTGATACACATTGTTGACACTTGCCGCATCCGGAAACGTATCCTTGAAACGGTCAAGACTTTCTTCCACTTTTCGAATGGCTTGGTATAACGCTCTTTCAACCTGTTCTTTTGTTAAACCAGGGTTATTAGTAAACTTCTCAAGCTGTTTAATCCCTTCTGCAATAACAGTTGACATGGCAGGTATCTCCTTTTTATAGAACTCAAAAAAATATACTGTCATTATAGCTTCAACCATTCCATCAAGCTGTGTAAAATTTTTCCCTAAATGTGAGGGTTTTTTACTTTTTTAAAAAATCCTTAGCTAAAAGGAAGTATCCCTTTCATCCTACTTCACAACGATAACCTCTTCTCGGCCATTTTTTCGTTTGATTAGAACGATTTCACCAAATATTTGTGTTCCATCAACAACATACGACATTCGGTGCTGTGAAGGCTTTTGATGACAAACGATAATCAAGTGCTCTTCATTTATATGTGGCAAACATATTTTACACGCTTGTGCATCATTTTCACTTACTACATCTCCCAACAAATCATGCACTTTAACGGTGGTAACAGTTGGCATCGACTGATCACCAGCTCTACATGGGTAAATCAGTTGCATCATAGCTGTTGTGCCTATAGACTTTAATTCATATTGAACACTTTTGTTCTGTTCAACTAAATTATATTCATATGAAATATTACCTTCCTTGATTGCAGCTGTTATTTGATTCGAGTAAATTGGAATGAGATATAGGTTTGCTTCATCCATATTTTGTGTGGAGGAGCTTATTATATCTTCATTTAATACTATTTCTCCAGGTGCAAAGTGAAAGTTTTGCGAAAAGCTGTGTTCCCCTTTACATTCAAACACATCGATAAGTAGCCAATAATACGGCTTTACAAAAATAATTTTTCTACTGACATAAACCGGATCCTCTAAATGGAAGTACCCGTTGTGGCTGCCTTCAACGTAATCAACTGCTTCTTCACTAACCCATTTCGTCGCAATCGGTGCGGCAATTCGGCCAAAGTTCCATGTGTCTAAACACTCCGTAAAGTCGATTCCATCAACGAGTGTTGTATTATGGGAATGGGCCCTTTTCAATTCTTTTCTTAATGGATAGCTGTCGCTGTAATTATATCTTCCAAGGTCTATTAGAAAGTCTATACCGAATGCATGGACATCTATATGAAGAAGATCTGCGTGCCCATGCCCGCCCCCTAGCTGCCCGCAATGAAAATATAGATATAAATCATTCTCGTCCCAGCCTGACCGCATGAAGAAGTTGCCAGTATCCTCAAATCCACAGGAAATATTCTTTGGTTTTTCAACAGGTAAATGGTTATATAAGTTGATTCCATTTACACCAAATGACCACATATTGTCAAAATCAATGGATGAGAATCCTCCCAACTTTAAGCAAGGATCTTTAAAAACGATTGCAGCCGTTGTGATGATATCTCTCAGGTCAAAATCATCACTATCACCCTTCATCGGCTGATGATGATTGGGTTTAGCCATGTAAAGGTCTGCAAATGCCATTTTCCTCGCTGCCTCGATGATTAATTTATCGATTTCAATCTCATTATCTTTACCAAGATGAACCGCTTCTAAATAACATAAAAGGACTTCATTATGATACATGGGAGACTGTTCCCAGTGCATACCATCTTTCATGACTTGAAGCCGAGCTGTTTTCTTTAGTCGTTCAAGGCTTAACCGCTGCCATTTATTCGCTTCTAAAAACTCGGATGCGAAGATTGCTAGTTCAAATAAACCTTTGCTTTCAATCACACCCCAATTACTAATCGATTTCCAATTGGTGAAATCATCTGCTAAACATTGTCCATGTTCATACAAGGATCCGATCATCTTCCCAAACAACTTAGGGGTAAAATGGATACTGTTTTTAAAATAGTAAAATGCTTTAATCCAATTGCTAGCCCGCAAACCTGCTTCTATCGTTCGCCATGTATGTGTGGATGATTTTGGAGGGTTCGAGTCGATCCAGTCTGAGAGATGTTCACAAAACGTATGGGCATACCTTTCATCTCCTGTTACTAAATAGGCCTGACCAAGAGGAATAAAATAGCGGTGTCTGTTTAACATATATGTCCACTCTGGATCTTCGAAAGGGATATGATTCCAATCGATTTTTCCTTCAAATGTAACAGGGACGTTTGTCCGCTCCATATCCCATGCTTCTTGAAAAATGAATGATTGATTCACTACTTGTTCAGCAACCTTCGTCACACGGTCAATTTCTTCTTGAAAGTGAATGTTTGCATACTCTATTAAGCTTTCTTTTTCAAGATCGTTAAAAGAAAGCTTCGAATCTTCCATTTTCATATAATAGTCTTTTAATAGACGAAGGGATTCCTCAGGTTGTTTTCGTCTGACTGCCTCTTTTACATCGATAAGTCTAGGATGATCTAAATGAATAAGGTTAAATAGGTTCATCATTTCACGCCTCTTTTTGTTGAGTCTTTATTCATAGGCAAACCGCTACAATAGTTGAATATAGTGTAATAGAGTAAACATCGTTTGGAATATGTTAAACTTGTAGAAAATCGTGTATTATTTTTACCTTTTGACGCATTTTTTCTAAAAATAGGGTTCCTTGCCATCTCTAAGAATTTATAATGACAATCCACAATTAAACGAGAATAAAAACCCCGGAATCTATATTCTAAATTCGGGGGTTTATCTAATTCCGTAGAAACCTTGGTTATTTTTTTGGAGTTTGGCTTAAACCAATAGACAAATATGATTGTTTTTTTCATAAACTGTTAAACTACCCTCTTGCTCCTTTTTTTTCCAACCACTTAAGTTAATTACTATGCGATATCTTAAAGGAATACCATTTTCTTCAGAAGCTGGAGACCATTTATATTCTTTGAACTCAGCGTTTTTCTTAAGTAAATCAGCGTTTTTAGGAACAGGAAAGCCCATAAATTTTTTTGATTTCTCATATGAGAATATCGTTATTGAAGAATACAGAATAATAATCAGAACAATTACAATTAATCCAGCTAATATTTTCTTATTAATGATAATTCTCCTTCCTACTACATCTTTATTACTCTATATGTCGAATAGGCTGTTATATCATTGAAACTTCTTTTCAGGTAATTATCTGTATGTCCAGAAAGTAGAAGGTTACTACTTTGTTTTTCAAAAACCTATATTGTGTGTGAGTACCGATCAGCCCCAGCTTTCTTAAACTGAATTACATCTCCAGATTTTGTATTATTGATTATATTTGTTTTGCTTGTACTAGAGTAAGCACTCTGTGTTCTAACTAAATGGGTAAGTAATTTCATTTCAATTATCCCAAAAGTATAATCGTCCCTATATGTTACAGAAGCCGAAGTTTGATCTCCAAATGTAAATTAACCTAAAATTAAACTGACAGTAATTATAAAGCAAAAATCTTTTTCATATAAAACCTCCTCGTACATTAATTCTCTCTCTTTCATATTTTCCCCTTACACTTGATGGAAAACAGTTATTAATACTTATATTTTTCTTAAATTGTAAGTATAACGTCAAACTTGAAAAACAGTATGATAAAAAGACGGTTCGGATGCCCATACCGTCCCTCTTTTGATTGTTTATTTATGCAGTTAATTTCCGTTTTTCGATGCTCCCCGTGGCAAGCATCTACTAGAAAGATTTTCCGACAATCTTTTTCAAATTTCTTGTTGCTATTTATAATAGTTGCTGATAATATAATAAGAGCGTAAATTGGAAAGCTATTATTCAATATGTCTGGATCTTTCCATGCAGATAATTTTTGACCACTTCCTTCAAGAAGTTAAGGCCATACGGACAGCCGGGTCAAATGCCGAATGGCAACTTTAGTTGCCTTATTGATTGAGTTAAAAGCTCAAATTTTATAAGTTGGTTACTTTACAACCAGTGCATATATGCACACAACTTGTGAAACGGTCAATAAGAGTAGTAAAAGTAATTATTTGCTATATAGACTCTGATCCTATTATGATATATTTTGAATATTATAAAGCTTCCTTACTTATTGTTCAAGGACCTTTATCGTAGTACGATATGATTTCTATTACGGTATAAATATGCTTTTTAATATTGATATTATATCTAAAGCAAGTGTTGTGCGCGATTATGCGTTATGCACTTGCTTTTTTTGTTGTGTTTCAAACGTTATTTAAGAGGTTATGACATTCGTCTTCATCGTTCGATCATCGTTATATTGTTATGGAATTCCTCTTTGCTTTGTCAAAATTCTATTAAGTTAGGAGATAAGAAAATGGGAAAAGCTCTTATAATTGGTTGTGGTGGAGTGGCATCAGTAGCCATCCATAAATGTGTTCAAAACAGTGAGGTATTTGAAGAAATTTGTATCGCTAGCCGAACAAAATCAAAATGTGATGATTTAAAGGCCAAATTAGATGGCGGCAAAACGAAAATTACAACAGCACAAGTTGATGCAGACAATGTTGACGAATTGATTGCATTAATCGAAGAGGTAAAACCAGATATCGTCATGAACTTAGCTTTACCATATCAGGATTTAACAATCATGGATGCTTGTTTAGCAACAAAAACTCACTATATGGATACAGCTAACTATGAGCCAGAAGATACGGCTAAATTTGAATACAAATGGCAGTGGGAATACCGTGAGCGTTTTGAAAAAGCTGGCATTACAGCTCTTTTAGGCAGCGGCTTTGACCCAGGTGTAACAGGTGTATTCTCTGCGTATGCACTAAAACATTATTTTGATGAAATCGAATATATCGACATTCTTGATTGTAACGGTGGAGACCATGGCTATCCGTTTGCGACAAACTTTAATCCTGAAATCAATATCCGTGAAGTTTCTGCGAACGGAAGATACTGGGAAAATGGTGAATGGATTGAAACCGAGCCAATGGAAATCAAACGCGAATATAACTTCGCTGAAGTTGGCCAAAAAGATATGTACTTGCTTTACCATGAAGAGCTTGAATCTCTTGCGCAAAACATGCCAGGACTTAAGCGTATCCGTTTCTTTATGACATTTGGGCAAAGCTACATTACTCACCTAAAATGTCTTGAAAATGTAGGAATGACTTCCATTGAGCCGATCGAATATGAAGGGAAACAAATCATTCCACTTCAATTTTTGAAGGCAATGTTACCAGATCCAGCTTCACTTGGACCACGTACAGTTGGAAAAACGAACATCGGCTGTATCTTCAAAGGGAAAAAAGACGGAAAAGATAAAACGTATTACGTTTATAATGTTTGTGACCACCAAGAGTGCTACCGAGAAGTGGGCTCTCAAGCCATCTCCTATACTACAGGCGTACCTGCGATGATTGGCGCCATGATGGTAATGACTGGAAAGTGGAATAAACCAGGCGTATTCAATATCGAAGAATTTAATCCAGATCCATTCATGGAAGAATTAAATAAATGGGGACTTCCATGGGTAGAAGACTTTAATCCTGTGCTTGTTGATGAATTGCCAGAAGAAAAAAAAGTGCCGGAGCTAGTTCGATAAAATGCGGTTCGAAGAATTACCAACACCGTGTTATGTAGTCGATGAAGAGCTAATTAAAAAAAATCTTAAAATTCTGAACGGTGTTATGCAACGTACTGGAGCGAAGATAGTTTTAGCACAAAAAGCTTTTTCGATGACAACCATGTATCCCCTCATTGGTGAATATTTAAGCGGCACAACAGCAAGCGGCTTGTTCGAAGCGAAGCTAGGTTACGAGGAAATGGGCAAAGAGAATCATGTCTTTGCCCCTGCCTATCGTGATGATGAGATTGACGAGATTGTCTCGATTTGTGATCATATTATCTTTAATTCCTTCTCACAATTGGAGAAATTTAAAGATAAAGCACTTCAAGCCGGCAGAAAAATAGGCTTGCGCATCAATCCGGAATGCTCTACCCAAATTGGGCATGCGATCTATGATCCATGTTCACCAGGTTCTAGATTCGGTGTGACAATTAAACACTTCTGTCCCGATTTGCTAGAAGGTGTTTCTGGTCTGCACTTCCATACACTTTGTCAGCAAAACTCTGACGACTTAGAAACGACTCTTAATGCAGTAGAAGAAAAGTTTGGTGAATGGCTTCCACAAATGGAATGGATTAACTTTGGCGGCGGTCATCATATTACAAGAGAAGATTATGATATTCCGAGACTAGAAGCATGTATTAAGAGAATGCAGGATAAATACGGTTTAGAAGTCTATCTTGAGCCAGGTGAAGCTATTGCTCTAAATGCTGGGTATCTCATTACTTCCGTACTTGATTTACATCAAAACGGAATGGAGATTGCGATTCTTGACACTTCAGCAACTTGCCATATGCCTGATGTATTAGAAATGCCTTACCGTCCACCTCTTTTTGGATCAGGAGAAGCTGGCGAGAAGCCATTTACCTATCGACTTGGCGGACAAACCTGCCTTACAGGCGATGTGATCGGAGATTATTCTTTCGATCAGCCATTAAAGAGCGGTGATCGCTTGGTTTTCGGTGATATGGCGATTTATACGATGGTCAAAAACACCACATTTAACGGCATGCCATTACCAGCTATCGCTATTCAAGCTAAAGATGGAGATTGTCGTATTGTGCAGCAATTTGGATATCAAGATTTTAAAATGAGACTAGCTTAACAGAATAATAGAAATGATGATCTGCGTTGGGAAGCACCTTTTAGAAGGCGTAACTTCCCATATCTGAATATCTATTCTATTGAAAGAACCAGATTCTAAAATAGGAGTCTGGTTCTTTTAATCATATCCCTAATAGTAATCTGAATTATTCATCAAATTTTAATATTTAGATAGTTTTACAACGATAATAAGTTATAATAATATCAACAAATTGGTAAAAAGAAGATGATACTTTGTTATGTAAGAGCCTAGAGTTCAAAAATATTGATGGGCAGAAGATAAAAGTTATTGAAATTCCTGTGTTAAAAACAAAAAATGCTTATTATTTTATGATACAAGTTCGTTTACAAATCTTTATTTCATTTCTTTATGAGCAACCTTATGAAAAAAGCTGCTATTCTTTCCGTGAATATTTGAAACGAAAAATGAGTTGGACGGATTACCAAGATTTATTTCGTTTTAAAGAGTTTCGAAATAATGCTTAATTTAAGTAAAATAATCCGCAGGGATTTTTTATATTATATGTACTGATTCAGAAGGAAAAATAAAAGGCCCCCATGCTACATGTTCAATTAAGTATCTGTCTGCCAATTGATATAAAATAATACCTATAGTGATCACGATTATTGTAATAATGGAGATCATATTCCGTTTAGGATGTCGTTTATTTTGAACCTCCTGGTTTGACACCCTCCTTCATTTTTCGAATATTAAATTGAAGGACAGAGCAATTAATTGCTTCTGCCCTTCATGCCAAACTAATGTTTAATTGTTATTTGTAACCTTGAAAAAGCTGATTATATTAATATACTTCTTTGTATAACTGCATTTAATCTTCTTTATATTTTTCTTTTATAAAGTTGGATCCAATTCCTGCACCTATCATTAAAATTAATGAGCCAAAATTCCAAAAAAATGATCCACCATATAAGGCAAAATCTAGCGCAGTAAATTTATTTAAGAAAAGAATACCTAATTTTACGAGCTATGAATTTCAGTCAAGCTTCATTCATGTCGTCCAAAGTATAAATATCTCATAAAAAAACAAAAACACCTGTTGCCTAAAAGGCAATCAAGTGCTTTATAGTTAGCTATATAAAGTTTTTCATTACTAAATTCTAGCTTTAAAACAACGAGCCTGTTTAATTTCGTAATTTTTTGGCTTGTACCCTGTAACAATACTTCATAAGTTTAAAATGTTATCTCGCCTAATTATAGTACATTTTTTCATAATCAAAATATCATTATACAAATCCTTGATGGTACAACCATCAAGAGTTTTTGATTTTCTTTAATCTCATTTATAATTTCTTTCTATTTATCTATCTTAAAGATCTCTTCCCACGCTTCTTTTGCATCCAATAACCTTTGTGATAAAAACTCATAAAAATTTTTTGCTGTATTGTAGTCATCAAGTCCCCCTTGTCTATTCCACGCTATTACTGGGCACTCTTTATTCTCCATATTACTTGTATCTAAACAATAAGCATATTCCCCTATATCTTCAATAACTACTAAATTCTCACTCATTCCTAAATCCCTATAACTCTCCGTTTCAATAACAACAGAAGCTATATTAGACTTAGCCACTCCTAAAATATCAACACCAAATAAACCACCAGATCCATAATTAGTTAAAAACCACTTATAACTTTCTGGCAATTCTAACTCTAGGGTATCTTGAACATAATCAACCTGTTTTTCATCTGCTCCACCAGTAAAATCATCTGATTCCATATTTCTCTTAATAAAATTGGTTAATTCCTCTTTATTCATTCAAGATTCCTCCTTTTACAATTCGGCTTTATCTATTTGTTTAGCTCTCCATCTCCAATATTTCGACCTAAAGTTTTCATATTGCTTTTTTAAAACAGGGGCATTTCTAAAACTTCCACCATTCTCCACTAAGCCATGCAATATTCTATCATATTCCATGCAAAAACCTCTTTTAGTTCTAAATATAGTTGTACTTAAACCTAAACATATTTTTCTGACAACACCATATCACAGTTATCATCATCCATATAAGGTAAATATTTACTATATTTTATAGCTGGTTTAGACTATCACTTATGGCTGAAGTGTTCATTTTCCATAAAATAGAGAAGAGGCTGACCCAAAAAGTCGTCATTAAACGACCTTTTGGGTCAAGCCTCTTTAATAAATAAAATTGATACGTAGCTTTTTAGAATTAATAATAACGAAAAAAAGCTTATAATGGGCATCAGTATACGGGGTGTGGATACATGCCAAACATTGATTCAATCATCTAAGCACCACTCCAGAGTTGCAGCATTATTACTATTTGGAAATCGTCTCAAAGTATTCTACTACTACCTTACGGAATTCCAGAGCAGCCCGAGAAATGTACCTACTCCTGTTCCATAATAAAGCTATCTCCCGTACCAATTCGTGATTTTCTACTGGGAGATATTTGATATGTTCCCATGTTAGTCTTGCTGTGCTTGGTATGAAGGCTATTCCAATATCTGCTTCCACGAGAGTGTTTAGCCTTGCAGGTTCATCTCCCTCATACACATATTTAGGTACAAATCCAACCGATTTGCATACAGAGTCCACTAAATCGCGAGTTCCGTAGCCTCTCTTAACACCGACAAACCATTCATCCTTTAGTTCTATCAAGGATACGCTACTTCGGTCTGCCAACCGATGCCCCTTTGGAACAGCTACAAGGATTGGGTCGATGAACACGATTTGACATTCAATGTCATCCCCTTGTATAGGAGGTGAGGACAAGCAGAAATCCACTTCTCCTCTTTGTAGAAGAGTAACCATTTCCTGCGTTGTCAGCATTTGCACATGAAATTGGATATAGGGCCGCTTTTTCCGAAACTCCCGAAGAATATTTGGTAACGTGCTTGCGGTGGTTACCGCCAATTCAAGTGTGCCATGTTCAGGGCTGGATAAATCGCTAATCTCCTGCTTCCCCTGGTCCAATTCAAACAAGGCCCTTTCTGCACGGCGAAGGAATCTGCTTCCGAACTCATTCAATCGTAGCTTCCTCCCTATTCGATCAAATAGAGGGGCTCCTAAATCCTCCTCCAAGCGTTGAATCGTTTTGCTTAGTGATGATTGAGTTACGTGCAGACTTCGTGCAGCTTCGGTCACATGTTCCAAACGAGCTACCTCGAGAAAATATTTCAGTTGAAGAAGTTCCATTTCGTACCACCCTCCATTCATTCCCTCAAGTCAATGAAATTATAACATGAAATGCGTTGGAATAAATAACCGGTTTCAAGTACGATGACATTATAACGAATATAGGGGGATCAAAATGAGTGTTCACAGCAGGTGGTTGATGATTTCCGTTGGATTGGGGGTACTATTGAACCCATTAAATTCTTCGATGATTTCTGTTGCTATTGCAAGGCTGCAAAATGTGTACCGTCTTGACTTTACAGTTGTTTCCTGGATTATTTTTTCTTTCTACATTGCCAGTGCTGTCGCTCAACCTGTCATGGGAAAAGCCAGTGATTTATTCGGTCGCAGAAAGATATTTCTTACCGGGCTTGTTGTAGCCTTCGTTGCATCACTGTTAGCTCCACTATCACCAACCTTTGGGTGGCTCATCGTGTTCCGCATTGTGCAATCCATCGGAACAAGCATGATTGTTTCAGTTGGAATGGCCATTGTGCGAATTCATATTACGGAGAAGCAAGCGACTGCGCTGTCAGTTTTGTCCATATTCCTATCAGGAGCGGCAGCAGTTGGACCCTTTATTGGAGGGGTCTTGATTCACTGGTGGGATTGGCCTGCTATCTTTTTCGTCAATATTCCGTTCGTGGTGATGAGCTTTCTATTAGCTTTGAGGAATATCCCTAAGGACGGACCGCCAACATCCGTTACACTCAACATGTCCTTTCGTAAATGGTTTGATTTGATTGATGCGTCAGGGATTCTGCTCTTCACAGTGGGTCTGGTTGCCCTACTCGTTGGATTACTGTCAGCAAAATCATCTGGGCATGTCTCATTTGGGCAAGTCATTATTGGATTGATAGGCCTCGTTACAATGGGTGCTTTCGTACGGCATGAGTTAAAAGCGACGTCGCCCTTTATTCCTTTACGCACATTCGCCAAATATCCTGCGATGACTTGGGTCAATATCGAATTCATACTCGTTAACGTACTTTATTACTCACTCTTTTTCGGGCTTCCGTCCTACTTGCAAATGGTACGTCATTTCAGCGAGTTGCATACAGGGATTCTCATGTTAAGCTTAGGTTTGTGCTCGCTCGTTGTTTCTCCAATAGCAGGACTATGGATTGATAAATCAGGATCACGACCCGCATTGCTTGTATCCGCAATACTGATGTCACTTGGGTCAGTATGGATAGTGACATTGAATCAAACTTCACCGGTTATCAGTGTGTGTTTGGCGTTAGCTGCATTCGGTATTAGCAACGGGTTGAACAATGTCGGTATGCAAACGGCCTTGTTCAAAAGTTCTCCAAAAGAAATAGTCGGTGTAGCATCCGGAGTATTTATGACATCGAGATACCTGGGAACCATTCTCTCTTCATTGTTGCTAGGCATCGTAATGGGAGATAAGTTCAGCGCCGGGGGATTTCGACTGCTTGGGGCTATCCTCTCGGTAATTGCATTGTCCTTGGTATTCATGAGTTGGCGGCGCCGGGAGTCAGGACAATTGGATTTGGAAAATTCGTAGATTACATCGGCTAAATTTTGTCGTCATCTTTTCCCTTATATAATTTACTAATTGTTCGGGAGAGATCTATAATGGCCGAAGATTAAATAGTGTGAACATATAGGCCTATCGGAAAGGGACCGGATCATTCGATCCTGATCCCCGCTTCCGATCCCCTCGATATTTCGCCAATTCACACACACAGCCAATGCGAAAAATTCGCCGTTACTTATGGTACGGTTCTCCGCAACACTTATACCGGCGGTTAAAGGACTTCTACAATCCATGAGGTTATTATTATATTTCATGCTAATATTACATGGGTATAACTTCGTTAATAAAGGATATATCATCCTCAGAAAGAAGTGGTCGAATGGAGGCTGCAGCGTTTAATTCAACCTGCCTAGTTGTCTTAGCCCCTGGAATGGCAACAGAAACAGCAGGATGATTAAGAACAAAGCGAAGTGCCAACTGTCCAAGAGTTCGATCTTCTTTCTCAAGGATCCGCAGACGTTCAACCTTCTCTAAACTATGCTTAAACCACTCTTCATTAGGCCAATTTTTCCGAATATCTCCTTCTGAAAAGGTCGTTTCATTCGAAAACTTCCCAGTTAGAACCCCCATTCTCAACGGACCTCGAACAACAACTCCTATCCCCTGATCTTGTAAGTAAGGAAGAGTCTCTTTTTCTGTTTGGCGGTTTAACAGGCTGTAATCTAGTTGTACTACATCAAGTCCACCATTTTGATTGAAATGCTTTATATATTCAAAATTCTCAGTAGATACTCCTACAGCTCTTACTTTTCCGTCTCTTTTTAGAATTTCAAATGCTTGAATAAATGCCTCGGTTTCTTCGTGTTTATCCCACCAAAGATGACAAAAATATACATCAATATAATCTGTCTTTAGACGACGTAGACTTGCCTCAAAAGCTTCAATAATTTTTTCTGGACGATGATAAACGGGATCACCCTTTGGATCCCGATGATGTCCCATTAGTCCGCCTTTAGTCGATAAAACAATTTGATCTCGCCTTCCTTTTATGACTTGTGAGACAAGGGTTTCGCTATGCCCTGAGCCATAAACATCTGCTGTATCAATGAAATTGATTCCAAGTTCAATTGCCTTTTCCATCGCTGCAATCGAATTGTTATCCGCTACAGGTCCCCATGCATCTCCGCCAATAGCCCAGGCGCCGAATCCAATTTCTGATACTTCTATATTTGATTTACCAAGTTTACGGTACTTCATAGAACCACTCCTTCTTTTATTAATTCCTGAATAAATGTTCCAAAATTATACTTCGGTTTATACTCCAATTCTTGTTGTTCTTTTGATAGGTCGGATACGTGAATTTCAGAAGGCAGTTTGAAATTATACATTTCAATTATCTTTTTGGCACCGGGGTATTTCATATCCAAAACCTGGACAGGCGACTGAGAATACGCCTCTACATCTTCTTGCGTAAAAGGGTCTTGGCGAACAATGTGGTATGCTCCGAAATTTCGCTTACATTCTGTTGCCAATATAACAGACTGTATCACGTCCCGACGATCCACACCGCCATGAAGCAATCTTTCTCCATATTGAAGTATATCTCGAAAAGGAGTAAAATCAGCCGGCCGCAGCATAATGACTTCAATTCCATGCCGCTCATGAAAGTACTGGCATATTTGCTCACCTATTTTTTTAGTGTATGCGTAAAAATCTGTTCCATAAAATGACATGCTTGATGCCCAAACAACCCGGCGAACTTTATTGCGAACAGCTGATTGGAACATTTGAAATGTCCCAGTGATGTTCAAATCATAAAACTCTTGCTCGGAATGATTGCCCAAATGTATACCATGGAATGCTGGAGTATGGACAATTAAGTCTACACCTTCTGATGCTTGATCCAATGAACCCATTTTGCGAATATCAGCCTGATAGAATGGATATGGAGTTTCTATTGGAATAATATCTGATAATCTAACTTCATGATTTTGTCCTAATAACTCCGCTACTCCAGAAGCAAGATTTCCCAATGCACCAGTAATTAAGATTTTCATTCATATGCGCCCCCTTATCCATAACTTTTTAAAAAAAATAACCCTAGTAATCTACTCTCCTATTAACACATTAGTATAAATTCAATTTTATGAAAAGTAGGTACTTTTAGTTAATTAAGTCACCTATAGGTAACTAATGTAACCTTTTAATCATGAAAATGATTGTTCCTTTGATAAACTTGATATATATTTTAGTTATTATTCTGTGAAGGGAGTTAAATCAAATGGAAAACAAAAGAATCAATAAGACTGGGACTCAAGAAATTGAATGCTCAATAGAGCGTGCTTTGAACATAATTGGAGGTAAATGGTCCTTCCTAGTTTTACGAGAATTATTCCATGGTACAAAACGATTTGGTGAACTCAAAAAATCCATTTGTGGTTTAAGTCCGAAATCATTAACAGAGACATTACGACATCTTGAAGAAAACGGGATTTTAATTCGAAAAGCCTATGCAACAGTCCCACCGACAGTCGAATATTCCCTTACAGAAAAAGGTCATTCTCTTCATTGTATTATTCATGAAATGAAAGTTTGGGGAACTAATTGGACTTAAATAGGTCCTCCCAACGGATTAGCTTCGGGAAAATAGGCAATAAAGCTCCTAAATTTTAATTCAGTAGATTCCTATATAAATAAAAAAATCCCACAAATTTGATGGGATTTTTTCATTTGTTTTTTTGGGGTGTGACCGAAGGAATTAGACTTTTACGAAAACAATAATCTTTGCGAAAATAGCCTTTACTTATCAATAAATTGTAAGACTTATTTAATATTTTGTTTTGATCCATGTAAGATTTGTTTTTTATGATTATAAATATCAAAAAACAAAGGAGAGAACAAAATGAAAAGTATGAAGGTATTAGGTATGACGGTGGCTATGGTAGGATTGTTATTCCTAGCAGGGTGCGGAAATGGGGATATGGGCGATTCAAAATCAGGTGAAATGAAACAAAGTGACATGAAGGAAGACACTGATAACAATAATAGCAAGGGGAAAGTTGAAAAGATGGATAAGAAAGAGGAGATGAGCAGCAAAGATATGGAGAGCAATGAGAAAATGGATGGGAAATAGGTTACCGCTTATTCCTTTTCCCTTGAGCATGTTAAAATTAAGGAAAATTTATTAAAGGGATGAATCGTGTTTGGAAAAGCGTATTTTACTTGTGGATGATGAACCCTCTATTTTGGATGTTTGCAAACGGTATTTGGATCGCGAGGGCTATCTTGTCTGGACGGCATTAAACGGGGAAGAAGCGATTAGGCTATGGAAGAATAATGATTTTACTCTTATCATTTTAGATTTAATGATGCCTATTATGGATGGCTGGAAAGTCTGTGAGGCCATTCGAGAAAGTGATGATATTCCTATTATTTTTTTGACAGCCAAAGGAGAGGAATATGATCGTTTGGTTGGTCTTACCATTGGTGCGAATGATTATATAACAAAACCTTTTAATCCAAGAGAACTAGTCCTTAGAGTCAATAGCATTTGTCGCCTTTTGGAATACCGAAACTATTCCCACGTAACTGATCAAGATCATTCATCAATGATAACAACCGATCCATTCACGATAAACGCGGTCAATCGAGAAGTTTTTTTGAATCATAAACGAATCGATTTAACGATGAAAGAATTTGATTTGCTATACCTGCTTGCTTCACATCCCAAGCAGGTATTTTCCCGCTCGCAACTTCTTTACCAGGTCTGGCAAACAGAATTTGATGGTGATACCACCACGGTTACCGTTCATATCAGAAGATTACGAGAGAAAGTGGAAGAAAATCCTTCTTTGCCAAAATTTATTCAAACCGTCTGGGGTATTGGCTATAAATTTATGCCATGTGAAATCCAATGAGAATAAAGTGGATTTTTTTAATTGCCAATAGTGTAAGTGTCCTTATAATGTTTACATTCTTATTCATTAGTTATTTGTATATGGTTTTACCTAATAAGGTAATCATGTGGTTGTCGTTCATTACGATTTTTTCTTCTGTACTCTCGAGCTTTATCCATTATTTATTTACGAAGCCAATTGAGAGCTCTATTCAGTTACTCACAACGCAATCGCAGCAAATTGCTAAAAGAAGATTTGCGGGCTCTCTTCCTGAAGAAGGACCAACAGAGATAAAAGAGCTTACGAGACACTTTAATATTATGAATACACAGTTGAATGAGGCATTTCTTCAAATTAAACAATCAGAAGCCTCTCGAAGACAATTAGTCGCCAATATTTCACATGATTTGCGAACACCCATGTCATCCATCAAGGCCTTCGTAACCGCGATTGAGGATGGAGTAGTTGACGACGAAGCAACATTCCAACGTTATTTAAAAACCATTTCACTGGAAACGGAAAGAATGGATCAACTTATTAAACAGCTCTTTCAGCTTTCTCTGTTAGATTCAGGAGCCATTAAGCTTAAGAAAGAAAGAATCCATGTTGATGAATTATTGCTTTCCGTATTACAGCACGAGCAAATCCATTTAGAAAAAAAGAACTTAGAAATTATAACCGACTTACCTAAACAGATTCCTGCAATTTACGTAGATGTTTCCTATTTTCAAAAATTGCTCTTTAATCTATTAGATAATGCAATAAGGTTTTCTGAAGTAAATGGGACAATTAATATCAATGTGTGCCTTTCTTCAGATCAAATGCTTGAAATTTCTATTTGTGATTTTGGTGAGGGATTATCTAAAGATGAGCTTCCACATATTTTTGAAAGAACCTATCGCGTTGAAAAGTCACGTAATCAACAGTTTGGAGGGGCTGGGCTGGGTCTAGCGATTGCAAAAACGATCGTGGAAAGCCATGACGGGACTATTAGTGTGACAAGTGAGCTTGAAAAAGGGAGTACTTTTACTGTTACCATCCCCATTATTAAACGTTAGGTCGGTGAAAAGGATGAATTATAGACTTTTTTTTCAAAGGAAGTTGAATTTCGGCAAAAGACTTATTCGACTACATCATTCTAATGCCATTTTATTTCTAGTATTAAGTGTAACAGGTTTTATCTTATTTTCTTCCTCCTTTCGTTCCATTTTTCCATCCGTCAGAGTATGGATCAGGGATCTTCATATTTGGATTGGAGTCATTCTTTGTCTACCTTTGATGTTTTATCTTCCTAAGATGAAGAAGCATCTCAAGACACTTCAAAAAAAGGAAAATAATCGTCGCAATCTCTATCTTATCTTTACGATCTTAATTCTATTGATTGCTTCAGGTTTTTTGTTAACCTTTCATAGACAATTTCCACCGTATATTAGCTCCTGGTCATTGTTCGTCCATGATATAGCCACATGGATTGGGGCCCCATATGCCATCTTTCACAGCATTACCCGCAGTAAATGGTTTAATCGACTAGGGGAAGGAAAACAATCAGAAAAGAGCTTACAGGAACCTATCATCATTGATGACCGGAATCCGATTTATAAAAGAAGAACCTTTCTAAAAGTGTTAAGCGGAAGCTTAATCGCTATTACCTTTTTTCCAACCTATACAAAATGGATAAGGTCTTATCTCCCAACAAACGGGGAGACAGAAGCTTTTACAGATGATAATCAACTAAAGCCCTTGCCCGATCCCGATCCAAATTCCTCCCCTCCTATTGGCGGTGGCAAGAAGGGAGATTTTCGGTATTATACTGTTACAGAGGTTCCGAAACTTACCAATGAGAATTGGAATTTGACGATTGATGGTCTAGTTGAACAGAAAAAACATTACAATTGGAGTGAATTTGTTCAGCTTCAACGGGATGTCCAAGTAAGTGATTTCCATTGTGTAACAGGCTGGAGCGTTTATGATATCACATGGGAAGGCATACCATTAAAGAAGCTTCTCGAGAATTCAGGTATTAAAAAAGAGGCAAAATACGTAAAATTTTATTCTGCTGATGGAGTTTACACCGATACCTTATCCCTAAAGCAAGCAATGGATAAGGATATAATGGTCGCCATGTTATTAGATGGAAAATTAATTAATCAACAGAATGGCGGTCCTGTTCGATTAATCGTCCCGAAAATGTACGCTTACAAATCCGTTAAATGGTTAAACCGGATTGAACTCATTAAAGATAAACATATTGGGTACTGGGAAGAACGTGGATACTCAGAAAATGCCTGGGTTGAAAAAACATAAAAAATGGTGCATTTCGCTTCTACTTGTGTGATGATCGTTCCCTTTGATGCACTGTGTCTACGTAAAAGCATCACAATTAAGTAAGAAGCGAGTATTTATTGTGTAAAAAAACCTCATTTACTGATGATAAGGTTCAACCCGATTAAAACCAAAGCCATACCCCTTTTTCTCCTTATCACTTGAAATCTACATTCGATAAAAATCAGCTATAATTTGCCTTAGGATTTATTTATCTTTAATTGCATACCGTTTTTCCAATTCCTATTCGTAAGTTTTGATCGTCGGAGGTAGATAGTTTAGAAATTGATCGAGTAATGCATCTGGTGTTTCTTCAATAATAGCCATCGTGCGGAACTTTTCTTGTAAGAACTTTTGGTCGATCATATGGTCAAATAAGCTGAGCAATGGGTCATAATAATGGTCAATATTAAGCAGGCCACATGGCTTTTGATGCAAACCAATTTGCCCCCATGTGAACATTTCAAAAAACTCTTCAAGTGTTCCCGTTCCACCAGGCAGAACAACAAATCCATCAGACAAATCGGCCATTTTTGCTTTTCTCTCGTGCATGGTTTCCACTTTAATTAACTCTGTTAGTCCTTTATGAGATATTTCACGTTCCTCCAACACTCTAGGGATCACACCGATCGCGTGACCGCCTTCGCTTAAAACAGTGTCTGCGACTGCACCCATCAACCCATTACTTGAACCGCCGTATACTAATGTAATGTCCCGTTTAGCTAACTCTTTTCCTAGTTGAATAGCTCCTGTTCTATAAGCCTCAGAAGCACCGAAACTTGAACCGCAAAAAACTGCTAATCGTTTCATATTCTGCTGCCTCCCTATTTTTTCTTTCTATTATAAAATATATATCATTCCCATTGGAACTAGAATACAGATATACCGACGATTACTGACTTCATATCTGTGAAACGAAGGACTTATAACAGGAGAGCCATACTTTCCTTACTAGATTCCTCTAAAAATATTGACAGTTTCTAAATTGTAAGAGACACCCATTTATTATCCCCCGTGTATCTCCTTGTAAAATTCATAAACAAAAAAACAGCAATGACTTTCCCTTGTGTGTTAATGATTAGCCTGAAATTTTTTGCGTAAACTGCCAACAAACCATAGTAAAAGTGGGATACCCACCATATTGACAGGCAGGGCAAAATAGATCCAATAGGTTTTATCATAGATGAAGGTATACGTAGGATTTGGAAAAATGACGGCTAAAACGAAAAAGAATGCCGAAGTAACCCAGATCAATTTCCGCCAGTTTTTTATATGGAACAATTGTGCTGTGCCATAATTGGCTAAAAAGAAGTAAAGCGATAACTTGATAAAGATACTAAGAATCCAGACTAGAACCGCAAGGATTTCTAAATTTTGAATAAAATTCATGACGGTAACATAACTGACTGCATCAAAAGCAGGGTGTCGCAGCTTCGATGCGATTTCGGGGCCCAAAATCAGCAATACCCAAATAGCGACGGTACTAACTAAACAGGAGGCTGCGGCAATTCCCAAAACCGCTCTTTTTGGACCCTTGTTCGGGTGATCCATAAATGAGAGCAGCATCAACATCATGACAGACTCCCCCAAAAAGGAAAGAGGAGGGAGAGTCCCTTTAAGGATAGGCACTAAGCCGGTATCTGAAAAAACAGGAAGAAAATTCTTGTAATTGAAAATTGACACGGATAAAATCAACAAAATAAACACGGATAGGAAGATGATGGGACCAAACACTTCGCTGCATCGTCCAATTCCTTCAATTCCACCGCTGTAGGTTATATAAATCAGTAACAACAACATTGTTAAAACCAATACCCACAATGGTGTGGTGGGAAGAAGGATGGTAATCGTGAATTCCGCAAATTTTCTTAAAATATCGCCAATTACGGAATACCATTGAATAAGATAGACAATCACAATGAACATTCCGAGCCACTTCCCAAAAATAAGTTTACTGTATTCAATAAGTGTTTTGCCGGGATACAGCAGGGCTGCCTTTGATGAAACATAAACAATCAGCATCCCCGAAACGCCGGCAAGGCCATAGGAAATCCAAGTATCTTGTTTAGCCTCTTGAAAGGTTGGGGATAGAGTAAGCAGAATCATATTTCCCGTTTCGAAAGTGAACATCAACCAAAAAATTTGCAGCCCTGAAAGTTTCATTTTTTTATCTCACTTTCTTTGAACAATAATGAGGGTCCATCCATTCCGAGCTCCTTGATCTTTATATCTGTCTTGACTATAATGTCCGCCTCTGAAAATTTCTTGTCCCAATCATACTTCAGGGATTTCCACTGGTTTGGTTTATTTCGGTGGATCACTTCACCCAATCCAAAGATATCAAGGCCGTATTTCTTTTGGACTTTTGTAACCGTTTGTTGAACTCGTTTTTGAGAAATTTTTTCAAATTCCTTTTCTAGCCGTTTAAGATTATTTGGGTACTGAACGTCCAAACCTGAATTATTTTCCTTCAGGGATCCTTCACCTTTTAAGGTGACAGTGAATGTAATCTGCTGATTTTTACTTATATGTGGTTCGATTTTACTGCTGAGTTTGATTAAGGTGAGGCTGGCATTGATATCCTTTTTTTTAGCACTTAATGTCAAATTTTTTAGGATTCCCATTACCCAAAGCATATGTCTGTTTTCTTCCATATTCAAAAGTCCTTGCATTTTAAGGTTTTTATCAAATATAGCAACTCCAGCCATTCGAAGTAGCGGGGGATTAGCTGAATCTGCTTTCCCTTTTTTTACTCCTTCTTGAGAACTGCTAAATTCAATAACAGGAATAGAAGGGCGTAAACCGTCACTGGTAGCGGCCACGAGGAGACTTAAATAAGCCGTGTTCCCTCTGCCGCCACTTAGGTTATGTTCACCTAGTATGGCAGTAATAGGTGGTTTTTCTAATGGATTGGATACAGAAAGGGCTTTCTTTGCTGTCGCCCCTTTGATCACAAAAACATCAGACCGCAAACTAACCTCGGCACGCCGTTGTGTGTTGTCGAGTTCTCTCTTAAGTCCCCGTCTAGCAAATTGTTCCCCAAATATAATAATGCGCCGCTGTCCAGAAAACGCCTCCCTTGGTAGTTTTGTCTGTATGTTTTGCAAAGCGTCGCTTAGATTTTTTCCGCTCGCGGATACTGTAAAAAAGCCCTTTTGCATTGTTCCTCCCCCGACGCCTTGGGTCTGAATGTTGGAGGGAATAACAATTTGTCCGCTGAATTCTACGCCGTCATTATTGGCAACATCCCAACCCGAACCAATCCAAATGGCCTGTTCATTTAATTCCTTGCGATCCCAGCAGCCAGAGATAAAAAGGACAGACAAACATAATCCTAAACGAAGAATGTTCTTCTTCAATCATCTCTTCCTCCTTTTTTGGGATCTGGCTTTTGTCCTGGAGGTACCCGCTGTTTATCCTTGCCAAAAGTAAAGATTGGCCCAGTCTGTAAAGCCCATCTTGGTGACCTGACTAATACATCCTTTAAATCGCGGGGAATCTGCGGGGCTACCGGAGTAAAGTACGGAACGCCAAAAGAGCGCAGATTAACCAGATGGATTGTCAGCGTAATAAAACCTAGGGTAATACCGTAAAAACCAAAGATTCCCGCTAATATCAGCATGGCGAACCTTATAAGCCGGAGTGCAGTTCCCAGATTGTAACGTGGAATCGCAAACGAGGCAATTCCAGTTGTGGCCACCACAATGACCGTTGGAGCAGAAACGATGCCTGCTTGTACAGCAGCCTGGCCGACGACAAGTGCCCCGACAATACTGACGGCTGAACCGACCGCTTTCGGCAGTCGGATTCCTGCCTCCCTTAGACCTTCAAACACAAATTCCATGAGCAACGCTTCGATGATCGTTGGAAACGGGACACCTTCCCGGGCAGCCGCAATACTAATAAGAAGTTTAGTCGGAATAAGTTTTGGATGAAAGGTTGTAAGGGCGACATAGATAGATGGTAAAAAGAGAGCCATATTAAACAAAACATAACGAACAAGCCGAATGAAGCTGGTATAGATAGGCCGTTCATAGTAATCTTCAACTGCCTGCATTCCATCCCAAAATGTCATTGGCACAATGAGGGCAAAGGGAGTGTTATCGACGATTATCGCCACCTTTCCTTCCAGCAGGTTGGCAATGACAATATCGGGTCTTTCAGTATTTTGGATTTGCGGAAACGGAGAATAAGGCATGTCCTCAATAAATTCCTCGATATATTCTGATTCTAGTATTGCGTCAATTTTAATGCGGTATAGCCTTTTGCGGACCTCTTCCAAGAGGGATTCACGAGCAATTCCCTCGATATAAGCTATTACAACATCAGTTTGAGAAAGCTCGCCAATCGAGAGGGGCTCGAATTTCAGTCTTGTGCTGCGGATTCTTCTGCGGAGAAGGGTGGTATTTGTACGTATTGATTCGGTAAACCCTTCTCTCGGACCTCTAATAGCAATTTCTGTCGTTGGTTCTTCAACATTACGCTTTTCAAATTCTGTTAAACTGGCAAGTAGAGCCTCTGACTCTCCATCTATTAACATTCCGACTTTCGCCTTCAAGATTCCGTTGACCAGGTCGTTAATATGTGAAACAGTTTTAACTGGAGTGGCAGAAAAAAGTTGCTTCTCCATTATTTGTACAATTGTACGCATTTCACCTAATTCGTTGGGAAAACCATCAGACAATATAGGCTTTAACAGAATATTTTCCAGTGTTATTGTGTCAGTTAGCCCATCTAAATAAATTAGAAGTATTTTAGGTTTTCCAGTTATATGAATAGCGCGAATAACAAAATCAGAGCATTTTTGAAACATTTCTTTTAAAATTTGCTCGTTTCTTGAAAGATCCGAACTGAACGGTTCGATTTTTTCATCTTCAGAAGGCAGTGAGGTTATCTTTTTCAACTTGTGTAACTTTATTCGTTTGCGGAACCGAACCATTATCAGGGCCCCCTTATTTAACTATATTTATTTTTCCAATTAATGGGGATAATATGCACATTGACCGAACCTAAGATGGAATATTATTTAATGATATCTAGAAAATTTTCACTAATTTGAATCCACTAATTAAGTGGTTCACTTTTTGAATCCGTTTTTTATAACACTAGAACTGTTCAAGCATGTTTTTTATAGGACAAGAATAAAATCAAGAAAAGGACAAATCACTGGAAAGGTGATAAAAGTGAAAGAGATTACCTTTAAAGCATTTGCCATTACGCATGAAATTGATTTGAACAAAATTGCCATCCATTGCGGTATTCCCAAAAAATTCACCTGGGAACAGCCACTAATCCTGAGAGGCGATATTCTAGAATCGATCCTCCATCAAAATGTAGATGATTCGCAAATGGTATTAGTCTTTTCTTTTGGCAGCATTGTCTTCATTAATCACTCACACGTGGATGAGATAACAGTCCTACTTCACTACATCCATTTCTTTGAACCAGACTTTGAAATCGAACAGGCCGACAGATATACAGACGACTACTGCCTTCATATTACTGAAACGGAGAATCTTGAATTAACCGATGAATATGTGGTTGTACCAGAATATGAGGATTTTTACCCTGAATTGATTTCTACCGTCATTGCAAAATCGGTGGCGCTTGAGAAAACAGAGGAACAACTTGGGAAAATCCATGACAAACTCGAAACCATGATTGATAGGCTGGAGAAAGGCAGACTGCGAATCGGCAACAAGGAATTGGCACGGACAACCGCGAAAATCGTGCGTCACGAGTATAATACGCTTGCTTATATCATGATTTTGGATAAGCCTGATATTACATGGACGAGCAGCACGGCCAGCGAATTTTACGACAAGATGGTCGAGTTTTTTGAGTTAAATGATCGCTATAAAATTTTGAAAAGCAAAACGGACATTTTATATAACATCATGGATGGTTTTTCGACAATTAGCCATTCGATCCGGGGACTTTTCGTGGAATGGATCATAGTAACTCTCATTGTTGTTGAGATTGGTCTGACGATCTTAGAAATTGGAGGATGGTTATAAAGGATTTATGTTTTAAAAAAGAGACACCTAATTGTCAGGGTGTCTCTTGCTTTGATTTGGTAATAAACCTCTAGCTAAGGCTAGCTTTCATTTCTTCTACAGATTCTACTTCAAATCCTAAATCAAGTAACATTTTGTGATCTTCCGTTTCAGCTTGTCCAGCAGTTGTTAAGTAATCACCGACAAAGATGGAATTGGCTGCATATAAACCCAATGCTTGGAGTGAACGAAGGTTGACTTCTCGTCCACCTGATATTCGAATTTCCTTTGTTGGATTAATAAAACGAAATAACGCCAAAACCTTTAAACAATAAAGAGGGTTCAATTCTTTTACTCCTTCTAACGGAGTACCATCAATCGCATGTAAGAAATTAATGGGAATTGAATCCGCATCAAGAGCTTTTAAGCTGTTAGCCATATCGACAACATCCTGCTTTGTCTCCTTCATCCCTACAATTACACCTGAACATGGGGACATTCCGTATTCTTTTACCGTTTCCACCGTAGTGATTCGATCATCGTATGTATGTGAAGTGGTGATGTTTGCATGATTGCTCGCAGATGTATTGATATTGTGATTGTAACGATCTACCCCGGCTTCTTTCAGTCGCTTTGCTTGCTCAGGTTTTAACAGCCCTAGACAGGCACAAACTTTCAATCCATATGTTGTCTTTATTTCTCTAACTGCGTCCACCACGTGATCTACATCTTTATTAGATGGACCTCTACCGCTCGCCACAATACAGTATGTCCCGATATTTAAATCATGTGCACGTTTTGCTCCTTCAAGTATCGCTGCCTTGTCTACCATTCTGTAAGAATTAATCGGAGCTGTCGAAATCGAAGATTGAGAGCAATAGCCACAATTTTCCGGACAGAGTCCAGATTTCGCATTCATGATCATATTAAGTTTTACTTTTTTCCCAAAATAGTGCTTTCTAATTTGGAAAGCAGCATGCATTAGTAGAAGTACGTCATCATCAGGACATTCTAAAATTGATAAGGCTTCCTGATTGGTTATTTCCAACCCATCTAACACACGATCTGCAAGATCCATCCATTTATTCATCTTTATACCCCCATTTCATTTACCGTATCCATCTGACAAATCAACAATGTTTTAGAGTTTCCTCAAATGTAAACCTAAATAATTAAATGGTTAACAATTAAATAGTAAAATCTTTAAATAACTCTGTCAATAGGGTATTGTTCTTATGCTCTAATTAAAGACAAGTCCTAGGTTCGTCGATACCCATTGATAGAACATGTCGTTAAATAAATTATAGTTGTCGAATTATCTAAGTGTAATTTCACACAAATTACTATTTTTTATTGAACTTCTCCTTGATATTGCCACATTTTTTACGTAAACAGTCTATAAAAAAACTCCAAATGACCAAACAAAAAAAAGCGGGAAAATATCCGCTTTTTTTCTTAAGGCTCTTTTCGTAAACTTTGTTGCTATTGGAGCTTTATAAGGGTCATAACTTAAGTTTCTAGGCAATTTTCGCACAGGTTCTTACGAAAAGATGCCACGAAGCATATAGGTATACGGGTTGATGAACTTATACGAAAAACAACAATCTATGCGAAAATAGCCTTTCTTAAAAATCATAACATTCAATTGAAAACTTTTTCTGTCTTTACTCACATTTTCTCGTCCCACACTTAACCAAGCTCCCTGTAAAGCACCTTTTGTTTTTTATCTATCTGATCGTCTAACCAACCAACCATATCTCCTAAAAACTCCTCTTTTCCCACTTCATCAAAGGGACGATGTTTGGCCAAAGGGTACTCATATAACTGCTTATCCTTAGATGCCACTCGGTGAAAAAATTGGTTTAATTTTGTTGGTGGTGTAATCTTATCTTCCAGTCCGTATTGCAATAATAAAGGCAGGTTAATTGACTGGGCTTGATGTTCTATGCGTGATATCGCTTCGATCAATCCACTTCCCAATCCTGGTGTAACGATATTGTGACGCAAACGGTCTGAATAGTATTTAGCACGAATAGCTGAATTTTTCTTCCGTAATTGGATCTTTCGAGATTTATTGATACGGTAGTCTGGTTTAAATTTCCCCATGAGGGTTATACCTAATTGCTCAAACGGCTTCACTTCGTAAGAAATGGCAGGAGATATAGCGATAATTCCCGAAATGCCGTCACTATGGTCTAAGGTATATTCGAGAGTCATCAATCCTCCAATACTATGTCCTACAATATACAAAGGCAGTTCAGGCTGATCCAGAAAAACAAGTTTACGGAACTCATGTAAATCTCCTCTAAAATCATCCCAACTCCGAATAAATCCCCTTTTACCAGCACTTTTTCCGTGACCTCGTAAATCAAAGGCATAAACGATATATTCGTTTTTAACCAAGCTTTCGAAAAGATTCTGCATCCCTCCGCTATGGTCCCCATGCCCGTGAACTAAAATAACTGCTGCTTTTGGAGCTGTTAATGGTTCGATCACTCGAAAGAAAAGTTCTTTTCCATCGACCCCATTAAATGTCCCTACTGTTGTCATTCCAAGTAATCCTCCTGTTACAAACACTATTAAAAAATGTATTATTGACTAATTTTACCTTAGAAAGCTTTTTAATACATTTTAGTATAAAACAAAGCAAAAGCCATCGCACTTTAAAAATATGAAATAAAAGAGACACCCCATGCCTTCAGGAAGGGTGTCTCGTTACCTAGACCGCTCGTTCTTTATAAAGATTTTACAAGGTTTTTTAAGGGAGAAATTCAATATGACGACGCTTACCTTTTTAAATAGTTTGACATTTTAAAAACTTAGATGTACAATTTAAACATAAGTTTATATTTTAAACATAAGTTTGTGAGGTGAGTTTATGCCTGAAAAGTTGACTGAAAAAGAACAAGTTATTTTCGATTTGATACGAAAGAACCCTTACATTTCACAACAAGAGCTTGCCGCAGTATTAGGCTTATCTCGGCCCTCCATTGCCAACATTATTTCTGGTTTAATTAGAAAAGGAAATATTCTAGGCAGGGCCTATATTTTAAATGAATCACAACAGGTTATTTGTATTGGCGGGGCTAATATTGACCGTAAACTTCACATCAAGGATATGGCTCAATTAGGTACCTCCAATCCAATTTTCTCCACTCAGAATGCGGGCGGGGTGGCCCGAAATATCGCTGAAAACATAGGTCGGCTTGGGTTGGAAGTGTCACTTATATCGACAAGTGGAAATGATATGGACTGGTCATTTATTGAAGAATCATCCTCTCTTTATATGAACTTAGATAATGTGGCATCATTCCCTGAAAAATCAACAGGTTCCTACACGGCTGTTTTAGATTCTAATGGAGAATTAATTATTGCATTAGCTGATATGGAAGTATATGAAGCAATCTCACCTGACTTATTGCTTAAAAATGATGTTTTACTAAGCCGTTCCAAATGTATCATAGTCGATTTAAACTGTCCGAAAGATACCATTCAATTTTTGTGTCAATTCGCCAAAAGCCATAATATACCGATCGTCTTAATACCTGTTTCATCACCAAAGATGAATCGATTACCAGATGAATTAGATGGTGTGACATGGCTCATTACGAACCGTGATGAATCGGAAACTTACTTTAACACGGAAATAAAAAATGAAGAAGATTGGAAGAACACCTTAGAAAAATGGCTTTCATTGGGAATATCTAATGTCGTCATCACGAATGGAAAAGAAGGCTCAATGATTGGTAATAAGAAAGAGGGAATATTTCATGTTCCATCGATTGAAGTTAATGAAATAGTGGATGTAACTGGTGCGGGAGACGCTTTTTCCTCCGCTGTAATATACGCTTGGTTAGAGGGCAAATCATTACTCGAAATTGCCAAAGTCGGAAGTATTAATGCCGCTAAAACGCTGCTATCAGCTTATACAGTCAGACATGATTTATCAGCAGAACAACTACAAAAAGAGATGGAGGAATTATCATGAAACAATATATTACATTATCTGAAGAAGTACGTGTCGCCAAAGAACAAGGGAAACCAATCGTTGCCTTAGAATCTACGATTATCTCCCATGGTATGCCTTATCCACAAAATGTGAAAACCGCTCGTGAAGTGGAACAAATTATCCGTGATAATGGAGCCGTTCCGGCAACGATCGCGATTGTAGATGGAAAAATTAAAATCGGATTATCCGATGAAGAGTTAGAAATGTTCGGCAAAAGTACTGATGTTGCAAAAGCATCAAGACGTGACTTAGCTTATTTACTCGCGACAAAAAAACTGGGGGCAACAACAGTAGCGGCAACCATGATCTGCGCGGAAGCAGCAGGAATTAAAATCTTCGTAACCGGCGGTATTGGTGGTGCTCACCGCGGTGCCGAGATCACGATGGATATCTCAGCAGACCTAGAAGAACTAGGACAAACAAACGTAGCCGTTATTTGTGCGGGTGCCAAATCGATTTTAGATTTAGGGTTAACGATGGAATATCTCGAAACAAAAGGCGTACCGGTTATTGGTTATCAAACTGATGTACTACCTGCCTTCTATACACGCAATAGTGAATTCTCAGTGAATTTCCGTGCCGACGACGTGGAAACAATCGCGTCTACGTTAAAAGTAAAGTGGGATTTAAACCTAAAAGGTGGAGCAGTGATTGCCAACCCAATTCCAGAAGAATTTGCCATGGATGAGAAAACTATTACTGCCGTGATTGAATCCGCATTAAGAGAGGCAGAAGAAAAACACATTTCAGGTAAAAATGTAACGCCATTCCTGCTAGGTAAAGTAAAAGAATTAACAGAAGGCAAAAGCCTAGATGCAAACATTGCCTTAGTTAAAAACAATGCAGTAGTTGGAGCAAAACTAGCGGTAAGTTTTAATAAAATGAAATAAAAACAATTTTATAGGCAACTGCTTTCAGCTTGCAGACAAAATCTAGGTTCTAGATAAGTCTGCAAGCTTTTTTTACCCACTAAAATAAGTAGCCGGTTCCCGACTATTTCTCGTATATCTTCAATAAAGCCCATCTTTAACCTACAATAATTTCCTTATCATAATTATAATCTAGCAATTTGGTGCCTGACACCGATTTTGACACCCAATTATAGGTAATTTTTAAAATTGCTTCTTTTCTTGGTATAATAGATAGTGTTTTTCAAATAACACTTGAGGTGAAGTTGAAATAAATAAATTAATGTTTGATAACGAATTGAATATGAATCTCCAAAAAGGAACGTCGTATATATATACTTTAGCCTGTTCTGAGGATGAACGCTCTTTGTGTGCTTTGGAAATGCGCTCATTATTCGGTGAGGCGTCTCAATCTAACGTCTTGGAAAGCTTCGTAAAAATTGAACCAAGTCGAAGCCCGTTTATTAAGGAAAGAATCGCGGTGCTATATAAGGCCGATAGCCTTGAGGATCTTTTTATACAGGTAGAAAATTTACAATTAAGCGGAGCAACGTTTAAAGTCACCTATGTGAAAAATAGTGGTCAGGCAAAAAGTGAACAAGAAGGATTCGAGAACCGACGTGCCATTGAACGAAAGATTGGATTACACGTCAATGGTCAAGCAGATTTTCATCAGCCCGATCAATTGTTTGGCGTCATGAATGTTAACGGAGGTTGGGTATTCGGTGAGTATGTCAAAAGTAAGTCGGTTTGGTTTCGGCATCAACAGAAGCCAAATGGTTACTCCACTGCGCTCAACACACGTGTTGCAAGAGCGGTGGTAAATATCGCCATCCCAAATCCTAACGGGATTAAAGCCATCGATCCTTGCTGTGGAATTGGAACCGTCCTAGTTGAAGCCCGGTCGATGGGAATGGATATTGTCGGAAGTGACCGCAATTCGTTGATCCTTCCTAGAGCACGAGAAAACATGATACACTTTGGTCTTAGTGGAGAAATAAACTTAGCTGATATTCGCGACATCACCAATCATTTTGATGTAGCCATCATTGATTTGCCTTATAATTTGTGTTCAGTGATAACCCCGGATGAACAGCTGGAAATGCTCCAAAGTGCACGTAGGTTTGCAAACAAAGTTGTGGTCGTTACCGTTGAACCTATCGATGAAATCCTTTTAAAAGCTGGTTTTTCGATTATTGATCGAGCCATTGCTAAAAAAGGGTTATTTATTCGAGAAGTGATAGTATGTAATTAAAAGGGCTCTATCTTTGCCTATTCATAAATAATATAACATAATCTTTAATAAGTTTTATCGTTACAGAAAAGAGGGGAATGTATGAATAAACAGTCCATATATGGATTAACTATAGATCAATTGGCTAATTGGCTTACCGAGCACGGTAAGAAGAAGTCAAGAGCACAACAAGTTTGGGAATATCTATATCGAAAGCGTGTGACCGATTTCTCGGAAATGACGGAAGTAAATCAAGCGTGTGTTCAATTACTAGCCGACAACTTCACGCTCCAAACCTTACAGGAGCACATTAAACAAGAATCAGCTGATGGCACGATTAAGTTTTTATTTAAATTGCAAGATGGCAACTTAATTGAAACGGTTCTCATGCGCCAGAAATATGGCCTATCAGTTTGTGTGACAACACAAGTCGGCTGTAACATCGGCTGCAGTTTTTGTGCGAGTGGTTTATTAGCAAAAAGCCGGGATTTATCTAGCGGGGAAATTGTTGAGCAGATTATGAACGTGCAACTGCATTTGGACAAAAAAGGCCAAGGAGAAACGGTCAGTCATGTCGTCGTAATGGGGATTGGTGAACCATTTGATAATTTTGAAAACCTATTAGACTTTATCAAGGTCATTAAAGATGATAAAGGACTTGCGATTGCAGCTAGACGTATCACCGTATCAACCAGCGGTCTTGCGGACAAGCTTATTGAATTCACGGATAAAGGGTTGCAAGTAAACTTGGCCGTATCCTTGCATGCGCCAAATAACGAACTTCGAACACGGATTATGAAAATAAATCGGGCGATTCCAATCGAAAAACTGATGAAGGCGATGGAGTATTACGTAGACAAAACAAACCGTCGAATTACGATTGAATATATTCTGTTGCGAGATGTCAATGATCATAAACAAGAAGCCGAGGAACTAGCTGAGCTTCTGCGTCCTCTAGGGCAAAAAGTCTATGTAAATTTAATTCCATATAATCCAGTTGATGAACATAGTCAATATCAAAGAAGTGAGCAGGAAGCGGTCCTGTCATTTTATGATACATTGAAAAAAGGCGGGGTTAATTGCAAAATCCGCCAGGAACATGGAACAGATATTGATGCAGCATGCGGACAGTTACGAAGTAAACAAATCAAAAAAACAGAAGCAAAATAATTTCATTTTAAAAGGTTGTGTTAAACAAGTATTTCTGTTTAACACAACCTTTTTTTATCTGTATAAAGTTGTCCCGCTTCTGCCGGTATCGACGCTGGCCCCTACACTACCATTTACCACTCAGCTACACTGCCATCACGATGGCGCCATACAGGATTTTGCCATTGATGGCCTACTTTCGCCATTTCACGGACATACGCTTCATTTACCTCAATTCCAAGCCCAGGGCCTTGTGGGATTTTTACATAGCCATCTTCATAATCAAAGACAGATGGATCTTTTAGGTAATCTAATAAATCACTGCCCTGGTTATAGTGAATTCCCAAGCTTTGCTCTTGAATAAAGGCATTATGGGCTGTTGCATCTACTTGGAAGCAGGCCGCTAGTGCAATGGGTCCTAATGGACAATGCGGAGCAGCAGCAACATCATAAGCTTCGGCCATACTGATAATTTTTTTACATTCTGTGATACCGCCTGCATGTGATAAATCAGGCTGGATAATATCGACATACCCGCCGTTTAATAAAGGTTTGAAGTCCCATCTTGAGAACATCCGCTCACCAGTCGCAATAGGAATGGACGTTAATCCAGCAATTTCTTTTAATGCTTCGTTATTCTCTGGCAATACAGGTTCTTCTATAAACAGAGGGTTAAATTCTTCGAGGGCTTTGGCCAATACCTTTGCCATTGGCTTATGCACACGCCCGTGAAAATCAATACCAATCCCAATATTTTTACCAACAGCTTCACGAACAGCTGCTACGTTTTCTAATACTCTATCAATCTTTTCATAAGAATCAATGTATTGTAATTCTTCCGTTCCATTCATTTTTATTGCTTGGAATCCTTTTTCGACACATTCCTTCGCAGCTCTTGCGGTATCACTTGGACGATCTCCTCCAATCCAAGAATACACCTTGATCGAATCGCGGCAAGCCCCCCCTAATAACTGGTAAACTGGGGCATTGAAATATTTCCCTTTAATATCCCAAAGAGCTTGGTCAATACCGGCAATCGCACTCATCAAGATTGCGCCGCCTCGATAGAAACCGCCTCTGTACATGACATTCCAATGATCTTCAATTCTTAACGGATCTTTCCCTATTAAATAGGTCATAAACTCTTCGACCGCAGCTTTTACTGTCGCTGCCCTACCTTCAATTACTGGCTCTCCCCAGCCAACAATTCCTTCATCTGTCTCAATTTTTAAGAATAACCAGCGCGGTGGGACTATGAATAATTCATAACCTGTTATTTTCATAGTTAACACTCTCCTTTAATAGTTAGTTTTGGGCAGCTAATGTAAATTGCTTTGCCTTTTCCGTTAATTGCATAAGGTACGCTTCTGTAATTTCTGTTTTGGTCTTCACCAGCGAACTGCCAATACCAAGTCCAGCAGCTCCTGCATCTAAATAGTCCTTGATATTATCTAAACCTACACCACCTGTTGGCATTAATGGAATTTGCGGGAGAGGTCCTCGAATATCCTTAATAAACTTAGGACCTAATACAGTGGCAGGAAAAACTTTAATAATATCGCCGCCTCTTTCATAGCCCTCTAAAATTTCTGTGGGCGTGAATGCCGCAGGGATGCTAACCGCCCCATATCGTTTTGTCATCTTAATCGTTTCAGGATTTAGCGTCGGTGATAAGATAAACTGAGCACCTGCAAGAAGGGCACATCGAGCAGATTCCGGATCCAAAACAGTTCCTGCACCAACAGCCATTTCTTTGCCAAATTCATCATATACCATCTCTATTGCTGAGAGCGCTTTCGGGGAATTCATGGTGATTTCAACGACTCTTATTCCTCCTTCATATAAGGCTTGAACAATTTTGATCGTATCCTTAGGACTAGCGCCGCGTAAAATAGCCACTAATTTGTTATCTAAGATTTTTTGCAGTGTACCCATTAGTAAATACCTTCCTTCTTAAAAACTATCGATTGACCTCATCATTTAAGTTAGAATCGGTAAACTGATTTAATTCCTTCCTATTAGGAAGCCCTTCTATATCCCCATTTATAGTCGTAACCATAGCACCGATTGCACAGCCTCGTTTTACTGCTTCAGCGATCGTTAAGTGATCTAGAAGCCCTGATAGAACTCCGGCAGCAAAGCCATCTCCTGCTCCAACTGGATCCACTACATTTTTCACTGTAAAACTATCTATATATCCTTTTTCAGCTGCAGTGGTATAATAAGCCCCTTTTTCACCAAGCTTTACAACAACCAGCTTTGCACCTAGAGTAAGAAAGGAATTAGCTGCCTTCTCGCAATTCCTTGTACCAAATAAAAATTCACATTCACCAATACCAGGTAAAATGATATCCGCTTGACCGGCTATTTCTAAAAGCGTTTCCCGGGCTTCGTCATCTTCCCACAGTTTCCTGCGTAAATTAGGGTCAAAAACAATCTTAACCCCATTGTCTTTCGCTATTTCGATGGCACGAAAGATTGTATCTTTGCAGGACGGACTTAGCGCTGGGGTAATCCCGGTTACATAGAGAAATTTTGCTTTAGCGATATATTCCCTATCTAGATCGGCGGGAGTAAGCTGACTAGCCGCAGAATTTTTTCGATAATAGTATATATTGACATGATCTCGATTGATGATTTCTTTGAAAAATACTCCTGTTGGTACGCTTTCATCCAAAGCTACCCTACTAACGTCTACGCCTTCTCCTCTGACTAATGTTAAAATTTGTGCTCCAAATTCATCTTGCCCGAGCCGGCTGATCCACCCTGTTTGATGTCCAAGCTTAGATAACCCAATTAGAGTATTTGTTTCCGCACCGGCAATCTTTGAAGTAAATTGGTTTAAATAGCGCATTTTCCCATGCAGATTTGGAGTAAAAAGAACCATCGTTTCTCCAAGACTAATAACATCCATGATTTCACCAACTTTCTCTGAAAAAGAGGCACCCTCCTATTATGGATGGCACCTTTTGTTGCTTTTAATCTAAGACTATATTACTTATAAATTTAACACCTGTTGCAGTAATTTTATTTCCTCAAGATTCAGTTTTCTGAATGGTTTTCTGCAATCTCCACATGGAATACCCATCATCTCAAGTCCTGCTTTTACGCCTTGAAAAACACCAATACGAATTAATACGTTAATAATTTGATTGACTTCATCCTGAAGGATCCGAGCTTCTTCTAGCTTCTGAGCTTCATATAAATTCTGGATGTGAATGAATTTTTCTGCCATAAAATTAAAGGTGCTTCCAATCGCAGCTTTTGCTCCCATAGCCAAACTTCCTAAAAATACTTCATCATGTCCATTGAAGATGGTTAAATTAGGATTTTCACTTAACATTCTCTGCATCTGAAATAAATCATAAGAAGTCCACTTTACCCCAATTACCCGGGAGTCAGTCAACAAATCACTAATATTCTGACTCGTAAATGTTACCCCCGAAAGCGCTGGAATATTATAGATAATCATCGGTAAGTTAACGTCATTCACGATGTCTAAATAATAGGACTTAATTTCCGCGAGAGAGAACTTATAATAAAAAGGTGGAACAGATGAAACTGCATCAACTTTGAGGTCAGCGGCATGCCTGGCTAATTCTATTGCATGATCTGTCGCAATACTACCGATATGTGCAATAATCTTTGCCTTTCCCCTCGCTTCATGGGACACGATTTCTAAAATAGCTTTCCTTTCCTCCACACTCAATAGAAAGGACTCCCCTGTACTTCCCCCCACATAAAAACCACTGACACCCTTATCTAGATTCAGTTTCACCAATTGCTGGAGTGCCTTCTCATTTATTTTCCCCTGTTCGTTAAAAGGCGTTATCAACGCAGGGTATATCCCATAAAACTTCTCCATCTGCGTATCCCCTCTATTAGAAATAGTATGGTAACTTTTATTCCTATTTGCCAAACACCTGAAATTCACTATGCCCAGCCCAAATCCCTTGTGGCCGTCCATTATAAATGATACGGACATATCTTGCAGACTCATTAAAGCTATCTTCTCTAACTTTATCGTTGATTTTATCACTAGTTTGTTCTGCCGCTAATCTCCAGTGATCTCCATCGGTTGACACCATAATTTCATAGCGGTAATTCCCTTCCTCTAGGAAAGTAACTCTTGTACCGGTTATTTCATGCACTTCGCCCAAATCTACCTGCCACCAGTGTCCTAATTCAGAATCGGCTGCATTCCAGCTAGTTGTTGGATTACCGTCATTTCCCTTAGAAGCTGCATAGTTCAACGACTTTTCACTATTTGAACTAGCGGGTTTCAAATAAGCTAAATCCTTTCTTCTATCCTCTTTACTTAATCCTTGATCGTCCTCAATAAATACTTCCTTCATATCCTCAACGGTTAAAGTGTGTTTAGGAGAAAACTTATCACTAGCTACATACTCAAGAATACTTCTTTTTAATTGTTTTGCTTCCAAACGCTGCTCTAAATCTCTTGTAATATCAATGGAACAGACAAGTATCTTGCCTTCGCCTACTCTTGCTTCAAATAAGTTTGTTGCTTTATGATTGTTGTAAAAGTTAGGAATAATATTAACGATTGATTCAAAGTCTGCTGGGAAATTTTCAATCGATATCGAGAATGAATTTTCAAGCAAGGATTTCCACTGGTACTGCGCGTAATCATTTGTTGGGAAGCGCTTAAACACTGGATGGTCATAGTCACAGATAATCCCACATGGATCTTTACTTAAAAAATGAACAGGACTCCAAAATATTGGGAAAAATTTACCTGCCGAAATTCCTGTTACTTTCCGTACATCGGGAAGCAATAAAACACTCATTCCATTCTGCAAATGTTCGACTACTTTCGTATCGAATTGACTGGCAATAAGGATGTCTGATTCATTTATTATTTCTTCCTCATCGATTAATGCTGTTTCCGGATACACCCAAAGATCCCAATCGTTTTTATACTCCGTGCCTTCTATTTGAAGGGAGAGACGCAGCATAGATGCTTCTTCAATCCCTTTGAAACTTACATTTTCAATCTTTCCAACACTAGACACCGTTCCTTGTGTAATCTTAACTGCATTAAATTCGCCGGAAGCAACCACCCCATTGTGATTAGTAATCTTCCAAGAAACCGTTGTATTTTCAATAGCAGCTGGACCGTAGTGGCTGATTTCAACAAGGCCCGAAAATAAGTCATTATTCGAATAGATTCGTTTTTCCGTCCTTAATATTGGTACAGTTGGAGAGCAAAACTTTCTAAACTCTTCACCACTTATAATCCCCTTTGATTTCCAAAAGGAGTTCAGCAATCCGACTGTAGCAGTGCTTTGTCCTGGAAAATCATGAAGATCTAATAACTGAAATCCGCCAAAATCTTTTGTTCTTAATGCTGCTTCGATCTCATCTTTGTATAGCTGAGCCGCTAATTTCCCCGATCCCAAAGTGAATTGTTTCGCATATTTCAGCATCTGCTTCTTTTCCAAATCCAGTTTAATAGCTTCAAAGTTTACCGGTTTCAACACTCCATTGTATAGCGGAATTTCCTCCACATCGGGATAGACCGAATATTGTCCAACCTCATGGGAAACAATCGGAATCTCTCTAAGCTTTACTCCTTCCGAGAAATCAAGCATTGTTCCCTCTACCATTTTGTCCATGAAATACTGTCCTCGAATCCCTACACCATCAACCGTTTGGGCTGCAAAGTAATCTTCAGCAGGATCTACTTTCCTATCCCAGTTCGTCATTAAGGTATAGACCATTCGATTGTCTCTTCCCCTTAACTCTGCAATGATATCATGAAGTAATCCAAAATCACCGTTTAATTCATTTCCGTTACTAAACATGCAGAAACTCGGATGATTACCGTACGTATCGATAATTCTTTCCGCTTCCTGGGGCAGATATTGATAATGACTCTTATACTTCCCTACGGTATATTGTGTCCACGTGTCCATCCACACGGGTCCTTCTACATTTAAATATACCCCTATTTCGTCTGCTGCCTCAAAAGCGGCCTCAGGAGGGCACCATGAATGGAATCTCACATGGTTTAGGCCGTACTCTTTTACAGCTAGAAATACATCCTTCCACGACTCTTTATCAGTAGGAGGAAATCCAGTCAACGGATAAATACAGCAATCCAATGTTCCCCTTAAAAACGTTTTCTTACCATTTATCAAGAATTGTCTTCCTTCTGCCTTAAACTCTTTCATTCCAAATACAATGCTTGTTTGATTGCTATGGTCCTCACTAGGATTAATGGCATTTACTTGTAAATGGAACGTATATAAATAGGGATTAAACTCATCCCAATATTGAATTTGTTCTCCCATTTCATACTTAATCTCAATCTCTTTTTTACCTGAATCAATTGTTTCATTTATTTCAATTGGAACCCCGATAATATTATGATTTTTATCAGTCACTTTTGCTGAGATAATCGTGTTTACATTGACGTCACAACCATTATTTACGATTACTTTTGCCTTTACAGAATGACTTTGAATTTCAGGATATAATTGAACTTCGCCGAAATTCACTTTATCTGTTGCTTGCAATTCCATTTTTCCAATGATGCCATTCCAGATGGTTTGTGTTTCGTCTGTATATGCACTTGGAAATGGACCGATTTTTTGCACATCTCGATTGTCAATGCGGATTGTTAACACACATTCTGTTCCAGGAACTACATGCTTTGTCAGGTCATAAACATGCGGAACGGATAGACTATCAAATGTTCCCACTTTTTGACCATTTACCCAAACTTGCGATTCAAACATGACTCTTTCTAAAAATAAAGTAACATCCTTGTTGTTCCATGTTTCTGGAATAGATATCCTTTTTTGATACCAGACGGCACCAACATAACGATGATGTTGTCTTAAGCATTTTACGGCTTCTTTCGTCATTTCTGGCTCCAATTCCAACGGCTCGCCTACTTGATTAAGGGCTGTTGTACCAGGTAATCGAAAGCCAGACTCCTGTAAAATCCTTTTATTCCAGTTTTCTTGTAAACCGATATCATTTTGATCAAGCTCATAGTTCCAAATTCCAGATAAACTGACAATATCTATGGTTTGCATTGTTTTTAATGACACTTAGAACAACCTCCTTTGAAGATGGTACTTATTTTAAAGCTTTCATTTTTTTAAAAGAATAGGAACGAGTTCCCTTTGCATCCAGACGAATTGAAAATAATCCACCTGCGTAAGGCTGCTCTTGCAATTCCTCTTCTGTCAACCCGATACTAGCTGTTGTGATATATAAAGTTTGAAGGTCCTCTCCCCCAAACACACAAGAGGTGACGAGACTTGCAGGCACGTTAATGGTAAATAGCCACTCACTCGTCACCGGGTTAATTCTTGCAACCTTGCTGCCTCCCCATAAAGCAACCCATAACATTCCTTCAGAATCAATCGTCATGCCGTCTGGAGATCCGTCAGTAATATCAAAGGTGTAGACAACATTTTTGTTGCTTATCATTCCGGATGTCTCATCAAAATCATAAGAAACAATTTGCTGTGTCGGTGTGTCAATATAATACATTTTCCTTCTGTTTACATCCCATCCCAATCCATTGGAGATGCTTACACCCGTCAAGACCTTTTCAAGCGTTCCATCTTGATGAAAACAATAAAGCTCCCCTTGATGTTTTTTTCCGTTCATATTCATAGTCCCCGCCCAGAATCTTCCCTGTGGGTCACATTTAGCGTCATTAAATCGATTTTCCTCTTCAAGTACATCAGGCTTTGCAGCTACGGTTAATTCTTCTGTTTCTTCATTATAAAAGTAGATCCCGTCCTTTAAAGCAAGGATAAGATGACCGGTATTACTTTTTGCAACAGCACATACAGGAATGGGAAATTCGATTGCTTTACCTTTCTTTGTCTCTGGGTCAAAGATGTGGAGTTTGTTTTTCAAAATATCGACCCAATACAGTTTATTTTCATCCTGATCCCAAAACGGCCCTTCTCCCAATTCTGCCCTTGCTTCGATCTCAAGCACTATGTTCATATTTTTCACCTCAACATATTTTTGAATTGTAAAGTCTGGAGGATAAGCCGCCATCAAGGGTAATGGTTTCACCTGTCATTTTTTCTGAATCCTCTGACCCTAAAAAAACGGCTAAATTCCCAATATCTTGTGGAGTACAAATTTTTCTATGTGCATGTAGGTTCAGCACTTCCGCTTCCACTTCTTCCGGATTCCCCTGATTAAGGAGCCATGTTCTATAATGCGGTGTATCCGTAAATCCAGGGCAAATAGCATTTACTCGAATGTTCTTCGGCCCTAAGCTTAATGCCATACTTCTTGTCATGGCGTTGATGCCGCCTTTTGCCGCTGCATAAATTTCCGTGTTTGGCAATGTGGCAATGGAATGATTGGAGGAAATATTAATGATAGAACCTCTGCCTGCTTCAATCATGTATGGAACAACATATTTACTGCAAAGGAAGGTCCCCCGTAAATCTATGTTAATAACATTTTCCCAATCATCTAGTGTCGAATCTATCAACGATTTAAATAATGTTATCCCGGCATTGTTTACTAGAATATCAATTCTCCCGAAGAAATTTACCGTTTTCATTACCATTTCACCGATACTTTGTTCAGATGAAACATCCGTCTGGATAAATAATGCATCTATTCCTTGATTCTTTAACTCACGTTCTAACAATAAACCCTCTTCTTCTTCAATCGTGGCAATAACCACTTTTGCTCCTTCTTCTGCAAAGCTAAGTGCAATTCCTTTCCCTATCCCTCTTCCTGAGCCTGTTATCACAGCTACTTTGTTGTCTAAGCGCTTCAATGCTTTCCACTCCAATCTTTTACTTAACAGAACCATTTGTTAATCCAGCAATAAAATGCTTTGCCATAAAGATAAATGCAATTAAAATCGGTAAAATGCTTAGCGATGTCCCTAACATGACAGCTGGTATATCCGTTGAATACAGCGACCTTAAATTTGTTAAAGCTATCGGAAGAGTAAGTTTTGATTCATCGGTCAAAACGAGTAAAGGCGTTTGAAAATTCTGCCACGAGTTTAAAAACGTTAAGATCCCTAATGCTGCAAGTCCTGGACGAATCAACGGAACGACTATGGACCAATAGGTTCTCAGGTCAGAAGCCCCATCAATTTTTGCAGCTTCATAGGTATCCGTCGGAATGGCTCCTCTAATGTACTGATACATCCAAAACACTCCAAAAGCATTGGCAGCTGGGGGGATAATTAACGGCCAATGCGTGTCAATCCAACCAAATGATTTCATAATCATGAACCATGGAATTAATCCAGCCATTGGCGGAATCATAATCGAACCAACCATTATTCCAAATAAAATTTTCCTGCCTGGAGCATTTGTATACTTGCAAAATCCATATGCTGCAAAACTACTAATAAACAAAACCAAGAGCGTCTGAAACCCTGATACAAATATGCTATTCCAGAGATTTTGGAAGAATGGAATCCCTTCAACCAGCCTTTGGAAGTTATCTAACAATGAATCCCCAAATGTAATCGGAGGCGGAAATTTATAAACATCTTCCCGGCTATTCGTACTTAAAATAACCATCCAAATTAAAGGGATTATAAAAAAAATTGAAAGCAATGCGACAAATATGTTCACAATTATTCTACTTAATCGGTTTGCTGGCCCATCTAACATATTTCACACATCCTAATCTCTTTTTCTAAATAATTTAGAGTTTATTAACGTCACAATTAAGATAATTCCAAACAAAACATATGATGTTGCTGATGCTAAGCCAAAGTTAAATTCTTGAAATGCCGTATTATAAAGATACATTCCCATCGTTGTTCCTGATTGAAGGGTTCCTCCCGTACCATCTGTGAGGACAAACGGTTCATCAAATAACTGTATTCCACCAGTAGTTGCCGTGATCAGACTTACTAAAATAACAGGAGCCATCATTGGAACGGTAATGGAACGAATAATTTGTAAACCCTTTGCACCATCAATCTTTGCCGCTTCATATAACTCTTTCGGAATGGTTTGGAGTCCAGCCATGAAAATAATAAAATGCCATCCCGTCCATCTCCAAACAATCATTAGAATAATAATTGGTTTAATCCAGAACGGGGAGTTAAGCCAATTAATGGTTACATCATTTTGAGTAAAAAGGCTCAAAAACGCGTTAACTAAGCCGGCATTCGATGAAAACAAAATGCTAATAATGATGGAGGTTAAGGCCGGAGCAACCAATAGGGGAAATAAAAACGCAATTCTATAAAAGCCTTTCAATCTCCGAATATAGTAATTCACCAAAAATGCCAACAAAAAGGCTAAGCCTAACGTTATTATTGTTGAAAAAAACCAGATATATAGGGTATTGAACAATGATTTCCTAAAAACAGGATCATTAAATAGTTGAATATAGTTCTTTAAACCAACGAATTCAGGTAAACTGATTCCGTCCCATTTTGTAAATCCAATAAAAAGAGAAGCTATGATTGGAAAAGCATTGAATACTAGAAATAGAAGAAAAAAGGGAGCGATACTAATATAAAGAAATAAGTAATCTTTTTTCTTATAAAATTTACTTTTTTTATCTAGTGCTTGAATTGGGAAACTAGTTTCATTTTTCATTTGCAACAAAATCGCCTCTCTTAAAAAGAACGGTGAGGATTTCTCCTCACCTATTCTATTAATTTTGTACTTTAGCCTTGATTTGCTTCGTTACATCTTTCAAGGCTTCATCCACGCTCTTTCCACCATGAGTAATATTCGTAATCATCGTTTCAATAGCTTCTTTTGCAATTGGATCATTTGGGTTCGTAATAGGTGCATGCATTTCACTAGAAACTTGACTAAAGATTTCATTTAAAACCTGATTCGCAAAAAATCCATCAGGCTGTTTAAGCCATTCAGCTTGTTGTGCATCTACCCATGCTGGATACAAATCATTCTTGGTATACATTGTTTCTAATGAGTCTTTATTTTGCGTTACAAATTGAATGAATTCCCACGCCGCATCTTTATGCTTGCTTGACTCTAACATTCCAATGAAATCCCCGCCATTATTGAACGCACTAACCCCATTGTATTCTGGTGCTAAAGTAACTCCCCATTTCCCATCCGTTCCTTGCGCAAAAACATCCTTCAACAGCCCGCCAAACCAGTTACCTATAAAATATGTAGCGACTGTTCCATTTTTCATGGTAGCATTCCATTCCTCTGACCAAATTTTATCAAATGGAGAGACAATTCCTTCTTTATTCGCTTTGTCTACATATTCTAATGCCTTAACCGCATCAGGCTTATTAAGCTGTAGTTTGCCTTTTTCATCAAAATTGGATATGTTCGCTTGATTTAAAATTGTTGAATAAAGTTCATTAGGGGTAGCAACCATCCATTGTTTATCTTTTTGTGTTAATTTTTTACCAACTTCTAGGTAATCATCCCACGTTTTCATAAGTTCATGGACCTCTGCAGGTTCTGTAGGCAGTCCAGCTTTTTCAAACAAGTCTCTTCGATAAAACATGGCTCCTGGTCCTGTATTTTTTGGAAGAGCGAAAATCTTACCATTTTCCCCATTTACATAATCCCAAGCGAAATCAGCATACTTCCCTTTTAAATCTCCTGCATTATATGGAGCTTTTGAAAGGTCTACAAAACCGTTACTTGATTTAAACTTCGCCACACTGCCAATTTCAATCATGGCAACATCTGGCCCTTTTCCAGATACTAATCCCGATAACAATTTTTCAACATAATGATCATTTGCAAATGCCTGTACTTTTACCTTGATATTAGGATGTTCCTTTTCAAAAAACGGAATTGTTTTTTCAAAAGTCTTATCATTGTCCGGCCACGTCCATACTGTTAACTCTACTTTTTTACCGTCTTCGTCTTCATTTGCCCCGGTACTGTTTGAGCATCCACTAATTATAAGTGCGGCCAACATACTAATTACCAAAAATACGATACCTGCTTTTCTTTGCATCTGAATCCCCCTATCTTTAATTGTAATCGCTTACTAAACTCATTTTATTAAATTGACTTTAATAAATCAATTGTTTTTTTGATTTTTCTAAAAATTATTCTTTTATAGAGGAAAATAGCAATTATTTACACAAAAACAAATTGAATACTCTATATTTTTACGATAGAATTAACGGAGATAATACTTTTTATTAAAGTTACTTTATTAAAGTTATTTTCAATAAAAGATTGAGGTGGATTTTTTTGCATTATACTCCAACAAAACTAACTCGCGATGCTATGCGAATATATAATCAAAAACTTATTTTAAAGCTTACCCAAGATTTTGGCCCAATCTCAAAAGCTGAACTATCTAAAATTACTCAACTAACAATTCCTTCCGTTACTGACATTTTGTCCGAATTAGAGTTTTTTGGCATCGTTCAAAACATTGGTCACACTTCCATAAAAAGAGGCCGTTTTCCTGCTCTCTATCAATTAAATAGTAAAGCCATGAACTTTATAGGCATTACAATCGGTTCCACATCAATAAAAGCGGCTATTATCAATTTAGAAAGTGAAATTATGGATTTCCAAACCGTTCCATTACCTGCAAATCCTATTCCTGAAAATGTGCTTAACGAAGTAGTTTATCTGGTTAATAAATTACGAAAAACCGATTGTACAATCTATGGTATTGGTTTAGGCATGCATGGAATCGTTGATTTTATAAAAGGAATCTCTATTTATCCCCCTCACTTAAATTGGGACTGCTTCCCTATCGGAGAGAAATTATCACAAAAAGTGAATTTACCCGTATTGGTTGATAATGACTGTAATACCCTCTTACTAGCTGAACGGTGGTTTGGAGAAGGGAAAGATACAAATGCATTTATCACAATCAACGTAGATTATGGAATTGGCGCTGGTGTGATGATCCAAGATCACTTGTTTCACGGGGTGAACTTCGGAGGGGGTCAAATCGGGCATACCATTGTTACTGAGGACGGACCAAAATGTTCATGTGGAAACTATGGTTGTTTAGAGGCTGTCGCAAGTGAGCCGGCCCTATTAACAAGTATCTTAAAAAAAATAAAAAAAGGTTTTCCAACGAAACTAACAGAGATTACAAATAATCCAGATACGCTCACAATAGAGCACATCTATGAAGCCGTTGAATTGGGTGATGAATTGGCCATACACGAGCTTCAAACAGCTGGCCGATATATCGGAATTGGGATCTCGACCATGGTAAATTTATTTAATCCTCAAAAAGTCATCTTAACTGGAGGAATATTAAATGCTAAAGATATCGTCCTCCAACCACTTAAGGATGCTGTATATAAACATTCTTTAAAAACGAATACCGAAAAGCTATCACTTGTTCCTTCGAAATTAGGAAAACATGCAGAGGTAATTGGGGCCGCTACACTTTGTATTAACGAGGTATTTAATGGGGAACAATCGATTGAAAATTTATTTAAACATTCCAATAAGGAATAATAAATGGTGTGCGAAGGGGCCAGTTTCAATGGCCATTTTATACAAAAAAGACCTAGTCATTCTTTGAAACTAATAGAAAGACAGGTCTTTTTATGTTGAATCAGATGTCGATGCTATTTTCGACATCCTTTTCTCCATTTCCCGGGAAAAATCCTTTTGATATATGGGCTTATCTTTAATCTAATCAAACGTTTGGTTAGTAAGGAAAAATCAGCTACTCTGTCGAAGTGTGATTAAATACCGAAGAAACCACTTTTATCGACTTTTTTCTTATATTTTAAAAAAATCGGTGTAATCTCGCTAATAAAAGGACTGGAATCGCTGATAAATCCCTATAATTTGCTGATAAAATTGAATCGAACTAGTTGTCTATGTGTAATTCCCTTGTAATTGGTAATCAAAATTGTTTTCGCAAATAAAGATGGGAGTTTCGCAAATAAACCAAGTGTTTTCGCAAATAAATCCTACTTTTTCGCAAATAAAAGGCAAACGTCGTTTTTGACCTTCGATTTAATTGGTTGAAATATATCAAAAAGCATATTTTTAAATAGATCATTTTCATTTAGCGAATAAATATCATCTCCTTTTGCAAAAACGTACAAAAAGGTATCTAAATGATATTTAGACACCTTCGTTTTAGTTACTGCTAATGTTATTCGTTAAACTTTTTAAATATCAATGTGGCATTATGGCCGCCAAATCCTAATGAGTTGGTTAGCACAACTTGAAGATCCTTCTTCTTTGCCACGTTGGGGACATAGTCTAAATCAAGTTGTTCATCCGGGGTTTGATAATTGAGTGTTGGCGGGATGATTCCTTCCTTGATGGCTAAAACAGAGAATATGGCTTCGATAGCCCCTGTTGCTCCCAACATGTGACCGGTCATCGATTTGGTGGAACTAACCGATAAATGATAGGCGTGTTCTTTGAATACCTCTTTAATGGCTAACGTTTCATATAAATCATTATAATAAGTGGATGTCCCATGAGCATTGATGTAGTCGACTTGCTCAGGGGAAATATCCGCATCGTCTAATGCTAATTTCATTGCCCTTCCCGCACCTTCCCCGTCTGGTGAAGGTGTGGTAATATGATGGGCATCACCGGTCGCACCATACCCTATCAATTCTCCATAAATCTTAGCACCACGGGCAATCGCGTGTTCTAATTCTTCTAGGACCACTATTCCTGCGCCCTCTCCAATCACAAATCCATCACGATTCTTATCAAATGGACGGCTTGCTGTGTTCGGATCAGGATTTTTGGAGAGAGCAGTCATATTAGAAAATCCAGCAATGGTCATCTCCGTAATCGTTGCTTCTGTTCCACCGGCAATCATCATATCCACATCCGCCTTTTGAATGACGCGGAATGCATCACCGATAGAATTGGTACCTGACGCACATGCGGTTACCGAACAATTGTTGATACCTTTTGCACCAAGTGCAATCGAAACTTGTCCAGCTGCCATGTCTGGGATAAACATTGGAATCGTAAACGGGTTGACTCTTCTTTGACCCTTTTCAATAAATTTCCGATGCTGTTCCTCGAACTCACCTAAACCGCCAATTCCTGAGCCAATCCAGACACCCACACGTTCAGGTCGAATATCCTCTCCAATTTGGATCCCAGCATCCTTTACAGCCATTTGACTTGCTGCGACAGCAAACTGGCTATAACGCCCCATCCTTCTCGCTTCTCGTTTATCCATAAACTCTTCTGGTGCAAAGCCTTTAACTTCGGCTGCGATTTTGACATCGACTTTTTCAACATCAAATATGGTTGCTGGCCCAATCCCTGATACACCATTTTTAATGTTTTCCCATGTTGTTTGAGCATCATTCCCCAAAGGTGTGACTGCTCCAATACCTGTAATCACTACTCTTTTACTCATTTAATGCTCTCTCCCACCCATTTATTAGGTACCTACAAAAAAATTCATTCCTCTATAGTGTAACTAATTCAGAGTGGTTGGACAAATCGAGATTGGATTATCTTCAGATTTAAGTGATATCGTTTTAATAATTTAACAATACAGCAACTATTTTGGACAGGTAAACGTTGTTTTCAGTTTCATGAATCCGTACATAAGACGTGCATGTCTACCTTTTTGCGTATGAGGATTGATTTTTGAACTGAGGCATTTCATAAATTGCTTATCACAGTAACAAGGGGAGTTCCCGCGGCTCAGACAGCGATCATGATGGTAACAGCAGTTATCCACATCATTAATAGGTCTTCCCGGCCCGCTGCAACCTGGCCCACACCATCGATACCCTGGAAAAATACAGAGCGGGAGCAGACTCTTTTTTTTACGTGTCAATATCTCCACCTCCTATAAATTAATTACTATATTAATATGAAAAAATATAAATCCTGATTAGACTAGTATTCTAAAAAGGTGCTTGCCTCCGGCTGTTGGGATAGTAAGTCGGTAGAAGAACAGTAATTAAATCCTCCTATTCCCGTAGGGATTGAACAAATGATTATTTGTTAAAGCTTGCAGGTACATGGTTCTCTAACAAGCTATGTTGGAATATAAATAAACATATAGCTTTAAATTTATTAAAATTTCACTTGAAAGGGGAATCAATTCTTATGGATTTTTGCATTTCATGTGGGAGTGAACTGTGCAAGTATGAAAGGAATAGAAGTGAATGTTGGGAGTGCATGGATACGACCACGGAAGCCTATACAGAAGAGGAATAGCTTATGTTAAAGACATGAAAATATAAATGGCCCCTATTCCTATATGGAAACGGGCCATTTGTATATTTATTTAGCAATGGTCTTATTGACTGACATCAGGTTCCAAATTCAGATACTATCATCCATCTACCTCTTCACCTATTTTTTTAACACATAAGTCATTTAAAATTGTTTATTTTAGAGTTCATGGTTATAATAAATATATATAACATATAATAAAAAAGGCCCCAGCGGGTAACTGAGGCCTAGATGCACAGCAAGACTGCATAAAGTGCAGCGGCGTTTTTGAAGTAAATAAGTAGTCACAAAAAGTAACCCTTTATCTTACAACATCCGGCCAGATGGTAAGTGGGGTTACTTTTTTGTGTTAGTAACCGCGATTACTGCGACGATTAGAGAAGCGAATGCTATCATTATCTCTATTGCGTCTTTAATGGTAATCACCAGCGTCACCCCCTTTCTATCTCTAAGGGAATGGCCGCTACCCACTATACCGAATTGCTATGCATCCTTATTATACCAATGTAGGCAAAAAATGCATAGATTAACCGCACTTCTGTTCGTATTAAATCGCTCAACAACATACTAAACGTTTCATTATGATAATAAATATATAGCTGACCCTATATTTATACCATCCTGTCATTCCCATGAATGAAGCAATGAACCGGCTATACTTGCTGCAGCTAGAAGCAAGTTCGGCCAATATGGCCCTTAACATAAAGAAAGAGCACAATTCTTACTGCAGAATTGCGCCCGATTGCGGAAGATCGTTTTACGTATGTTGGCTGTACTTTTATTCCTGAAAAGCCCTCGTTTGTTCAATAAGAAATAAGAGGTTTAATATTAATTTAGGAGGATAGAAAAATAATATATAGGATTAGGTTAACTTTATTACTATAAATCCAAAACACCGTCCAACAATGAACGGTGTATTTTTCATTGTGGTTTACTTTTTTTCCATGACTGCAAAGTAATTTTCTTCATTATCGGCAAAGTTAAATACCCTACCAGAAGGCATATTTACAATTTCACCGACTTTGATATTTTTATTGGATAAATCGGTATATAATTCATCAAAGTTTTCCGAGAAAAACATTAACGAAGGCGTACCAAGATTTAATCCAGGTGACATTTTAGCAACGAATTCCTTATTGTGCAGAATGATGCTTGTTTCTGAGTCCTTTGTTGGAGCCATTTCAATCCATCTCATTCCTTGACCGTTATCTTCATTAGAAATTACGCTAAACCCTACTTTTTTTGTCCAAAAATTCACTGCCTCATCTTGGTTATTTACATACAACATAATTTGACCGACTTTACTAATCATTGATTTTTCCACTCCCTTGTATAAGTAATTACCAAACTCCATGCTCCTAATCATTACTATAAATATAGTTTTCTTTACTGTACCGGCCTGCCGTGCGCGTGGTATTTCCTTATTTCAGGTGCTGAAGAACTTCTTCCAGGCGGTCCCAAGTTTCGGTGATTCCTTGCATCATGCCCATGTCAGTGACGGTCTTGAGTGTCTCCGCCGACACATATTCAGCACGGTTGATCAGCTTCGTCTTGCCGCCGCCCAAATCGATGAATTCCAATGTAACATCAGACGATGGCATGGCATCATTCGTATTGCCTTCGGCATCCGAGAAGAAATCGACGTAGATGATCTTCTCAGGCTCGATAATCTCCTTATAAACCCCTTTTCCCCAAGATTCCATACCGAAAAATTCACCTTGGTTTTGATCGACGCACTTCATGCAGTAGTGCCAAACGCCGCCCGACCGGAAATCCACGTTGCATACAGGAAGCTCCCAGCCTCTGGGCCCCCACCAGCGTTTGAGATGCTCGGGGTCTTTAAACATATTGAACACGAGGTCGCGCGGCGCATCGAAAATCCGCTCCAGCACAAGTACCCGATCGTTCTCCACCCTTGAAATCATAGTGTTGTTGGACATTTCCATTCCTCCCAATAATTTTTGTTAAGTTATTTCGAATGACTTAATGAAACGGCATTTTGTTTTTTATGGTAAAAAACATAGGACCCGGCAATCAAAATGTAGCCAATAATGAAAAATACCCAAGGATCGCCCACTGCTATAGTTGAATACATGGCACCCGTTAAATCGATGACAAATCCGGCATAAGCCCATTCCTTAATTCGAGGAAAGCCGGGAATCAGTATCGCTATTACACCTAACAATTTGGCAACACCAATAAAGGGAAGAAGGTATGCAGGGTACCCTAAATGTTTGAATAAAGCAACTGCTTCAGGGGCGGACATTATATCAGGAATAGAACCTAAAAGCATTAATGCTATCAATAGCCCCGTAAAAAACCAGTATCCTATTGTTATATTCTTCAGAGATACCTTATTTCCTTTATTGGTTTGGTCATTCCTAATAAGTTTCCGATCTTCTACAGACGTCAAAAGGTTTTCCATGATCTCATTCCTCCAATATCGTTTTTTTAATCTTTGGCAGGACTCCTACTTATCGTCATGGTTCAATCCTTTCTTTGTAGGTCCTGCAGGTAATCGTCAAGGCGGTCAAATCTCTCGTTCCAAATGTTACGGTAGGACTCTAACCAAGAATCAAGCTCTTTGAACGGCTCGGCCCTCAGCTTGTAGATCCGTCGATTGGCGATTGCATTTACCTCGACGAATCCTGCATTACTAAGTACCCGAAGATGTTTGGAAGCTTGAGGCTGGTTTAGCCCAAGTCGGTCAGCAATTTCCCCTACAGTGAGAGGGCCGTCACGTAAGAGTTCGATAATGTGTAGCCGGTTGGGCTCAGCAAGAGCATTCAAAGTTGTTTTCATGAATTGAATATACCTTAAAAGGAATATTCATGTCGAGGAATATTCAAAATATTTTTTAACAACGGTTTTCTGATGTTCGATAAAAAAGAATAGAGGCCATTAACACCAGGAATTAAAGGTTCTTATGCCCTCTAACAAAAAAGGATTTTATTATTTCCGCTGAGATCACAGATATCTTGGGTAGCGTCAGGAAAATGCGGATTTACAACGTTAAGGAAATTACAATATTAAAAAGTCCAATTTCTCAGTATTAAAATTGAGAAATTGGACTTTTTTCGTTACTCCAGAAAAGCGCCCGATTCTTGAATAATCAACAAATCTTCTATTAACTGATATTGAGAAATAAGAAAAGCACAGTTATTTGTATACCTATTTCACATAATCAGATAAGAACACTAAATTATTTTGTTTCTATACATTACCTTATTTACATTATGCCTTACGGTATTATGACCGGCTTTAGTACCTTTACCAATAGCTATAAGCATAACATCCAAATACCTATCAGAAATATTTAAGATTGCTTTTAATTTCTTTGAATCATAGCCTGACATAGTAATTGTTTCAAAACCTGCTTCATTTGCTAACAAAATTAATGACATTGACGCAAGACTTACATCTCTAGTTAATTCTAACTTTAGATCTTCATTTGATTTATTTTCATAATATTTTATTGCAGCATTCGCTAGATAATCTCTTAGCGATTCATCAAAAAAACCTGCTTGAAAGCCTTCTTCATGTATCTTAATAATATTATCTTTATCAAATGCTTGATAATCACCCAACATAACAATTAAAGTTGAAGCTTCTACCACTTGATGTTGATTAAAAGCTATAGGTAGCAATAAATTTTTTAAGTCTGGTTCATCAATAATTAAGTATCGAGTTGCTTGAATATTATTTCCGTTAGGTGACTTACTTGCACTTTCAATTAATGAGGTTAGAATTTCTGAACTTATTTTATAACTTGAATCATAATGTCTAACTGTTCGTCTTTTTTCCAAGATATTTTTTACACTCATTTTATCAACTCCGAAATTTTTATTTATTGCTCCTTTAATTATAGTAAGCAATAATAAAAGAGAAAATAACGCACAAAAATGTGGTATAGCCACTTTTAAGTGCCTATTCAGGAGGGACAGCACATGGTTAACTATAATACTGGAATCAACATTTTTATGAACATTGCAGGTGGAAAATGGAAATGATTAATACTCTTTTTCTTGAGCCAAAAATCAGTAAGGACAAAAGAGTTTTACGAATTAATACCTGGAATTACACAAAAAGTCTTAACAGATCAATTGAAACAATTAGAAAGAGATGGACTTGTACGAAGAGAAATATTTAAAGAGGTACCACCAAAAGTAGAATACAGCTTAACTGATCTAGGAAGATCATTTGTACCAGTATTAAACACAATGTGTGAATGGGGTAATAAGTATGCAATTATAAAAGGTATAGATAAAGATCCACAAATTTATTGTGATCATAATTAAACCTAAATTCACATTTTTGACTTCTGAAGAAGCCTGGCGGCTGCATAAAAAAGTGGGGTTCTATGCAACCTCTTATTCAATATAATGGCCCTTTTCATGCAAAATAAGCGCAGATCCTTATTCTGGAAATGCGCCCTATTGTTGAATAGTATTGATTTATTTCATTGCAGTAATGCTGACCATTGGTTAAAGAAAAAGAGCTGTGCAAACGCTCTTTATATACTAATTGTAAAACATCTTAGAATATTAAATATTTGTTTTATGTATTAAACAATGTTCCATTTAGTGCATTAATATACCTGGCTGCCGATTTTTGAACACGTTGATCAGCCTCTTCTTTAATAACACGGTGAAAAGCGTCATACAATCGATCGAATTTAATTTGATTTAACTTACTTGCAATTCTTTCAACCGTAGCACTTGGCAGTGGAATAAAGTTAGGATAACTATACATAAAGCTTACCCATTGACGATCAGCAACGACTCTAATAATATCGCCAGTCATTATTACTCCTTGCTGGTTATTGCCATTCTTCCATTCCAAAACAGTGCCGCCTTTAAAATGTCCACCAATCCTCTGAAGTATGACACCTTTACGTAGTTCAAGAGAGTCACCAGACCAAAATACGATTTTTTCACTCGGTCTAGTCACCCATTCTCGATCATCTTCATGAATATAAATCGGAGCATCAAAAGTTTCGGCCCATTCTACTTGACTAGAATAATAATGTGGGTGAGATAAAACTATAGCATCAATCCCACCTAAATCATTGATTTTCTCTATAGTAGCTTGATCAAGATATGTAATACAGTCCCACATTAGATTAATACTCTTATCTTGAATTAGATAAGCCGTTTGTCCGATTCCAAAGCTCGGAATAGTGTTTACACTATATAATCCCTTTTCTTCAAGATTAATAGCATTATTATATGCTCCACACTCTATCATCGACTCTAACGTTGTCCATGTTTGTCCTTTAGAACTAATATATTGTCGGTCTTCCTCACAAATCTTACATCTTATAGGTGCTTCAGAAGAACTTTCATATTGAACTCCACAAGTCTCACAAATATAGTTATTCAAAACCTTTCCCCCTAATAAATAAAAACCTTTACAATAATTATTATAATTAACAGTGTAAATATTTTGAAATTTAATGCTCTCAAACTAACTGATTATTTTTACTATTACAATATAATTGTACAATCTCTTACATTACAAAATGGTGCTAACATTATAAAGAGCACAATTCTTGTTGCAGAATTGTTCCCGATTGTTATATTGAACTCCCTTAGTTGAAGATAAGCTAGGATGTTAAGTTGATTCCTATTTTTTAACCTCTCCAAAAGTAATTTTCATATTGGGAGCGTATATTAATGATGAATCAATGTTAAATACTTGTGAAAACAGTAGTTCAGCATCATATTGTTCCTGTGCCTCCTTTAATTTGACCCCACGGTTTTTCAAACCTTCAATAAACGCTTCTCTATGAGACGGTACTTCACCCAAGCCATCCTCTTTTAGAGAATTATATAATTTTTCTTTATCTTTTTGAGTTACATTAGGATTGAGGAAGTTAACTTTATCACTAACTCTACACTCAATGTTTTCCACACCTAACTCAGATAAATATTGAGGTACTTTAACACCAATATTTCCATCTTTTCCATTTCGTTTTGTATCCTCTTCAAATAATTTTTGTAGAATTCCAAGTGAGACAATTTGTGATTGTTCATGCCCGTTAATGTAGTATGATGACAATCCTGAAATCCAATGTGGCTCAAAGCAAATGACTTTGCCTCTGTTGGACAACTGAACTAACCATTTTTTGAAGCTTTTTTTTTGGGGTTCGGACATGTGTAAAAGAAATGCATGGCAAACAGCAATGTCATACTTACTCTCTAATTCTATCTCATTTGTATCTGCTACAAAAAATTCAGTTTCATATGGAAGACTATGAAAAAGCTCTTTCTTCTTATTAATATGTTGTTGTCCTTTATCTATTCCTGTATATTTTGAACCTGTTGGGAAAAGAGGTAATAATTTAAGTCCTAGATATCCATACCCACAACCAAAATCAATAATATGTATTGGTTTAGATAGCTTCCAAACATTATTTACTAAAAACTCTAAGTAGTCATCATTATAATATAAATCTCTCATTATTCCAATATATTCCAGCTGAGTATCCCAATAATACTCCTCCATTTAAGTCCTCCTTTTTTAATAGGTTAAATTGTTCTATAAATTAAAGATATTATCGAGCATAAAGAGTTTCATAAAAACATACAATCTCCCCAAAATTTACTATATTTCTCTTACTGCTTAACAAATCCTTGGACCATTTCCCTAAAACGCAAGAGAATAATTTGGTAAATATGTATCAAAATTCAAAAAAATGAAACTCTTTCTCCCTTAAAGCGTATCTCTACATGGAAAGAGACAACAGGGATTTTACAGAGCGTCCTAACATAACTCTTTTCTATGATGATTCCGGGTAACAAAAAAGTCTTTAAAGGAGGTTTTTTACAACTATGATTTCTCGTTTCAAAAGTTGATAAAAGAAATAGTAAAGGTTATGAAACATTGTCGGACTGGAAATTAGCTTTGTCCTTTTTACTTGTGAAAAACTATACAATATAGAAATGGAAGGATGTAATAAATGGTTTCATCTAAAAGGTTTTCTGGATACAACTTACGCTATCTTCAAAAAGATTTGATTGCCGGGTTAGTTGTTGGGATTGTTGCGATTCCTTTAGCAATGGCTTTCGCTATTGCTTCAGGGGTAAGACCAGAGTATGGACTCTATACGTCGGCAATTGCCGGAATCCTTGTTTCTCTTTTTGGAGGTTCTAAATTTCAAATTGCAGGCCCGACTGGAGCCTTTGTCCCGGTTTTATTGGGAGTGGTGATCCAGTTTGGATATGAAAAGCTGTTAATCGCCGGCTTCTTGGCAGGGTTTTTAATTCTTCTTATGGGTGTGTTTAAATTAGGAAGGTATATTAAATTTATCCCTCGTCCAGTGGTAATCGGCTTTACTGCTGGAATTGCCGTGATTATCTTTTCTGGCCAGATTGCCAATTTCCTGGGGCTTGAAAACTTAAAAAAAGAAGAAGCCTTTCATTTGAATATGAAAGAAATTTTAATTAATTTAAATACAATCAATTTTTATAGTATTTTTACCGCAAGTATATGTTTAGCTATTGTCATATTAGCACCAAAATATTTGCCTAAAATTCCTGGTGCCTTGTTAGGATTAATGGTTTCAACTGTTGTTGCTGCACTATTCTTCCCAAATCAGGTTGCAACCATCGGTTCAACTTATGGAGCCATTCCAAATGAATTACCAAAATTTGAGTTCCCTGAGTTAACGGTCAATGTAGTGATTGAACTCCTTCCTGCTGCGTTCATCATTGCCATGCTTGGGGGGATTGAATCATTATTATCTGCCTTAGTAGCAGACAACATATCCGGCAGTAAGCATGATAGTAACAAAGAGTTGATTGGACAGGGATTGGCCAATATGGTCACCCCTTTATTTGGAGGAATTCCTGCCACTGGTGCGATTGCGCGAACGGCAACAAATATAAAAAACGGTGCGTTCTCCCCTTTATCGGGTGTCATACATGGTGTTGTTGTAATACTAGTGTTAGTATTATTTGCCCCATATGCCTCTTCCATTCCTTTGGCGAGTATGGCTCCCATTTTAATGTTTGTCGCTTGGAATATGAGTGAGAGCAAGGAATTTGCCCATATCTTACAATCAAAAACGATGGATTCCCTTGTATTAGTCTCTACTTTTCTGTTAACCATTTTTATGGATTTAACTACAGGCGTTGGAGTAGGTCTGCTTTTAGCTCTCCTCGTTTTTGTCATCCGAATAAGCAGTACGTTAAAAGTATCAAAGGTTTTACCGGATCCAAACGATAAACTAGTAAAACCCGAAATGGTCAAGCAAGATTCAAACTGCCCACAAATTAATATATACACTGTAGAAGGTCCATTATTCTTTGGCACCACCGAGCAGTTTGAGGAGGAAATGGAAGAAATTTTGCGTTTAGAACCAAGAGTGCTCCTGTTAAGATTGAGTAAAGTTTCAATCGTGGATTCGTCTGGCGAGGCCCTCCTCATGAATCTTGTAAAAAGATTCAAGGATAGTAACCAACAAGTAATATTTTCTGGTATCCAGCCGCAATTGGAAGATTTATTTAAGAAAACTGGTTTTTATCAATTGGCAGGTGAGGAAATTTTCTTTGCCCATACAGGTGATGCTATCAATTATGCTCTCTCAAAACTGGATGTTAAGCGATGTAAAGGGTGTAAACATTTTTCTTTTGCGGAATGTTCAACCCTCTCAAAAGAAGAAGCAAACCCTAAAGCAAAAAGAAAAACAAAAAGTGAGCTTGGGTTAATTTAATTGGACATCCCCCTTTTTAGGGAGCTGATGTTAATAAAACATCTAAATCATTAAATGGAGGAAAAAATTATGACCACGATTTCTAAAATTCTCGATTTCAACAAGGATTTTGTTGATCAAAACCGGTATGAGGAGTTTAAGACGACAAAATTTCCAGATAAAAAACTAGTCATCCTAACTTGTATGGATACTCGTTTGCTGGAATTGCTCCCCAAAGCAATGGGTCTAGGAAATGGGGATGCGAAAATAATCAAAAACGCCGGGGCTGTTATCTCTCATCCTTTCGGCAGTATCATGCGCAGCATTCTAGTCGCTATTTATGAACTGAAGGCTGAAGAAGTGTGTGTGATCGGTCATCATGGATGTGGTATGGTAGGTTTAGAAGCATCCTCTATTCTAAAAAAAGCAAAACAGAATGGAATTGACGAGGAGCGGATCGATATTCTCACAAACGCTGGGATTGATTTGTCCAGTTGGCTGACGGGTTTTCAATGTGTAGAAGAAAGTGTCGCCAACAGTGTCCGTTTAATTAAAAGTCACCCATTATTCCTTAAAAATATCTCTGTTCATGGGATGGTGATTGATCCTGAAACAGGAAAATTGGATCTGGTGATCGACGGATATAAAGATATAAAGTCAAACACACAAACATACCCAGTCTTATAAGTAAGGTGTCTAAATGATTCCCAACTAGGAGGTTTCAAGGGTATAACTTAGGACATTTTCAGATAGATGCAGTTGTTGGATTGATCGTCGGTGTTGTAGCGATTCCTTTAGCGATGGCCTTTGCCATTGCTAATGGAATAAGACCGGAATATGGAGAGAGTGACCTACCAAAAGAGCAGAAACAGAAATTAGCTCCAAATCATGCTGTATTAAAAGGAACAGTAAAACGAAAAATCTAAATGTCTTATCTACTACACAGCTATTAAAAGTGACAAAGAAAGATGGTAATGAAGTAAAGTGCTATCACCGTTGTTTTCATTTTTTCGGACAGCACTAACAAGAAATTGCTTTGCATTGTTCGAATGCGGGGCTCATTCGGACAGAACCAGCTGGAATTCACTCAAGTTTGTCCGAATCACACAAAACTCCAGCCAAAAAACGGCATAAAAAAGAATGGCTTGGAGAAAACTTCGGAACCATTCTTACGTGTATATTACTAAGTTTTTTAATCGAATAGTCTTGTGATCGGTATTGAGATTCTCCAGTACTCGATTTAAGAAGTTTTAATGTTCTCGCTTCGATACTGATAATTCTTTTATTTTTCCAACCCACTCCTTGAAACTTCCAAATTCACTTGGATCAAATCCGAAATGTGTCTTTATGATATGGACAAACTCGCTTTCATGATCGTGGAAAACTCCATCTGAATAAATGAGCTGGAAGATTTCCGTTAAGACAATATATTTGGAGCGTTCACTTTTAAATTCCTTTAAAATGTCTTCTATGGAGAGACCCTTGATCTTATAATCCTCTAGCTCCATTTCTCTTTGATATTTTTTTATTAAAGAATTTTCATATATAGATAATTTACCATCAATTCTGGCAATCAGTGAAGCCAGTTCCAGAAATGCAATTTTCTCCTCTTGTTGAAGTTCTTCTAAAAACATTCATACCTCTCCTTTTTATCTTTGTATTATTTATACGAAAAAATTCCCATTAAGTTTCAATTATTCCGAAAGATAAAAAAAGCGAACAAAGACACCGTTCGCCTTTTGCTATAAATATCACGTTGTTTTTCAGGTTCACGTTACCAAATTTGCACCAGTATAAGGAGAGGTAACTCTTTTACCAAACAAATAATCCCACAATCATGGCACTTAATAAGGATACTCCAACGCCACTCACCAAGAGCTTCCAGACATTTTTTCCGATGATACTTGATTTTTCTTCACTTAAGATCGAATTAAAGGTTCCATAAATCATCCCGACTGTACTAAAGTTGGCAAATGATGTCAAGAAAGTAACGGCAACAGCCACCGTATGAGGAGCAAGTCCAGCAATTTTGCCTTTTAGGTCCAGCATCGCCACAAATTCATTGGTAGCTAGCTTTATTCCCATTAATTGTGCCACATACATAGCATCATCGCCACCTAAACCTAACAAAAAGGCAAAGGGGCTAAAGATAATTGAGAATATTTTTTGGATGGTTAAACCCTTCACTATGAATCCTAAAATTCCATTAAGACCGGCAGTTAAGGCAACATAGCCAATCACCATTGCCATGATAACAATAACCATTTTGACACCGACTAGCATGCTGTTTGAGATGGTGGAAAAGAAATCTTTCCGCTCCTCTTTAGAAGGAACATAAACGATATCTTCCTCTTTACTCACCTCAACTGGGTTCAGCATGTTCGCAATCAAGAGTGCGTTCAAACAATTCAACGGAATTGCCACAAAGACATACGTCGCTGGAACCATAGTTAAGTACGCGCCGATAATTGATCCACTGATACTGCTCATACTCATGATTCCAAATGTCAGCAGGCGATGTTCTTTTAAAACGGTAAGCTGCTGCCGGATAACGGCCAGTGCTTCTGTGTTTCCAAGAAACATCATTTGGATCGAGAAGAAACTCTCAAGCTTTGGCAAACCTGATATTTTTGAAATTAGCCAGCCCACTTTATCTATAATCCATGTTAAGATTCCAAAGTACGTTAAAATATCAAAGAACGTGATAATGAAAATGATCGGCATTAAAGCACTAAAAAAGAAATCCACTTGCTCATTTGCCATAACCGAAGGGAATACGAATGAGGTCCCTTCATTTGCACAAGCAATTAACCAGTTAAAGAATGATGCTATTTTATTAATGATCCATGACCCAATCTTGGTCGATAACATAAACCAAGTGATCAGTAATTCAACGACCAATAATGTCAAAATCGATTTCCATTTCACTTTTCTTTTATTAGGCGAGCAAAAGTAAATAAGAACTATCATAACAAATAGTCCGATTACATTAAACAAAAAGTACACGTGATCAACTCCTTTGGCATATTATTCCCTAAAACTTTTTTTGTATAGAAAAAAGTCCTTACCTTTTCTCTTTTCCTTGGGGATCAAGTCATAGTTGTAATAGTGTAACTATAAGGAGCAATGTTTGATAAATAGAGAATAGCAGTTAGGAAAGGTCAGCACTAATTTAAATACAGTAAAAATATCACAAAAAGGCATCCGAATGGGTTATTTCGGCTGCCTTTTGTCTACAAACTGAATTAATAATTTAATTGATTTATTTTATACATAATCTTTCCATGAATTTTATTCAAAATAACAACCTTTTAAAGTTGTCCAAATACAACTTTACCTTTAAAAATAACTGCTTCCCGCTCGGGCGTTCTTGCAACGGCTTCGGCTGAACATGACGCATTTACAAGAACAAGATTTGCTTCATCTCCTACCAGAGGCCAGGCTACTTCACCGTCTTTCGTTAATGGGGTTGGTCCCCCAGTAGCATACTTTAGTGTCTGAGCTAATGCACGTTCGTCACTTTTCCGATACAGCTCACTATACCGAGTTGCCTTTTCTAAAACATCCCCTGTTCCATATGGCCCCCAAGAGTCATAGAAACCATCACACCCTAGATACACATTTACTCCCCTTTGATCTAATAAATCAATGGGGGGCATTGTTTTTGTAATTGGAATCGTAGACATAACCGACATTCCTAACTTGCTCAATTTATCGGCGATTTCTTCCTGTTGTGGAACTGGTACTTCTCCTAGACTGAATGCATGACTTACAGCCACGCGATTGTACCATTTCGCTGCATCTACCATTTCTGTCAATTTATCTACCGTATAAAAACCAACATGGCCGCTGTCATGCAAATGGATATCTACATCTGCATCAAATTCTGTTGCTAGATTCATCACTTCATAGAGTGATTTTTCGATATTGCGGTCAATTCCAGCTGGATCTAACCCACCAACTAATTGGGCACCTGATCTCATTGCCTCTTTCATAAATGGAATGACATTTTCAGTTAATAATCCATGCTGCGGGAAGGCAACAATCTCATAGGTTAGCTTATCAGTGTAATCCTCCAATGCTGCTTTTACGCCTTCTAAATTTTTCAAACCAATATAAGGGTCAATATTTACATGGGTGCGGATGTGTGTCGACCCATGTGAAATCAGTAAGTCAATCATGGCACTAGCACGCTGTTTTGTTGTTGGCGCCAATTCCTCGAGTTCCATTGCTTCCATACGTAATCGGTCCTTCAAATTTTTTGCAGGTATCGGGGCCTTCCAATCAAGTGAAAGATAGGTTTTATCCAAATGGTTGTGCATTTCTTTAAAGGCAGGTAACGCCAAATAACATTTTCCGTCCACTGTATTCTCACCAGAAGGAATCTTAAAACTAAGCTTTTGCTTTTCAACAATTTTTCCACCCTCAATTTTCAAATGGAAAAGCTCTGTCTTTGTTTCATAGATTCCTTTTTCATCCTGTACATAGCCTGTCTCTAACCGAACATTCGTCAACCAATATGAGGTAGTCATTCTTTCTCCTCCTTTAAAAGTTTATACACGCACTAGATCTGTGTCTTCTAATTTACTTTCAACCTTTTTCCCTTTGAAAAACAATGTTTCTACGGGTGCTCTTCTTGCGACTGCTTCTGCGGAACAAGTTGCCTTTACTAGCATCATCGTTGCGTAATCGCCAATCTTTGGCCAGACACGCTCACCTTTTCCATTCAGTGGTGTTACTCCACCAGTTCCGTATTTAAGGGCAGTTGATAATGAATATTCATCACTCATGCGGAATCTTTCAGCAAGAATCCCTAGCTTTTGGATTGTGTTTCCAGTTCCAAATGGGGACCAGTGGTCTGTGATACTGTCATGGCCAACAGATACACGAATCCCTAATTTATCAAGGGCTGGTATCGGAATTGTCGCCCGATTTATAGGAACAGTGGTGGTAACATCCATCTCTTGTTCTTTTAAAATAGCAGTAATTTCATTGAGAGTTTCACCATCGAGGTCACCTAAAGCAATCCCATGGCTGATCGTGGCTCTACCTTTAAGTCCAGATTCCTTCGTATAATAAGCCATCCGTTCAAATGTAAATGCCCCTAATGTATTCGGATCATGTAAATGAATATCTACGCCCTTATTGTTTTCAACAGCAATATCAAAAATAGTGTTTAAAGATTTTTCAATGTTCCGATCCACAGTCGCAGGGTCGACGCCTCCAACTAATGTCGCGCCATTCCTCATCGCATCACGAAGGAGCTGAACTGAGTCACTTTTTAATAAACCGTGCTGTGGAAAGGCAACAATCTCATAAGAAAGAACATCCTCATATTTTTTCAAGGCATTGACGGTTACCTCAAGATTTTTTAGTCCAATCACCGGGTCAACATTACAATGGGTGCGAATATGGGTATGGCCGTTTTTTATCAATAATTCAATCATTTTCTCTGCACGCTCTTGGGCTGTCGGCAGGAGCATTGGCAGCAATTCTTTTTCTTCTTCTAATCTGGTAAAAATGCCTTTTGTGAGCGGAGTACATGCTTTCCATGGTCCACCATAATAGGTTTTATCGATATGAATATGCATATCTCTTAAGGATGGCAGTAATAGCTGACCATAAGCATCATGCTGCTTAACCTTTGTATTAGGAATTTCATTCGTAATTTCAGTAATTTTACCGCCTTCAATTTTCAAGTGGCAAATTTCTGTCTCAGTTGCGACAATACGATCATTTTCATAAATGAAACCTTTTTCTAAGCAGACATTCGTTAACCAAAAAATTGTCATTCCTGTTCCCTCCTGTTATAGAACTAGGAAAAGTACTTTTGTTAAAAAAGTACTTTTCCTTCTAGAACACTATCAATTTCTTTATAAAGTCATTTATTTAATTACTACATCATCAATCATTAGATAGTTGGCAGCATTTAACCAAAAACCACTTACATTTTTACTATAGGCAGCCAAATGTTCATAATTTCGGATAGGAACATAAACGGCATCATCAATCTCTTTTTGCATAACTTCTTCATATAGCTTTAATCGCTTTTGCTCATCTGTTTCTTTTCGTGCTGATTCAATCATTTTATCGACTTCTGGATTACTATAGTAGAAATGGTTCCCTGCAGCTCCCTGTGATGCTGAATGGAATAAGTTGTACTGGTTGTAATCTCCGTCACCTGTTGCATTTCCCCATCCACCAATAGCCATATCGTGCTCACCTTTATCAATCATGTCGATATACGCACCATATTCCATTACCTGGATTTTCACATTTATTCCAATCCCTTTTAATTGTGATTGCATTACTTCAGCCATGTTAATACGTTCTTTTCGGTCACTGGTTAATAAAGTGACATTTAATCCTTTTTCATAGCCAGCTTCTTTTAACAATTTCTTTGCTTCATTCAAATCATAGTCATAGGCTTTAACCTTATCACTGTATCCAAGCACCTTAGGGCTCATTGCTACATTGGCAAGGGTTCCAACGTTATTATAAACACCTTTAATAATGGCTTCTCTTTCGATGCCGTGGCTGATTGCCTTACGAACTCTTACATCATCAAACGGTTTTTTCTTTGTGTTAAATCCAAGATATTCAACAGCTAGTCCTTCTGTACGATAGAGGCCCATTTTATCAGAAGCCTCAATGCGCTCAATCTCGGTTACAGGTACCTGGTCATTAATTTGTGCTTCACCTGTCTCAATCATAGCTAGGCGAGTTGCATCTTCAGGAACGACTTTGAATACTACTCTATCAATATTAGGTTTCTTCCCCCAGTAGTTTTCATTTCTCTTCAATGAAATTTCTTGTCCAGTCTTCCATGATTCAAACACAAATGGACCTGTACCGACTGGGTGCTGTGATAAGGAATCCGGATTTTCTTTAAGTGCTTTTGGACTAATAATACTACCTTCTTGGCTGGCCAAAATAGATAGCAGTGGTGCATAAGGATATTCGAGTAATAATTGAACTGTAAAATCATCCACAACTTTTACTTCCTTAATCATTGCGAACTTCTCGCGTTGCGGTGATTCCGTTTTCGGATCTAACATACGATCAAATGTTGTTTTAACAGCTTCAGCATTGAATGGTGCACCATCATGGAATTTAACGCCTTCTTGTAATTTAAATTCCCATGTTGTGTCATTTACGACTTTCCATTCTTTCGCTAACAGTGGTTGAATTTTGAAGTCTTTATCTGGTGCAACTAGTGTCTGATAAACTTTTTGATAAATGATATTCGCAGAAGGAATATCTGTGATAAAATGCGGATCAAGTTTTGTAGCATCAGAAAGCCTTACAACTGTTAATGTACCGCCTTGTTTCGTTGCTTCTTTTTTGCTTGCTGAATCAGTTGAAGAAGTTGATTTTGTGGAACAAGCTTGAGCAAATATCATCATTAAGCCGATTAGAACAAATAGCATCCCTTTATTAATACTGCGTCCCTTTTTCTCCATTTTTTTATGCTCCCTTATTATGTTATTTTGTAAATTCTGACTCTTCAATCGGTTATCCACCATCCTTCCGCTAGTACATATCTGCATTATAAAAGACAATCGACAATAATATTTACAGAATATTTACTTAAATTTTAACTATATTGACATATTATTTAAAAAATATTTACTTTTCGCCTAATTTTGATAATTTGAACATAACCCAATTAAAAGTCTAAAGTTTAGAAGGTGGTTAACAGCAACGATAAATTTCGCCCCATCTTTCAAAAAATAATTAAAATAAGGAGGGTTTTACATGTCAGTTGAAGTAAATACTGAAAAACCAATTGTAATCACACAAACAATTAATCTACCCAAACGATCTAAATTTAAAGACTTCCTTTCTATTTTAATGGTTAATAAAGCAGCGATGGTCGGTGCAATGATTATCCTCTTTTACATTTTTATCGGATTATTTGCACCACTCTTAGCCCCCTACAATCCATATGAAATTATATTAGAAGATAAATTACTGCCTCCATCGATTGATCACTGGATGGGAACCGATGATAAAGGGAGAGATATATTAAGTCGTATTTTGTATGGCTCAAGACTTTCGATGGGAGTCGGTTTTGCTGCGGTAGCCTTTGGCTCATTCTTCGGAATCATTTTTGGACTAGTTGCCGGCTATTATGGAAAATGGGTTGATTCACTAATTATGCGTATGATGGACGTCATGCTCGCCTTCCCTGGAATCTTACTAGCTTTAGCCATCATAAGTGCTCTAGGACCAGGTCTGATGAATGTTACGATTGCGGTTGGAGCATTTTCCGTTCCATTATTTGCACGAATTGTCCGCGGTTCTACATTAGAAGTGAAACGTCTCGAGTATATCGACGCCATTCGGTCGCTTGGCGCAAATGATTTAACAATTATTTTCAAACATATTTTACCGAATATACTTTCTCCAATCATTGTCCAAGGAACATTACGTCTTGCGACCGCGATTTTATCTGCTGCTGGCTTATCGTTTTTAGGTCTTGGCGCACAGCCTCCTTCTCCGGAATGGGGAACGATGCTAAGTAATGGAAGGGATTTCTTATTCTCTGCACCATACATTGCGATTTTTCCGGGTTTAGCGATTTCTATCCTCGTTTTAGGTTTTAATATCTTTGGTGATGGATTACGCGATGCTTTTGATCCAAGAATGAAAAAGTAAAATAAAGGAGGTTTGATGACGATGATGATGTTTATTTTACGCCGTTTAATACAAACGATTCCCGTAGTAATTGGGGTAACTTTTGTCGTATTTTTTATCATGCAACTAGTTCCCGGTGATCCTGCTGTTTTGCTTGCAGGTGAAGGAGCGTCAAAAGAAACAGTTAATGCCATTCGCGAGCAATTGGGGTTAAACCGGCCATTACTGGTTCAATATTTTGACTACCTTTTGAATGTTTTTCAAGGAGACTTTGGTACTTCACTTAAGAATAGCCAGCCAGTACTTGATGAAATAATGGTTAGACTGCCTATCACTATGGAGTTAGCATTCTTTAGTATCATTATCACAATCGTTTTAGGTATGGCAGCGGGAATTATTTCAGCGGTTAAACCTTATTCACTTACAGATACAAGTGTTATGTTAGTTGCCTTACTTGGAATTTCCTTACCGAGCTTTTGGTTTGGTTTAATGATGATGTATTTCTTCTCCGTAAAACTGCAAATTCTTCCGGTTGCAGGTTGGGATAGTATCCTTCACGTCATTCTTCCTGCTCTAACTTTAGGAGCAGGGGGTGCAGCGATTGTTGCCCGGATGACGCGTTCTAGTATGCTTGAAGTCATCAGACAGGATTATATCCGTACAGCACGAGCAAAAGGACTGCGCGAACATGTCATTATTTATAAGCACGCATTACGGAATGCCTTAATTCCAGTAATAACGGTTGTTGGGTTACAGTTTGGTGCTTTGCTTGGCGGAACTGTATTAGTTGAATCAATCTTCGCGATTAACGGACTTGGCAGAATGATTGTTGATGCGATCCGAATGCGGGATTTACCAGTGGTTCAAGGGGGAGTTTTAGCTGCCTCACTAATCTTTGTTATCGTGAACTTATTTGTGGACGTATTCTATCGGTTCTTTAATAAACGAATTGAACTAAATTAACGGGTGGTGAATAATAGTGAGCGAGAAAAACAGTCCAATTTTAGAAGTAAAAGGATTAAAAACACATTTCTTTACAAAACATGGTGTAAGTAAAGCCGTTGACGGGATTGATTTTACCCTTCGAAAGGGAGAGACTTTAGGTATTGTCGGAGAATCGGGCTGTGGAAAAAGTATGACATCACTTTCCATATTACGACTAATCCCCTCCCCTCCAGGGAAAATTGCCGATGGACAGGTTCTTTATAAAGGGAAAGATTTAGTCACACTCTCAGAGGATGAAATGAGGAAAATCCGTGGAAATGAAATCTCGATGATTTTCCAAGAACCGATGACATCATTAAATCCCGTCATTCCTGTCGGAGAACAAATTGCTGAGGCATTAAGATTGCATCAAGGTATGAGAAAAAAGGAAGCGTGGATTAAGGCAGTTGAAATGCTGAAGCTAGTGGGAATACCTTCTCCTGAAAAAAGGGCAAAACAAGAACCATTCCAATTAAGTGGAGGTATGCGCCAGCGTGTAATGATTGCGATGGCACTTGCCTGTACTCCAGAAGTGTTAATTGCCGATGAACCAACAACAGCCTTAGATGTAACCATTCAAGCACAAATATTAGAGCTAATTAAAGATTTACAAAAAAAGATCGGTATGGGCGTTATTATGATTACACATGATTTAGGAGTTGTTTCTGAAACATGTGATAAAGTTGCAGTAATGTATGCCGGCAATATTATTGAACATGCGCCAACTGAAAAGATATTTACAAATCCAAAGCACCCCTATACACAAGGATTGTTAAATTCTTTACCGAAGATCCATGAGGACCAAGAAGAATTGCAAACGATCGAAGGGAGTGTACCAAGTCCGTATAATTTGCCGACAGGCTGCCGTTTTGCTTCAAGGTGCCCCCATCAGAAACCATTATGTCACTTGCAGAAGCCTGATTTAATTGAACAAAATGATGGTGTTACAGTACGTTGTTGGATGTACACTGACGAATGGACGAAACATACGGAAAAAGAGGGGGCTGTTAAATAATGGTGACTGCTACAGAGAAAAAAGTATTATTAAAAGTGGACCATTTGAAACAATATTTCCCTGTTAAATCAGACTCCATTTTTAAACCTAAGGCATTTGTAAAAGCAGTTGACGACATTTCTTTTCACCTATACGAAGGAGAAACACTAAGTATTGTTGGGGAATCTGGCTGCGGTAAATCCACTACAGGACGAGCGATTTTACGTCTCGATGAACCAACAGACGGGAATGTATTTTACTCTGGTAAAGACATTTTAAGCCTCAATAATAAAGAGATGAGAAAGCTTAGAGGAGACTTGCAAGTAATTTTCCAAGATCCCTTTGCCTCCCTTAACCCCCGTCAAACGGTAAAGCACATTTTAAATGAAGCAATGGCCATTCAAAATGTCGTTGAAAAACCGAAAAGGCTGGAAAGAATGTTAGAATTACTGGGGTATGTCGGTCTACCCCACGAAGCGCTTGATCGCTATCCTCATGAATTTAGTGGAGGGCAGCGTCAGCGAATTGGGATTGCCCGTGCACTTGCAGTCGATCCTAAATTAATTATTTGTGACGAAGCAGTATCTGCTTTGGATGTTTCCATCCAGGCCCAGATTCTAAATCTATTAAAAAAACTACAAAATCAGTTTCAGCTTACCTTTTTATTTATCTCACATGATTTAAGTGTAGTAAGGCATATCTCCGACCGAGTAATGGTTATGTATTTAGGAAAAATTGTTGAGATTGCTGATAAAAAGAATCTATTCGACTCACCGCTTCATCCATATACAAAGGCATTATTATCATCAATTCCTGTACCTAATCCAGTCCTAAAAAGGGAACGTGTCATCTTAAAAGGAGATGTCCCTTCCCCTATTAACCCTCCGAGCGGATGCCGTTTCCATACTCGCTGTCCGTTTGCAACAGAGAAGTGTAAATTAGAGGAACCTGCTTTACGAGAATTAACTGAGAATCATTTTGTCAGCTGCCATTTTGCAGAACAACTTTCACAATAAATGTTATATTAGAAATAAAAAAACTTTATAAAATAAAATATAATATTAAAAAAGGGAGTATTTTTAGACTCCCTTTTTCTACATCTAAAGGAGAATTTCGTTTAATGCTTAATATTGAAGCTTTCTCCATCTACATTATGCTATGTGTCTTAGCCCCATTACTAGGTGCATTTACTTTGCTGTTTTTATTTATATTTGAAAAACGAATTGATCTTTTAGAAAAGCAAACACGGGAAATTGCTCTCGAGAAAGAATTGCAAACAGCCCTTTATAATCAATTAAATCAGGAAATCCAACCGCATTTCCTCTTTAATACATTAAATTCTATTTTAAGCCTTGCAAGATTGGACAGAAAAACAGAATTAATTCACTCGATTGAGACACTTTCAAGATTGCTTAAGTTTAAATATAAGACAAATACACCTTTAATAACAATTAATGAGGAATTATCCTATATTAATTATTATTTGGAAATACAAAAAATAAGGTTCCGGGACAGACTTCATTACGAAATATCAATGGATTCAACGGTCGGACAGGCTGTTATCATCCCTTTTTTAATTCAAACTCTTGTTGAGAATGCTTTTAAGCATTCATTTGACAGACATATTGGTGAGGCTATTTTAAAAATAATTATTGAAAAGAACGAGAAGGAAGTTTATGTAACTGTATGGAACAATGCCTTAGAAGGACAGATGATCCAATCTCATAAAGATGGACTTGGTTTGGATAATATTGCAAAAAGACTAGATCTTCTCTTTCCAGGAAAACATACTTCAGTAAAATTAATAACTTTAGATGACGGTACTAGTGTTATAGCCGTTTTCCCATTTGTACTAAGATAGGGGGTGCATCCAAATGAATATCCTTTTAGTAGATGATGAACCACTTGAATTAGAAATGCTCGAATATTTAATTCAAAAAAAGTTTCCAAACTGGAAGTTTTTTAAGGCTCTAGATGCTTCACAAGCCATTCAAATCATCAAACAGCATGAAATCTTCCTTGCATTTCTTGATATACAGCTCCCAGGTAAATCAGGTTTGGAATTAGCGATAGAACTTACACGAAATTACTCAATGGATATTATCATGGTTACAGCTTTTCAGAATTTTGAATATGCTCAAATCTCGATAAGAATTGGGGTTGTTGATTATATTACGAAGCCTGTCATTGAAGAAGAGCTTTTAAACGTATTAAACAGGTATGAGCGATTGGGACGATACACGGAACAAATCGTAAACGCATTACAAATTATTCATCAGGAATATAGTGAAAAATTAACATTAAATTATTTAGCTTCAAAGATTCACATTAACCCTGCCTATTTAAGTAGAAAATTCCACGAAGAAGTAGGGATGGGCTTCTCTGAGTATTTAAATGATTATCGTTTAAAGGAAGCTCAAAAAATGTTAATTAATCATCCTGATTTAAGCATAAGCACGATTTCAGAAAGATGTGGATTTAATAGCCAGCATTACTTTAGTCAAATCTTTCGGAAATTGACAGGACAATCACCGAGTGACTATCGCTTAAAGGAGACATACCGTTGAATAGAAGTTCTTATCAATTATATATAGGCGGTACAATTAAATTAGGGGTAGGCTTTGGGGTTGTTAGTCTATTAGCGAGGTGGATAACAGGCAATACGATCCTCTCTTCTCCCGAAACGTTAATTAAATACGGATTAACTGGTGGAATTGGCTATTGCTTAATGGGGGCTTTAGCACTTATTTTGTTTGGATTTTTAGCCAAAATCATTAGAGAAAAATTTCCCGATGAGCAAACGATTGGAGATGTACTGAGAAAAAGATTATCACCAAGCGGCTACTGGTATTTCATCACCATCCTTCTCATTACCAGCCTGCAATCCTTATTTGTCCAAGCAATGGGGGCGGGAATCCTCATTCATATCCTGTTCCCTATGCCCATTTTTATAGGAATGCTTTTGTTTTTAGGCTTTTGTTTTTTTGTAGGCGGTGTTGGTGGGATGCAACGGCTGCATCAGTTATCAGGTGTGAATGTCTCATTGATATTCGGAGCTGTCTTAATCATTCCTGTCTATTTTTATATTCAGGAAGGTGTCCATCCTGTTTATGAAGGGATTAAACTTTTTCATCCTTATATTTTATTCTATAAAAATACAGATACGAGTTGGTTTATTTTCACGGCTATTTTGATTGGCTTTGGACAGGTCATGATTGATCGAGCAACATGGCAGAGAGTATTTATCATCAAAAAAGAAAAAGTTCAAATGACCTTTACTCTAGCAGGAATAATATGGGCCACAATCCCACTTGCCCTAACCTCTCTGCTAATGATTATTATGTTTGGCAGAAGCTATAAAGATATTTATTCGTTGCTGTTTGAACTTGTTGATAAAATACAATCAACCATGCTAATTGTTTTATTTGTTTTATTTTGCTTTAGTGCGATTTCTTCAGCAATTAGTGCAGAACTACATGCGACGACTACGTTAGTTGTAAAAAATATTATTGAATTATTTCATCCTTTATCTGACCATGAAAGATGGAAATTCACTTATATTTTTTCAGGAAGTATTTGTGTATGTTTGCTAATAATCGTGAGTACTTTTAAACCTACTCCGCTACAATTATTGTTTTTCTCTGGGAATATCTACGCTGCCATCATTGTGCCGATGTTATTTATAATTCTAAGTAACAAATCGATTCCAGCAATCATTCCTTTTTCCTCTTTGATTGGTGCCTTGGGAGGCTATATGTTTATTCCGATGAATGATAACTTAACGATCATATGGATAAGCTTCATAATTTCTGGTGTTATTTGTTTATTGGTTTTTATTTTCCAAACAGTATCCACTAGGATAAAGCATTAATGGAAGATTGGAGGGAAGTAACATTGCCTAACGGAAGTCAGCATTTTATCAAGCGTCGAACCATTGGAAGCATCAATTGTCTCTGTAACATGGCTGCTGGAGCCGTTCGGATTTTATTAAATCATTGGGAGTATACTGATCATTTTATTACGGCAGTATTATTGTCAATACCAAAAAAAATCCCTGCTTCTTCAGGTATATCTCCTGAAAAAGCAGGGTAACTTTTCAAACAGGGTGAAGGAGCCTGTGCCCCTTTACTCTATGTTTAAGCTGATTTTATAAAGGGAAATCACCGCTAATGTTTGTAGTTTTGCAATTTAATAACCCCTGCAGTTTTTACGCCTTAGCATGTTACCAGCACCCTATGTTCGGCTTTATTAGACTTAAAAGCGGCCCTCTCTACCGCATCGGCTACCATTTCATGGACTTTTGAATCCAGCGGATGGGGTACCAAATCTCCTGGTTTGGTGCCTGCTGCAATTGCTTCCGCCGCAGCGACTAACATCTGATGGGTGATTTCGGCGGCCCGGGCATTAAGCGAACCGCGGAAGATACCAGGAAAGCCAAGGACATTATTAACAGAACGGCCGTCTGCCGCATAGGCAGCCCCGGCTTGCAGAGCCTCTTCCGGTTCAATTTCTGGTTTCGGGTTAGACAACGCGAGAATGATTTGCCCTTGATGCACCCACTCCTTTTTAATGAGTCCAGGAACGCCGGTAGTTGCGATGATAATATCAGATTTTCCCATCAACTCTTCAAGGCTGTCAACAGGATTCCCTCCGTAGCCCTTCAGTCTCTCCTTCGCTTCGGAAGACTTATCCGCTCCGAAAACATTTTTTACTCCGTAGGCCATAAACATTCGACAGATAGCCAGGCCTGCTGCCCCAAGACCAATTTGCCCTACTTGTGCTTTTTCCAGGTCGACGCCGGCACTTTTACAAGCGGAAATGGCTGCGGCTAGGGTCACAACCGCCGTACCATGCTGGTCATCATGCATAACCGGAATGTCCAGATCCCTCTTAAGGCGTTCTTCTACCTCAAAGCAATGCGGAGAGCCGATATCCTCCAAAAGGATCCCGCCAAAGCCAGGTGAAATATGTTTCACCGTCTGTACAATCTCATCTGGATCTTTCGTATTTAAAAGGATTGGAATGCCATTGATACCGGCCAACTGATCGAAAAGGGCAGCTTTCCCCTCCATCACAGGCATCCCCGCAACCGGGCCAATATCCCCAAGGCCGAGAATCGCCGTCCCGTCAGTGACGATGGCTACTGTATTACCGATATTCGTATAAATTTTCGCTTTCTCCGGCTCCTTCTCGATCACACGGCAAACGTTTGCCACACCTGGCGTGTATACACGTCTTAAGTCAGCAAGCGATTGAATCGGCATCTTGCTTTTCATCTGAATTTTGCCGCCTTCATGCGCACGAAGAACATCATCTGAAACGGTATGAAGACGGATGCCCTCTCCGAGTTGGCGAACTGTCTCCAATAATGATTCGAGCTTCGCTTCATTCTCCACTTGAACCGTAATGTTGCGCTTCGTATAGTTCGCTCCTACATGTACTGTTTCAATGTCTCCGATATCACCCCCGGCAAGCCCGATTGCCGTCGCTACCTTCCCAAGATTTCCGGGAGTGGACGGGGTTTGTACAAGTAAAGTGCGAATGATGTTTTTATTAATCATAACGGAATACCTCCAAATGATTAGAGCGAAGGAAGAAGTCCTTCGCCCCAAAATATTGATTATCTGAAATCTAGCATTTAAAAGTTAAAGAAAATTAGTTGTTTTTTGTGGATGGTATTGTTCGCGATTAATTAGCACGCTTATGCAATGCTTGTCCATCCATATTAATCTTTTCGGTATACCAAATAAACTTTCCTGTGTATCCATAAATTAAAGCAATGGCAAGTGAAACAAAACTTAACCACATGAATGGCAAATAAGATAATGTAGATACACCTAGAATTCCCGCCATAAAAATACCGTTGTCAGACCAAGGAACCATCCCCGATGTCATCGTACCGCCGACCTCTGAGTTGCGAGACAGCACTCTTCGGTCAATTCGTAATGTGTCGTAGCTCTCTTCCATGATTTTAGGTGTTAAAATTAATGATACATACATCGCACAACCAAATACGTTTGCTAAAAAAGCCACAATTTGTGTTGAAAGGGTCACATTTCCCGCGGATGTTAGCTTGTGCTGGAACTTGGAAACGATCACTTTTAAAACACCTAAATGCTCTAGTAGACCACCAAATCCCAGACCGAAAATAATGACAACGACAGACCCGAGCATTCCTTCAATTCCACCGCGATTCAAGAGCTTGTCCATAAAATCGATGCCGGTATCAGCAGAAAAGCCAACATAAGCGGTACCAATTGCATCATCAAAACTCATCCCCTGGAACACAGAAGCCCAAATGGCACCAAGGAGAGCACCAGCGGTAATAGTCGGCAAAGAAGGCTTTTTTAGCGCAAGTAGAATGATGACAAATACAGCCGGTACCAACATCCAAATTTGAATATCAAACATTTCAAGTAATGAAGACTTTAGAAAATCGACCTTTTCCAAATCGACATTTTTTCCACCGTACATAAATCCTGCGATGGTGAAAAGAATTCCGGTAATAATAAAGGCAGGTAGAGATAAATACAACATAGCGCGTACATGCGCAATCACATCCACTTTCGACATTGATGCTGCGAGCACGGTACTGTCAGATAATGGCGATAGTTTATCCCCGAAATAAGCACCGGAAAGAACTGCTCCCGCTACAAGCGGAAGCGGAATTCCAAGACCTTCCCCGATTGCCATCATCGCTATTCCCGCCGTTCCAACCGTTCCCCATGACGTACCAGTTGCCACAGACGTAATAGAGCAGATAACAAGAGTTGCAAGTAAGAAAATGCTTGGATGAATAAACTCCAACCCATAATAAATAAGTGTTGGCACAACCCCGCCGGCAATCCATGTCCCAATAAGGGCACCAACCGCGACTAGAATTAATATGGCCTCAAGGCCTTTTGTAATCCCCTTTGTGATCATCTCTTGCAGCTCTTGATAACGATAGCCTAATCGTATTCCAAGCAAAATAACAAGAAACCATGAAATAAATAGCGCAAGCTGTATTGGCAAGTTAAAAATCGCCGTAAATGAAAAGACAACAGCTAGAAACAAACCGAGGACAAAAATAATTTCTAACATGGATGGTAATCGTACACTTTTCAACCCAATTCCCCCTTGAAATAGACAAAACAAAACGCTTTCAAATCATTGATACAAAAACAGACCGTATCTCTCCCTTTATTAACCTATAGAAAATTGCCTTATTTAAGATTATAGTAAACACTCAAACTACTCTTTTTCATCGAACGGAATGATAATATGTACCTATAAGCCTATCAAGGGTTTCTGTTTTGATAGGCCTATCACCACACCTCAAAAGCCAAACTCGACTTATCTCTATATATTTAGCTCCTATTGAAAAGAGCACTACCGGCAATACCAGGATTCGTCATTTCATAAGGATTTAAAATTAAATCTAGCTCTTCTTCTGTTAACACATCATATTGCAAACAAAGCTCCCGTACCGATTTACCTTTTAAAATAGCTTCGCGTGCAATACGCGAAACGACTTCATATCCAAGATGCGGATTAACAGCCGTGATAATACCCACACTTTTTTCTACATATTCTTTTAACCTATCTTCATTTGCTTCAATACCTGCTAAACAATAAAATGTAAAGCTGCGGAAAGCATTATTCATAATGCTGAGGGACTGAAGTAAATTAAAGACAAGTACAGGTTCCATAACATTTAATTCAAGCTGTCCTGCTTCCGATGCCAGGCAGATCGTATGATCGTTTCCGATTACCTGAAATGCAACCTGATTGATGAGCTCCGCCATTACAGGGTTGACTTTTCCGGGCATAATGGAAGAACCCGGCTGACGTGCGGGCAATGTAATTTCACCAAGTCCCGCGCGCGGACCAGATGCCATTAAACGCAAGTCGTTTGCAATTTTTGACATGTTCATCATGCATACTTTTAATGCCGCTGATACTTCTGTATAGGCATCCGTATTTTGTGTCGCATCCACAAGATGGTCCGCTCCGACAAGCGGCAAACCACTAATATCTGCAAGATGTGCGACAACATTTTCGATATAGCGGGGGTCTGCATTTAATCCTGTTCCCACTGCCGTTGCACCCATGTTTACTTCATATAAATGTTGGCGCGTTTGCCCAATACGCTTAATATCACGTTCTAATACACGGCTGTAGGCTTCAAATTCTTGTCCAAGGCGAATGGGCACGGCATCTTGAAGATGTGTGCGTCCCATCTTAATAACATGATCAAACTGTCGGGATTTTTCTTTAAAGGTATCAAGCATGCTTTGCATGGTATTTAACAACTTGTCTAACAGATTAAGCGTTGAGATATGAATGGCTGTCGGGAATACATCATTGGTTGATTGCGACATGTTCACATGACTATTTGGGCTTAACTCAGCATAATCACCTTTGTTATGGCCAAGCAACTCAAGTGCACGATTCGCGATGACTTCATTCGCATTCATGTTCATCGAGGTACCTGCCCCGCCTTGAATGGGATCAACGATAAAATAATCATGCCATTTGCCTTCAATAATTTCATCCGCTGCTTGGACAATCGCCTTTCCTAACCCTTCATACAGACGTTTAACGTCCATATTTGCAAGTGCAGCTGCTTTTTTCACCATCGCCAACGCTCTAATCATCTCTACGTGCACACTGTATCCGGTAATAGGAAAATTCTCTACAGCTCGTAATGTTTGGATGCCGTAGTACACATCTTCCGGGAGTTCCTTTTCTCCGAGAAAGTCCTTTTCAAGTCGGTATGCCACTGCATTTTTCAACATATTTTACCTGCTTCCTCATCGTTCTGAAGTGTTATATCATCTGCAATCGGTGTTTCTATCATTTTTTTGACTTCTTGAGGGTTCTTTGTCTGGCCTAAAACCCACATTAATTTAGGGACGATAGCTTCTGTATTCATATTTCTAGAGCGAATGATTATACTTTGATCCACTTTTCGCCCTACTTCATATATACTCATATCTTCCCCTTCCTCTAAGCATTGTGTAGTAATCACGACTGAGATTCCGCATTCTGTCATTTCGTTCAATTTAGCCAAAATGTCTCTTCCTTGAAATGGAATGCCACCGCTTCCATAACTCTCAATCACAATACCTTGATATAAGTTCTTTAAAGAGTCAAAGAATTCCGGTTTTATCCCCGGATGCAACTTCATCAGAAAAACATCTGTACAAAGGGACGTATTTAGCTTAATTCCTTTCTGTTTTGTCACATTAATTTGTTTATGATACTCAATCGTATTTTCGGTGATAAATGCAATATAAGGGTAGTTAATACTTTCAAATGCATCGTAGCTTTTTGTTCTCAGTTTAATGGCTCTTGTCCCTTGAATGACTCTGCCATCAAACACAACATATACTCCTCCTACGCCTTCGCAAGCAAATCGAATGGCATCGGACACATTTTTCCTTGCATCTGTTTTCTTATACGAAATAGGAATTTGAGAGCCTGTAATGATAATAGGTTTATCCACATCTTGCAGCATATAAGAGAGAGCTGCTGAAGTGTAAGCCATAGTGTCTGTTCCATGAGTGATAACGAACCCATCATAGTCATTGTAATTTTCATAGATAGTTTCTGCCATTTTCACCCAGTATTCCGGCTGCATATTTGTGCTATCGATGTTCATCAAAGCAATATCATCAATCTTGTAGCTTTGATTTAATCCTGATAAATGACTTAAGAGTTCCTCCGCTTTGGCTGCCGGAACCAGTCCGTTTTCCCCTTGGACTGAAACAATCGTTCCGCCAGTGGTTAACAACAGTAACTTTTTCACCTATATCTCCTCCTTTAAAAAATCGCTTGCCACAACCTGGAAGTGGCAAAAAGTACCATTACTACAAAATTAACATAGCTAAAAATTAAGAAGAATTAATCATTTTATACGCTTTACGCGTACGTTAAAGGTAATTATAGTAAGGATATATCAAAAAATCAAGTAAATTATTATTCAATACGCGTACATTTTATTTGATTAAGATGTTATAATAAATTCAGATAAAGGAGCGTAGGAAGATGATTTTAGGTAGATTAACTACATTAAGAAAGAGTAAAAACTGGTCCCTGCAAGAGACAGCTGATCAGCTTGGAATTGCCAAAAGCACCTATGCAGGATATGAATCAGGTTATCGCCGGCCCTCATTAGAGGCAATTAAATTAATGGCTGATTTGTTTGGAACATCCATTGATTACTTACTCGGCAGAGTCGACCATCCAACCTTCCCATCCGAAGAAGATAAAAAAGGGTCAGTTGAACAACTTGAATTAACTGAATTATCTACATTTAAATTAGCGGTCGATGGAACCCCGCTTTCTGAAGAAGAAGTACAACAATTTGTTGCCTTTATGAGGGCTAAGCGAGAGATAGAGGAGAAATCCCGCCAACATTTGTGACGAGCAATAATCTACTAGAAGTATGCATTATATGAGTTTCTTGTTAGTCACTTTAGGCTGCAGAACGACAATCAGCCAAGGCTTTTTTGAAAAAGCGCTTCACTGACTTCGGATTTCTTATTTCACTCCCATAAAGGCAGCGGCTGATACGTGGACATCCATTGACCTTTCACTGTTACAACCCAAAATTGGTCCTATTATCGGCGGTGTGATTGGTGGATTCTTTCCCGTTCAAAGTGTATTTGTGGTTACAGGTTTCTTACTGTTGGCTGCTACGGGTGCGGCTTATTGGAAAGGTAATGATTTACTAAGTGTTTCAAATAGAAGAGAAAAAAATGCTTAGAAAAGTGACTCTTCCAATTTGTTAAAAAGGATACGAATGGACTGGACGGAACTGCCTATTCGTATCCTTTTTTATTTACTATTTATTTATTTGAGCAAACTGTTACACGCCAGTAGAACAGAAAAGGATTTGGCAAGTATAACAAAAGGGGGATGATTTTTTCATCCCCCTTTAAAATTAATATCTAGCAAATGGAACCTGAAACCAAGTTACCTTGATAAAAGACTGCCTTACGGTTTGAACGTCTGGCAACGACTTCAGCGGAACAACTTGCTTCTACTAAAATCATATTGGCTGCATCCCCTTCTTTTGGCCATTGCTTTCTGCCATCTCTATCTAAAGGCGTCAAACCACCAGTAATATATTTTAATGCTTGAGAGAGAGAAACTTCATCTGTCCATCGACACCGTTCAATTAGTCGGCCTAGCCTTTCAAGAACGTCTCCATTCCCAGTCGGCCACCACGAATCAAAAATATTATCGTTTCCTATGGCAACCTTAACACCACATTCTGACAGCAGGCTTACTGGAGGAATATTTCTACCAATTGGGAGACTCGTAACAATCGAAATACCCGCCTCCCTTAATAACTCTGCTGTTTCTACGGCTTCTTCTCTTGATATATCTCCAAGCCCAAAGGCATGACTGATTGCTACTCTTCCTTCCCAGCCTGCCTGCTTCGTTAAATAGGCAAGACGTTTCATTGTGAAAGTACCTAAGTGACCTGGGTCATGTAAATGCAAATCAATATCGGCATCACCTTCAACTGCTAAATCCATTAACTGTACCAATGATGCTTCAATATTATTGTCGACCGTTGCTGGATCGACAGCTCCGACAATCCCTGCACCATTTCTCAAGGCATCTCTTACAAGCGCTACTGTTCCTGGACGGAGCAGGCCATGCTGGGCAAACGCAACAATTTCAGAGCTTAATTTATTGGAATAAGATTCTAGAGCGTGCTGAACACCTTCTAAATTTTTCAATTTCACCTCAGGATATATATCAACGTGCGTTCTGACATGGGTGGATCCGTATGATAGTAATACCTCAAGCAAGGCTTCAGCACGTTCTTGTGTGCTGGATGAGATTGAAGCTAGGATATTCTTTTCAATATTACAGCGTTCAATTACGCCTGAAGCAGGGATACAAGCCCTCCATTTATCACCTAAATAGGTTTTATCAAGGTGAACATGCTTTTCGATGAAAGAAGGAAGCAAAAGCATTCCTTTTGCATCTATTACAGGTAAAAACCCAAGTTCAAATTGCTCAGAAGGTTTTATGATTTTTGAAATTTTCCCATCCTCTATTAATAAATGACACATCTCAGTCATAGTTCCTACAACTCTTCCATTTTCTTTCTTGTACCCTGTTTCTATATATGCATTCTTTAACCAATACTCGGTATTCATTTCTATTCACCCTTTCATTGTTAACTATCACGATAAAAGAGGTTACCCAAAATGGGTATCCCTCTTGTAAGCTGTATCTTATTGAATTGACACATCATTTATTTCTAAATAGCCTGATGGACTAATAGAAAAACCTTTTACATCTTTTCCAACAGCCGCTAAATTTTCAATCACTCGAACAGGAATATAAACTGCCTCTTTCATTTCTATTTCTTGTGACTGCGCATATAGCTCTTTTCGTTTTTCCTGGTCTTTTTCACGGCGCGCATCTTCTATTAAACGATCGACCTCTTTATTACTGTAAAAGAAGGTGTTTCCCGCTCCACCCTGCGAGCTTGTATGGAAAAGGTTATACTGATTATAATCTGCGTCACCTGTAGCATTTCTCCAGCTAAGGATAAACATCTCAGAGTCACCCTTATTTACTTGGTCAACAAACGTACCGTACTCCAGCACCTGTATTTTTATTTTGACACCAATACCTTTTAACTGTGATTGCAATACTTCAGCCATGTTCACTCTTTCTTTGCTATCCATCGTTTTAAGTGTAACTTCAAAACCATTTGGATAACCTGCTTCAGCTAGTAATCTTTTTGCTTCATTTAAGTTATATTTATACGATTCCATATCAGGATAGTAACCGAAAACCTTTGAGCCTAATAAAGAATTAGCCCTTTTTCCCACATTATTATAGACACCTTTAATAATCGAATCCATTTCAACAGCATGAGCGATGGCCTTTCGAACCTTTTCATCATTAAATGGTTTCTTTTGAACATTAAAGCCAATATACTCTGTTCCATATCCTTCACTACGGTAAACATCGATTGCTTGTGAAGTTTTTACGGTATCCATCATTTGTACTGAAAGGGGTTCAGCTATTTGAGCTTCACCTGTTTCTAGCATGGAGATTCTAGTAGTTTCCTCAGGTACAACCTTAAATACGACTTTATCAACCTTCGCCTTTTCTCCCCAATAACTATTGTTTTTTGTTAATACAATTTCTTGTCCAGGTGTCCATGATTTAAAAACAAATGGACCTGTCCCATTTGGTTCTTTAATAATGCTTTTCCCGTATTTCTCGATCGTTTTTGGACTAATAATCCCGCCTTCATGACTAGCTAAAATAGAGAGTAATGGAGCAAACGGCTCTGTTAAAATAAACTGAACGGTGTAGTCATCAATTACCTTTACTTCTTTTACCATTTTAAAAACAACAGCTCTAGGTGATGCCACCTTTGGATCTAAAAGTCGATCAAAGGTAGCTTTTACAGCATTGGCATTAAAAGCTGACCCATCATGAAATTTCACACCTTCTCGTAATTTAAACTCCCATTTCGTATCATCTAATTGCTCCCATTTTTCCGCCAGCAAGGGCTGGATTTCAGCATTATTATCACGGCCAACTAAACCCTCATAGATTTTGCGATGGGTAACACTTGCAGCATTGATTGTTGACATAAACTGTTGGTCTAAGTTTTCAGCATCTGACAATCGGGCAATAACTAATGTACCCCCGACCTTAGATTCTTTGCTTTTACCATTACTTTTTGTGCTGACATCTTTACTTGTCGAACAGCCGGTAATGACAAACACCATCAATATTAATAAAAATAATCGTCCAAGCCCCTGTCTAGCTTTCATAATCTCTACCTCCTGAATATTTTTATTATCTTCATATCTGTTTGTCTAATTATAAAAAATATTCAGATAATTTTATTTCGAAAATTTCTACTATATTTTTTAATATTTTTACTACTTTCTTTAATTTTTGATAGAATCCACAATTTTAAAGGAAGGAGGAAATAATTCCCTTTCTGTCAATTGCTGATAATCTCTTTCTAAATATCCTTTTCTCATTTTGTTAAAATAATGTTGTCCCTTGGTTTTCATTTCTTCTAAATCAAAATTAGGTATTTTTTGGTCCTTCATTACAACCCTTCCGTTAATAATGGATAATTTCACGTCTCTTCCTGTTCCGCTGACAATCATCGCCCGGATTGGATCGTCGAAAGCCCCCAAATGATATCCATTTAAGTCAATGGCAATAATATCTGCTTTCGCCCCAACTGCTAAACGGCCGAGGTCATTTCTCCCCAGGAATGCAGCTGACCCAAGTGTGGCCGCCCGGAAGAAATCGGCGTATGTTGAACCCTCTACTTCCTTTTCAATGAATCGGGAGAACATGCTGCCTGTTCGAATGTTTTGAAACATATCTGGAGGAAAGGTATCTGTTCCTAGCGCTAAATTAATACCTTCCCGTTTATATTTAGCAAATGATTCTAATGCCGAAGCATGCCTGCCAATGATCAAAGGACAATGAATGACCGTTGTATTTGTTTCTTTCAGAAGTGCTATATCATCACCTTCACCAGACTGTGCTTCACTATATCCAGCAATAAAGTGAGCATGCGGAATTCCTGTTTTTGCACCTAAAAAACCAAGGTCATATAAATAGCGAATAGGCGTTACACCGTACTTTCTAACGATGGTATGATATTCAAAGGTTCCTTGTGCTGCATGAAGTTTAATTGGCACTCCTAATTGATCACTATAGTATTTTGTATGTTTCAAACTATCTGGCGTTTGACACTCAATTCGTTCGGGCGCAAGCATCCCCCTAACTAATCCATCATAAGCTCCGTCAAATTCTTCTATAAACCTTACAGCATCTTTTAACCCAGCTTTTCCTGCTTCTTCATCCCAGTACAGATGGATTGTACCATCAGGTTTTACCACCCTGATTCCAGATTGGTAGCTTGGGCCAAGATAGATTCTTAATCCCAAACTTTTAGCATGATTTGCTGCAGCAGCAAGCTCTTCATACGTTTCTGCCCATTCTTTATAAAGTACCGAGGTAATTGGCATCGCAGTAGTAACCCCATGGAGAATCAGTTGTGAGTAGGCATAAAGAGATTTAAAATTTTCTTCTTTAGCTGTCATGACTTCATGGTGTCTGTTTTTTATATACTGTTCAGACCAAAGCAGGTTATTCTGTCTGTTTGTCCTTGCCTCTAAATGTAAAATATCGTGGTCAATATCGCCTAATGCATTTAAATCGATAAACCCTGGACTAATGACGGAGTTCCCCATATCGATTACCTTGTCCACAGCGCCAAGATAATTTTTGCCGACAAAGATGATCGTATCATTTTCAAAAACGACTTCTGCGTTTTCAATTAAGACGTGGTCTTCTCCATCGTAACCAATAACGTACCTTCCCTTTAGTTTTGTTTTCAATTCAATTAACTCCTTTCATTAAGCAGAAGTAAGCTTGTTTAACTTCCATTAGTATCATTATAAAAAATATCACTATTTTATATATTCGAAATCATTACTCTTTTTTATAATATTTCAACTTCTTAGTGCTCAAATAAAATTACACTAGTAAAAAAAGTTTCGTCCAACTCATACGTGGACGAAACTTTTTTAGGTATCGGGTACACTTAGCTATTTCATCATTTTTCCCCTTGGTTTAATTTGCTAATTTCCTTAGCAATTCAAGAGATTGCTCCTTATGCAAATGATATAACGGGTTAGCCGGATCATTTGCAATCGCATTCTCTATTGCTTCTATTGCTTCTTGGTGTTTACCAAGCGACCTGAGGCTATTTGCCTTATGAAATGAAAAATCGTAGCGATTTGACTGCAGTGCCAGCAATTTATCCATTTCAATAACTGCTTCTTCGTGTCTGCCTAGTTCTCTTAAGTAATTTGATTTATGATAACGATAAAAAGTCTCAACAGGGTTTAATTCACAGGCTTTATCGTATTCTAAAAGAGCCTCCTCTGGTCTCCTCATTGCTCTTAAACAGTTGGCTGTATAGAAATAGAAGTCTAGATCCGTCGGGTCCAGTGATAATGCTTTGTTGTACTCCTCTAGCGCTTCCTCAAATCTCTTTAGTTCTTGTAAGAAATAGCTTTTGTAGTAAATCAAATCAAGGTTTTGTTTATCATGTTCTAAACCTTTTTCTATTTCTGAGATGGCTTCTTCATACTTATCAACTCTGGCAAGTTTTTTCGCCATTTTAATAGATTTACTTTTTTCGATATATTCTTTATTCAAGATATTTACAACTTTTTGGTGCTCCATTTCTTGAGCATGCTGCAGCGCTGACTTCCCGTCCCTATCTGGAAGATTTACATCTGCCCCTGCTTCCAAGAGTTCTTGAATAATATCAGAATAAAGTCTGCCGCCATTACCTAAAATCACAGACTCTAGAAGGGCGGACCAGCCTAAATCGTTCACATGATTTACCGGAACCCCAGCATCTAAGCAGACTTGGACAGTCTTTAAGTAGCCTTTTTCACTAGAAGGTAACAATGCCGTACCCCCAAATCGATTAACACTGTTTAGGTCAGCACCAAACTTAAGCATCATACTTAAAATTTCATGAAATCCGTTCGCACCAGAACATATAAATGGAGTTAATTGGGTAATATCTCTAGTATTGACGTCGCTTCCAGCCTCTAGTAACAACTTCACTACGGCAATTTGGTTTTTTTGTACGGCCGCCATTAAGGCTGTCCGGCCGGCCACATCCTTATAATCAATGCTGGCTCCTTCATGTAAGAGCTGTTCTACAGCAACATAATCCCCCTGCTCACTTGCATGAATAAGTTCTCTGTCCATGGTATTAATTTCCAAGTTCATTCTCTCCTTTTGTAAATAATTCGCCATTTTCGTTACAATGAATATAAATTGTCCTTTTAAATGTGGTCAAAAAGGACAGATTCTCCTGCGGAGAAGTCTGTCCAAAGTCATGTGAAATTCATTCAGCAATGGATTGGATTAATAGCTTAACAGTCTGACAACCGAAGATTTTGTACGTATTTTTATTTAATTTACAGTTTTTTTACATCACCCCGATAGTATCAGTAGTATATTCCAGTTTAATGGATCTCTTACACCAGACCCACTCTACTTAATATTCTCTATATATTGATCAAGTTCATCATGAGAATCTAATTGATTCTTCTTTCCACGATTTTTAATATAGTAGAAAAAATAGCATAAAGCAATGAAGGGTACTCCGCTATACAGGGCAATTCGTTGGCTTTGATCGAAAGCAAGTCCTACACAAGAAGCGAAACATAAAACAAAAGCAGTGATGGGCACGAAGGGATAAAGTGGTGTTCGGAATTTCAAATTTTTAATATTCCCACCCTCTTCAATAAAACGCTTGCGGAACATATACTGCGATAACACAATTCCCATCCATACGATTACCACAGCAAATCCTGATATAGCCACAAGCACTAAATAAACCGTATCTGGTGCAACTACACTAGAGAATAATGACAAGCAGGCTACTGCCATACTAACAATTAAAGCATTAAGCGGCACTCCTCTTGAAGTTACCTTTCCTAAGAGAGGGCTTATTGTTTTTTCATTTGAAAGCGACCATACCATACGGGTAGATGCATAGAGACCGGAATTTGCTACGGATAGTAAAGCGGTAAGAATAACAAAGTTCATAATATCAGCAGCATAAGGAATCCCTATATTATCCCAACCGCTATATGATAAGACCTAGGCTCGGCCGCACACCTGCCAGTTAGTGGAACAAGAAAAGCAGCCATAATGACAGCTCTGTTGCTATTTATAAGATCAATAAAAGTCTTCTTTAATTCTGGAAGATGATCCAATTTTTATGTTCCAGGATTAAGCCAAAATCAAGATCCATACAAATTCAGGCATTTTAGCTAATTACAACGGAAAACTTAAGAACTAAAAAAACAAGGTTCCCGTACTCAATCACTAAGAGAAAAGGAACCTTGCATTTTTTTACTTAATCTTTTTGAATTTAGTTACTTTTGATTCTTCTATCCATCCGATCTCACCGGCGAAATCACCCGAATCAATTTCAACTTTTAACCAGTTGTTCTTTCTTTCAACAATGGTTAACACTGTTTTTGTAGATATTTTTTCCTTTAATGCAACTGAAGCTTTCTTAGAGGCGCCGCACCGCAGGAAAGCCTCTTTTCGAAGGAAAGCAACTTGATCAGTGGGATTCACTTTGACATACTTAATGATTACTTTTCTCATATCCGTTACGGCTTTGGTTTCCTGAACAGTATCAATTATTTCTGCTTTCACCTCTGCATTGTATTGACCGGTAACTGTCGTTAACATAAAGGCAAACACAACTTCCAGGATGACTTTTGCTGCATCATTAACATATTCCGAATAAAGACCAAATATAAAAGCAACGATGGAGAATTTCTTAGCAGCATCCATAGAACGTGTAATGATTTTGTTTAAATCTTCTTCAGTCATATCCGTTAAGGTCTTCTTTGGTTCAATCAAACCTGCACCTTCGGAATAACTGCCATTACCGCTAGGATCATCAAGTTCCCCGTAAAAATCTGTAAAATCATCAAAATTTAAATCATTTAAACCGGAGAAATCAATATTTCTTATATTTGCTTCAGCAAAAACCGAACCCAACGATGAAGTGATCCTAGTCAAATGAGAAGTGTCCAAAGACTTAAGAAGATGTTGATGCTGATTAAGCCTTTCAAGAGCAGCTGAATATTGCTCCCAAATCTGTTTTTGCCGTCCCAATACATCTAATCCTGAAGAATTAAGATATTTTGAATAATTATTTATCGCTTTAACCATAGGAGATACAGCATCCAAATACCGAGAATGTAGATCTCCCATATTTTTTATAGCCGGCAGCAAGCCAACTCTTAAAACGTCAAAGGATTTATTATAAGACTCACTTATGGTACGCAAAGAAGCCTGAAATTTTTCTAAATCCCGCTGACCGGTAGGAAAAAATTTAGTTGTGCTATACAAAGTATTCATCCTTCCTAATAAAGAGTAAAACCCTGCTCTATGTCCCCTAAAAACTCTTAGTTATTTTTCTAACGCTATTTTAATCCGTTGAATTAATTCAGACCGACCATTTGATGCCAATCGTACTTTATTAGATGCAAAGAGATCCTCCAAGGCAGACTGAAGAGAGGCCACATTCCTTCTTGAAATGTCTAAAGTGCTTTTATCAGTATGACGGAAGAGTTCATTCTTCCAGAATTCAATATCCTTACAAAGAATATCTAGGTCTTCAAATAACTCCGCATTCATAAATTTAAACTGTTCACTCCCTTTTACGAAATCATGGTAAGCTTTCATTTTTAATTACTTTTCATTGCACAATAAAAACCACCCGAATTGGTAGTTTGCGGGTGGTCTGGTGGTGAACACACCAATGGAATTTCTAATTCTTATTTTACTATTTTCAGTTAATTTTTGCACTTGTTTTGAACATAAATAGAAGAACCCCTGTTGGAGCAGGGGTTCAGGAAAAAAAGTAAAAAAACACCTTGTCCAACGGCAAGAATTCAAATAAAGAAATAACCCGCTGCAAACAATTTAGTCCCAATGAAATAAAACCATCAAGATATGACGATAATCCGGTAATAGCAGCCAGCTCTTTAAGTAAAGCACCCGTTACTTGAAGAAGGGTTAGAATTATTTAAAGCTTAGTATATATAAGATTATCATCCCTCAAATATGAAAAGCCTGTTTCGTCAAAAGCGTTAAAAATCGAAAAATAACTTGAACCAATACCAAAACCTAACCCATTTAACAACAGGTTAGAATGAAGTACATTACCTTTTGAGTCTATTGCCTCTTGAGTCATTTCAATTACTTCAATTTCCTCAATTTGCTTTCCAATAAATAAAGAAAAGTTTCCAAACGAATTCTTTCTCCATTCCAGATTTAATTCATCATTACCGTACCAATCTAACTTTTCCTTTAAATCAATTTCATTCCAAGTAACTGCAATTTCTCTATCATTAAATGAACAAAACTCTAATTGTCTTCCACCTAAAACTAATATAACAGGACAATCAGCCCAAAATTCACCATCAGAAATTTCATGCACTGTCCAAATTCCCTCAATTGTTGAACCAATTAATTGCCTTAAACTGTCACCATGAAAATTAATAAACTCATTTATATCGGTATAGAAAATTGGTTCGTAATCTTTAATACCCAGCATGAAATCAACCTCAATTCGTAATGGGAAAATTATGTTAAAGCACCCCGTTAGTTATCATGAACAAAACTAGCTCCTTACTCGTAACACCGTAGGTTAATTTGGTTACACTGTTTACTGGAAAAAACAAGCCAAATCAGAGCTACATTACGGAAGGAGCTAGTTATTATGAAGGATACCATAAAATATGTAGGTTTAGACGTTTCAAAAGAAAAAATTGCCGTTGCCATTGCAGACGAAGGTCGTGATGAGCCAAGGTATTGGGGGATGATTCCTAACACTCCGGAATCCATTAGAAAGTTAGTAAAAAAGCTTGGAGAAAAAGAGAATCTTCGAGTGTGCTATGAAGCTGGTCCAACTGGCTATGGTTTATATCGTGTTTTTCTTAGCCTAGGAATTGAATGTGAAGTGATCGCCCCATCCTTAATTCCTAAGAAACCAGGTGAACGCATTAAAACGGACCGTAGAGATTCGATTAAACTAGCAAAATTGTTCCGAGCTGGTGAATTAACTTCTGTTTATGTGCCAACAGAAGATGACGAAGCGCTTAGAGATTTAGTCCGTGCTCGTGAAGATGCCAAAGAGGATGAATTGAGAGCAAAACATCGCTTAATCAAGTTCCTTTTACGTCACGATATTCGTCCTCCAAAAGGTGTGAAAAAGTGGACAACAAGATATTGTGAGTGGAGACTATATAAATGAAGGATAGCTCTTGACATTCTTTTTCCGCTTTTGGATAGGATAGCATTGAAGCGGTTCTTGTCCATATTTAATCAAACGTTTGATTAGGAAGAAACAAGGTAGAATTGAGTTGAAATTTGTAGATTTAAGGGACAGAATCCATTTCATGCTCTAGTTTTTTTAGGCCCCCGTCCTCTAAAATCCGTAAACCTAAATATAAATATATTTCTAATTCACTCAATAAATTTAACAATCTGTTCTTTTTATTTTTTTTAATAAGCCTTCTACATAATTAGGCTGATTCATTATTTTCCTGGCAAGGGCAATAAAGTCTACTTCTTCTTTTTCCACCATATCTGATGCGATTTCAATGTTCTCTAATTCGCCTGCACCAATAACAGGAATATTTATATGTGTCCATCGCATACCATGCTTTTCTTTCACATCGACAAGTTCCGTTTATTCTCTGCTCCAGCTTTAACAATTTCCCATTACTGAGTATCTAAATCTTTTAATATAACAACTACTTTTGGTTTTTCGTCTTCCAGGATTCATTCAACAAATAAAAAAAGCGGTTATTAGCCGCTGGTCATTGCATATAAAAACTATACTTTTTTTTTACTAGTAAAAGTGTTTTGCTGGCAGAATACACGATCATCTAAATGAGATTCCATTTCTACATTGGCAAGAAATAACCATCCTCATCAAACTGAAGTTCATGCAAGCCCTTTATGACTTCGATATTCTCTTTATTTTTCAACTCATTATAAATGACTTCAGAGACGAATAACTCTCCAATATGCAGCGTATTTGGAACACGGACGATTCTAGCCTCTTCAGAAGCAATCCCCCAGTTTGCCCTTAGTGCAGCATTTAATGCTTCCCTGTCATTTTCTAGTACAATGGGAATTTTAGCACGATCCAAGAATGTGCTGGTAACCACATTTTCATTCATTTTTTGCAAATCGATTTTTTCTAATAAACGCTTCGTTGTTAAATCAGCCAAACCAATCCCCAATGCATTGCCATGACTGGCCTCACTTAAGTTAGATGCAATTACATATTTAATAATCGGCTTTTTCGGCTCTTCCACGCCCAATACGCGAATACGGCCGATAATATTCGTATCCATACCTGTCCCGCTGTAATTTTTGCCGATTTCATCGACTACTAAAATATCCATTTCATCAACTGGCAAGCTTGGCATTAACCCAAAGGCTTTTACCAGCAACTCTCTTTCTCGTTCTTCAATCCGTTCAGGCTCAATTGCTTCAATGATGGCGGTTTCCTCATGGGCATTTTCAACAATTGCTATCCCAAACAATGTATTTGATTTCCGGATCACCACTTTTCCAACCTCAGGCATCATATCTCGGATTCCCTCAATACCGTATGTGTGCAATGCAAGTGCCTGTTTATGTTTTCCCATCCCAATCGAGGCCATTTTTAAAACGCCACTTTCAATATCTTTCTTAAAATCCGTATGCGGCTTAACACGTCCCATAATGATAATTCCATCAGCCTTATAAGCGTGTTGATCAATATAAACAGGAATACCGGCAGACGTTTCACCGATTTCAACAACATCCATGGAAGAACGAATTTCACAACCAGTTGTATCTTCCGTTACCCCTAATCCTTCGAGAACCTCGATTTGGCCTTCAGCTGTAGCTCCTCCATGGCTTCCCATTGCCGGAATAATAAACGGTGTCGCGCCTCTCTTTTTGATTTCATCCGCAACATTTTTTACAATAAGTGGAATATTTGCAATTCCCCGGCTTCCTACCGTGATCGCAATCTCCATTCCAGGCTTAATTTTTTCATCTGCTTTAACGAAATTAAATTGTTCTGAAATCGTCCTAGAAATATTTTTTATACTTTCCACTACAAATTTTTGTTTTATTTTTGCGAATTTCGGAAGAGACATCCTTACATGCTCCTTTCAGTTTAAAATTGCTTTTTTTATGTACGAATAACGATGCCTCCATTAAAAAGAGGTGTTGCATTTTTATTATTTACTAAGATTATTGAATATTGTCCATCGATTAGTTCTTATTAAAAGGATAGCAAGAGATCCATATAACAACCTCTTGCTGCCTTTTTTAATCCAGCGCCCAGCGACTAGTGTACGTCGCGCAAAGGAAGCTTACGCCTTTTGTTCTCTAAATCGTCTTGACTATTTTCTCAGGAGCTAATTCAATGGCCATTCTGATCGCTTCCTTGAGTGATAATTCATCCGCAATATTCTTCCCTGCTATATCAAATGCGGTTCCATGATCGACACTCGTACGAATAATCGGCAGCCCAACCGTGATATTGACGCCGGATTCAAGGCCTAATACCTTAATTGGCCCGTGCCCCTGATCATGATATTGTGCTACAACGATATCAAAGTCGCCTCGTCTGGCCCTAAAAAATAACGTATCTGCTGGAAGAGGCCCTTGAACATTAATTCCCTCTGCCTGCGCTTTTTTCACAGCGGGGATGATTTTTTCTTCTTCTTCCCCATTTCCAAAAAGTCCGTTTTCTCCGGCATGTGGGTTAATGCCGCACACTGCGATTCGAGGGGATTTAATCCCTGCTTTTTGTAATGTATCATGGGCGAGTTTAATAACAGTATATTGCCGGTCAACGTTAATTTTATTGACTGCATCGATAATTCCGACATGTGTTGTTACATGGATTACTCTTAACCCGGGAGCAGATAACATCATCGCGAAATCTTTTGTATTTGTTAACTCGGCTAATATTTCTGTATGGCCAGGATAAATATGACCGGCTTTATGAAGCGCTTCTTTATTTAACGGTGCTGTACAAATCCCCTGGATTTTTTCTTCATTTGCCAGGGCAATTGCCTTTTCTAAATAACGGAAAGCCGCATTCCCGGCTACTGAGGAAACCGCACCCCACGGTAAATCTTCAGAAACCAAATCTAAATCAATAACATCAATTGTCCCATATTTAAACTTAGATTCTTCAGGTTGTGTAATCCCATTTAACTCAAGTTGGATATTTGTTACTTCGAGTGCCTTTTTCAGAATTTTAAGGTCGCCAATTACAAACGGGCGGCATTTTCCATAGATGGTCTCATCATTTAATGATTTTACAATAACTTCAGGACCTACTCCTGATGGGTCCCCCATTGTAATTGCAATACTTGGTTTATTGGCATCCATTTTACATTCCTCCCGTAATCATTCCTCGTTTCGCTTATCCAGGTTCTGTTTTTACATGAAATAATGCAAAACTTCCTCTTTATAAAAGATTTAGCGAAGACGATCTAATTATCCTGCTACCTATGATATTTGGTTTCTTTTTGCATTTGTTAAGATTGATTTAGATTCATTCTTACTTGTAATAAATCTTCCCAAAATGAGCGTCATCACAGCCGATAAAACGAGTGAAGCAGCTAAAAAGTAAAAGCCAGCATGATAATTGCCTGTCATGTCTTTTAATACACCGAAAAATTTCGGTCCATTATATCCTCCCAAATTGCCAATTGCATTTTGCAAACCAAGTGCTGCACCGACAACACCAGCGGGAATAATAGCAGTTGGAATCGCCCATAATGGGCCGTAAGGTGCATAAACACCTATAGCTGTTATCGACAACAAAATCATTTGCAGAGCTGGAGACGACACAAATTGTCCCACAACCATACTAGTGGCTGCAATCAACAGGGGAATAGCGACATGTTGTACACGGTTCATCCGCTTATCTGACCAATATGAATTAAGCAGCATGCCAATTAAAGCACAAGTAAACGGAATTGCTGTCAGCCAGCCAAGCATGACGGGATCTTTTGTTAATGTTCCGACTACACTTGGCACCCAAAGTGTATACCCATAAAACCCGGTCATCCAAAGAAAATACATGATAACAAGGCCCCAAACCGTCTTGTTCTTGAAAGCCGCCATATATCCTTCTGATTGGACTTTTTTGTTTTGTTCTGTTGCTAATTCCGCTAATAAATTCTTTCTTTCCTCTTTTTTCATCCAATTTGCCTCTGATGGTTGATCTTTGACTATTGCATACCATACAAATGCCCAAATAATTGGAGGTAAGCCCTGGATGAACAGAATCGTCTCCCATTCAAAGTACTTAAGCAGTATGCCAGATAACGGAGACATCAACATTGCTGAAACCGGCAGACATGCCATCCAGAAAGCATTGGCGCGCGCACGTTCTTTAGTCGTAAACCAATTTGCCAATAAAACAAGAACAGCCGGCCATACCCCGCCTTCAGCTACCCCTAGCGCAAACCTGGCAGCTTTAAGCTGTCCCTCTGTCTCAACAAAACCTGCAGCTGTTGCACATATTCCCCATAGCAGCATAAGAATAAAAATGGTTTTTTTGGCTGACCATTTAGCTGCTAAAATCCCCCCGGGAATTTGGAAAATCAAATACCCAACAAAGAAAATCCCTGCAATATCCCCAGCAGCCGAAGCGTTAATGTTTAAATCCTCTTGAATGTAAGGCATTAAAATACCAACATTGATACGGTCGATATAAGCGAGCATGTACATGACAAATGCAACAGGAATTATTCTAAGCCATTTTGATTTTCCCATATAAATATCCCCCAATAATCATAAATTTTAATCGTTCCCATTTGTTCGTATGAATATAGATAACTTCAAGTCTATTAGAATACGCTTTCATTCGAGTGTAAAATCGATAATTCCCAACGGAGAATGGCAATCAGAGTTGTTCAATCATGATCGAATACCATTTATAACATGTTTGCAAAACAATAGTAACTTATTAAATTTAAAAAAGCGTTTTCATAAAATATTAATCAGGGCGGTGATAAACAGGATTGATTTGCTGCCGCCGATTCATTTCCATTTTAAGCATTGCAGCTGTGTCTCCAATAAATAGATTCCTGCTCATCATGAATTTCATTTAATGTTTGCAGTGCTTTAACCAGTGCTTGCTCGGTACCAAATGCCCCCGCTTTCGTCACAAGCGGCAAACCGTCAAATAAGCCGCCGAACAACTTTCCGTATGGCAGGCCGTCTTCCACTTCACCGATGACCCGTATTCCTTTGCCATTTAATACTTTACAGGTAGCACCAGCAATATCTCCTCCCGTTAAAACGGCACCGGAAATGTCCCTGCTTTCAATTAATAGACCGGCGATCAACCCCATGGACTGGGCAATTGTACTGCCAGTTTCCAAGTTTGTTAAACCAAGTGAATGCTGAATAGCCCTTACCCGATCAATTGCTTCACTGCTGCGATTAGTAGCTATGACTAAATCGCCTTTTTGTAGTAATTCCTGTCCTTCCTTGACAACACGTTTAATTTCTTGCGTTCGCATATGTTCGTCGAGAAATTTCTCTGGAGAAATAACGATTTCTTCAATATTCTTTTGCTCTTTTAACTCTTGAACCTGCAGATAGGTTACAGACGTAACACTGCCTGCTACGACGAGCACAGGAAGCCGATTGCTATTCTGTCCTTTGCGAAATGGTTCTTTACGCTGCTCGGTACTGCAAAGATGGTAGGCTATGCCCGCTGATCCTACCCAAAGTACATTTTCTTTCAGAAATTGGGCTGCTTTGACAATCGTCTTAAGATCTTCCTCTGTTGTTGCATCTATCACAACAATTTTGGAAACTTCCCCCGAAGTCAACTGGTTCATTATTTCAGCTAGGCGTCTTTTTCCTTTTCTTACATTTTCAATGGTGATTAACTCGACTTTCCGCTTACTTTGCTCCTGTACCAATTTTGGCAGGTAACTTTCATTTACCGGGCAAGTGGGGTCATTTGCAATTTCAGTTTCCTCTAGCGGCACACCATAAACATAATGTTTCCCACAAACTGTAATTCTCTCACTCTTCGGAAAAGCCGGAACCAAGAACGAGGTCTTAAACTGAAATACATCCATCACAGCATCAATTTCCGTGCCGACATTCCCTCTCATCGTTGAGTCTATCTTCTTTAACACTTTTGTAATGCCATGCTTTTTTAATTGCGCTGATAGAGTACAGACTGCCTCGTAAGCCTTTTGAGAACCTAATGCGCGGCTATCTGAATTTAATACTATGATATCGCCAGTTAAATGTGACGCCTGCAATTGCGTTTCGGAAAATAACACAGTCGTATCCAAACATTTTTTTGCAAATTGTACGCCAGTATCGTTCGCACCCGTTAAATCATCTGCTATAACAGCCAGTTTCACCATTCTTCTCACCTCCCTTTGATTTATTTTCTACTATTCTGATAGTACGTCTGCTCTAGCTACTCTTCTTAAGAAGTTGGGTTCTTTCTAATCGATCGCTTCATTTTGCAACAGCTCGTTGTTTCGTTCCTAAATAATTTAAAACGTTTACATTTATTATTATAATCAACATGGTTGCATTTAGCAATATTGTTTTATTAAAATTTCAAAAAATCTGTTAGTGGAAATTCTTTTTAAGTAAAACTGTTGCATTTTTAATCACACCCAAACTTCTTTTACAAATGTCTGTTAATTAGCAATGTTGCTGAACAGCATTTTGCTCGCTTTAACGGCACCTTGCAAAAGAAAAATGCGCAAGCTTCCTTTGAAGCCCATTTTTATACTTTCTTTTCTGCAAAAAAAGACGCAAGCTCTTATTTAAGCTTGCGCCACAGTGTTGAACGGTTAATACCTAAACGTTTAGCCGCTCTGGATTGGTTCATCTCTTCTGCCTCAAGGACCCTCGTAATCACCTGTTTTTCAATCTCTTCCAACGTTCCACTTAAATCGATAGTGGTAATTGCAGCATTGTTATTGTTTGGCTGCTGTTTTAATTGATTAAGTACCGTTTCAACTTCTTTCTTTTCAATATAATAAGACTGTGATTGCGGTACTAGTTGTTCAATCACCTGTTTAAGCTGTTCTACATTTCCAGGCCAATCATAATTGGCTAGTTCCTCGAGCGCATCCAGTCTGATCCCTACTACTTCATTTCCATATTTAGGATGCAATTCAGAAATAAATATATGCACCAGCTTCTCAATATCTTCGCCGCGCTCTCTCAACGGAGGTATATGGATCTTTAATTGTGCCAATAAATTATATAAATCCTGTTTAAATGTGCCATTTTTAACTCTTTCCTCAATGGTATCCTCTGAAGACACAACCCATTTTGGCGTTTTTACATCTTCCTTTTTGAGAAAATGATACAACTCTTTTTGGGTAAATGGGTTAAGTCTCTCGATGCTTTTTAGGTAAACTACATTATTGGCGTACTTTCGAAAAAAGCCCTCGCTGATTAGGTCCTTCAGCAGTTCCTCGCTCAATAGGTCACAATGCAATGTGATAAATGGTTCATCATTGCTTTTACGTTTTAAATAAAGGGACTGGGCAATTAATTCTTTTCCATTTCCCTCTTCTCCCATGATCCACACAGGTTCATTCATACCACTGTATTTATCAATTTGCTGCAAAATCTTCTGGAGGGGCTCGCTTTTTCCAGCAATAGGGGTATAAGAAACAGATGGGTTAAATTCCAGTGCACTACGATTCCCATTAATCTTCTTGTCCGATACTTCGGTTTTAAAGGCTTTTTCGAAATATAATATAACGGTATCCTCATATGGACATGTCGTTAATTTCCACAATGTATAATCGAAGTGAAGCGTGTTCGTTTGCTTTTCTCTTGTTAAAACCGTTTGTTGTACCATCCTTTTAACAACAGACGAGTTATACAGTTTTATCCAATTGAATTCTTTATTAAAACGCTCGTTTCCATAAATGATTTGCTCTTCACGTATGATTCCAATTGCCTGCTCACTGCAATCCAGAATCGATTGATAAATAGAAACATCCTGCTGGAGCTTCGAAAATAATCGAATTGCCCTTCTCGCTTCTTCCAGTGAATCCATAATTGCTTCTTTACCGGATGTGATCAGCACTCCAGTCAGGCCTAATTGTTTCGCTGCTTGAATCGTTACTACATCTCCTATGATCACTTCATATCCAAGTTTTTTTAAATTCGTTAATTTTTCCTCAACCTCGGTATCCTTCGTGATCGTATACGATTTAATATCCAAATCAAGAAGTTTGCATATCGTAGCTGCACCTTGAGAGATATTTGCAAACCCCACGATTGCTGCTTTTCCTGAAAATCCTTTTACAAGTGTTAGAATACGCAATACATCATAGCCAGACACCTGAATATCAATCACAGGTATTGACGCTTCCTCCTGAATCATAGAAGCAGTACCGCCACGGCTGATAATAATATGATAGCCCCTCTTTTCAGCATCCTTTGCGATGTTAGCCCCCTCGTATAAATTGCCTAATTCAATATGTAATTCAAAATCGTCCACTTCTTGATCAATTTCTTTCATCATTTCAAACAAACCCTCATAAGGGGCTATTACCAAAGCTTTAATCATTTCCCTTCACCTTCTGTTGCAAAAATCAACATAAACTCTTTTTTCAATCATAGCTCAACGTGTTTTTTAAGTAAAGATCTTAGTGTTCAGAATAGAATCCCTGTTACGATAAAGAAAAATCCCTCCAGGATTGAAGATAGAGGACTTCCCTTTACCTGCAGACCAAGAGGGATTTTTTATTCCCATTGGTTTGTGCCAATTTTTTCCCATACTTTTTGGTAAACTTCTTTTATGGGAACGTTATTTTCCTTGGCAATTTTACGGCAATCCTCGTATTCCGGGGCATATTGAACGATTTTCCCCTCGTGTAAGCCTTGTTTGACTGTTACTTCTCCCCATTGGGTTTGGATTTTATAAAATTTTCGGGCCAGGCGGTGGACGTATAACGGATAGTAGCGAATGCCAAGTGTAGTCGTTTCAGCAAATAATATTTTTTTCATCTCATTGATTTTCTTTTGTTCACATAATAACTGAAGCATAACTCCCGGGCGATTTTTCTTCATAAAAATAGGAGTATAAAACACATCATTGGCACCGGCTTCAAATAATTGCTCCATTACATATCCAAGCCACTCCCCCGGTATATCATCCAAATTTACTTCCATCTTGACCATATTATGATCGACATGTTCTTCAGTATGCGGAAATTGCTGCGGCATATAAGCTCCCACCTTCTGGATTAAGAAGTGCCCAATATGATACGTAAAACATTCGGATGTTCAGGGAAATCTTTAGTTCCTGCTCCATACCCGATTGAATTAACATTAAAGGACGGAATTGGGCCAAATTCCTCTGTGAGGGCTGACAGAATACCAGCGCCTGTCGGGGTTGTCAATTCTCCTTCTATCTCCGTTGCTTTAATTGGCAACCCTTTCAAAATTTCTAAAGTAGCCGGTGCTGGCACTGGGTACTTTCCGTGCGCAATCTTAATGTGACCATTCCCAACCGGAACAGCCGATGAGACAATTTTGGTTACCTTCAATTGATCGAGAAGAATGCATGTCCCAACAATATCTATGATGGAATCAACTGCACCCACTTCATGAAAATGGACTTTTTCAAATGGGATATTATGGATCTTCGCTTCTGCTCTTCCAATTTTTTCGAAAACAGCCAGCGCCATCGTCTGGACATTTTCATTAAATTCTGCATTTTTAATGATTGTGACAATATCGGAATAATGCCGGTGGTGATGATGGGCATGATGGTGATGTTCATGATGATGCTCATGTTGGTGATGGTGATGATGTTTGTAATGATGTTTGTCCTGATGATGATCTTGATGGTGGCTGTTATCGGTTTCATTTTCAGTCAGGATTACATCAAATTTCGTTGCAGAAATTCCTTTCTTAACAACCTTTTCCCAGTTCAGATTATATTCATCATTTAAATCAAGTTTTTTTAATTCTTTTTCGAGCAGATGAATATCGGCTCCTAAATCGATAAGCGCACCGATGGTCATATCCCCGCTTATTCCAGAAAAACAATCAAAATAGAGTGTTTTCATTTATTTTCATCCTCTTAATCTACTATATTTTTATGATGATTTTTATGGATTAATGTTGCATAATATCCTGCACCAAAGCCATTATCAATATTTACAACGCTGATTCCCGGAGAGCAGGCATTGAGCATCGATAATAAAGCCGAAAGACCCTGGAAATTCGCACCGTAACCAATACTTGTAGGTACAGCTACAATCGGATTGCTAATTAAACCGCCAACCACACTTGCAAGTGCCCCTTCCATTCCAGCAACTGCGACGGTCGCTGTTGCGTTCTCAATTTCATCAAGGTGATGAAAAAGCCGATGGATTCCGGCCACTCCTACATCGTAAATTCGTTTTACCGAAGCTCCAAACGCTTCAGCTGTAACTGCGGCTTCCTCTGCAACCGGCAAATCAGAGGTTCCTGCACACACAATGGCAATATAGCCTTTATATAAAACAGCCGGCTCAGTTTCGTGCTTCCAAAATAGCGTTCTTGCCACTGGATTGTAGGTAAGGCCGGGAACGGCAGCGATGACTTCAGCCGCTTTTAGCTCGTCTACTCTTGTAGCCAGAACACGATTAATATTCTTCTTTAAGGCGGTTATGATCGAAATGATTTGTTCCACGCTTTTCCCTTCACCAAACACCACTTCGGGAAACCCTGTACGTTTCTGTCTTTGATGATCTAATTTAGCAAAGCCCATGTCCTGAAATTGGACCAGCATCGTTTTTGCCTGTTCCACATCTATCGTTCTATCTCTCACTTGCTTTAATATCGCTTCAATATTCCTATTTTCCATTGATGACTCACCTTTAGTTCAGACTTGTTGTTAACACTTTATTCATGCTGCCGCTCATATAGCCTTGCAGATCAAGGGTAACATATTTATAGCCAAAACCATGAAGGTTTTCTATGATTTCGTTATGATGAGTTAAAACTAGCTGCATGTCTTTAGGTTCTACTTCAATCCTGGCAATCTCCTGATGAGTTCGTACACGCACTTGTCTGATTCCCAAACCTTTTAGATAAGCCTCTGACTTATCAATCTTTGTTAGTTTTTCTTGAGTAATTTTTTCGCCATAAGCAATTCGTGATGACAGACAGGCAAACGATGGTTTTTCCCATGTAGGCAAGTTTAACTGTTTTGACAATTCACGAATTTCTTCTTTATAAAGATTTGCCTCTTGCAGCGGTCCGCGGACTCCATGCTCTTTGGCAGCACGGACACCGGGGCGATGTTCACTCATATCATCAGCAATCAAACCATATACGACGTTTTTAAAACCCTTTTGCCGCATAATCGGAACGACTTCTTCAAACAATCCATTTTTACAGAAATAACAGCGATTCTGGTCATTTTCTGCATAACCGGGGATATTCAATTCAGAGGTTTCAATTACTTGGTGTGTTGCTCCAATTAATCCGGCCAGCATTTTCGCCTCTTCTAATTCACTAGTAGGGTATGTTTCAGAATCAGCTGTAACTGCCAGAACGTTTTCAGTTCCTAAAACATCTACCGCTACTTTTAAGAGAAGCGTACTATCGACACCGCCGGAAAATGCAACAACAACATTGTCCATTTCTTTTACTATTTGTTTAAGGCGTTCATATTTCTCTTTCATTCGTATTCCCCCCATTACAGCTGTATGTTCAATCTATACTGATATTAAAAATTTTATTGTTGCAAAATTAATCCATCGAGAAACAATTTCGCTCTAATTTAGTATATTAGTTATGCATTTTGCAACACAATTTTATTATAAGCGAATTTTCGGAAAAGTAAAAGAAAAAATAAAGCGATTACAAAAATAAATACTATTAATATAGGTTTATGTAATCTAACACAATACATTTTTATTTAAAGCCTTTATCATGTGTGGTCTAACTCTTTTAAATGAAAAAAAGAGCAGTTTCACCGATAGATGAAATCTGCCTTCAAGTTATAAGTTTTTTGCTAGGCCCGAAACCTCTCCGGGAATTTTTTCTTCTACATACGGAATGGTTAGTGGGCCTAATGGCAATACGGCAATTGACATCTCACTGCCATATTTCTCATATAACGTTCCCAAGGTTTTTTCAATATCGTGTGATGGTTGCAGCATGGCTCCTTGTACTTGTTCATCTGTCAATTCTGAAAAAACATATACATCCGCCCAAACCTGAGCCACAGCCTGCTTTTGAACTTGCCATTGATCAAACATTTTAAATTCCGGGTCATTAATCATTTCCAGCAAAGTTTCAGGAGTTTTGGCTAATCCAAAAATTTTTGAGTAATTTCCGTGATCCGGCAATCCGTCTGAGCACTCTGACGCTACAATAATAGCTCCACCTTCTTTAACAATTTTGTGTGCCGCACTCATCCCTTTTACGGCCTGATATAGATTTTGATCAAGTGGATAACCGGAGTTGGAAGTGATGACTATATCGAAACGTTTTTCGCATTGAATCATGGCATGTTCTTTAACAAAAGCACATCCTTTATCATGCGCCTCATATAATTCACCAGCAAATACTGAGGTTATTTCTTTTTCTCTATTTAATGTGACATTTAACATAAAGTTCGGTTTGCACATCCGATTTATTTCTCTTGTCATTTCCTGGACTGGATTATCTTCCATATTTCCCCACGTTGAACGCGGGTCCCCAATCATTCTTGCGTTATGAAACGTCATAATCGTTTCAATGCCAGCTATGCCAGGCATGATACCTTTAGGACCCCCTGAAAAGCCAGCAAAAAAGTGGGGTTCAATAAAACCGGTTACGATCCGGAAATCAGCCTCTACATAATCCTTATTTAAATACACATCGCATCCAAATTTACTTCTTCCCAGGTTTACAAGAGTCTCCTTATCATGGCACTGATTGTTAATGATCCGTATATTATCTACAACCCATTCTCCAAGCATTCGGACGAACTCTTCTCTTGTTTGGTCACGATGGGTTCCTGTACCATTGATAATAACAAAATTCCCCAGAGGAACATGAGAGAGTTCCTGAATGAGCAGCGGTACCAGCTTATGATTAGGGGTAGGCCTTGTGATATCACTAATAATAATAGCAACGGTATCCGTGGGCTTAACCATCTCCTTGAGCGGAGGTGTACCTATAGGACTGCTTAAAGCAGCTTTAATAGCTGTTTCGTCATTTTCCAGGCCTGGCAAATTATTTGGTTCTACAATAAAAGCTGAATCAGGCAAATTCAGTGACAGGCCGTTTTTTCCATACAATAAAGTTGTTTCCATGCAGTATCCCTCACTTACTAAGTTGGAGTTTATTAATATAGAAGTTTCTAATAATTATCCCAATTTTCCCCTATCCATATAAGGAAATGATTAACCCTAAGATCACTCACAGGGGTATATGTTTATTTTGCTGCGTGTATCGATTGTTCTTTTTTTACCCGAGGATTCTTCTCTTCTTTTTCAAATGTGCCATCAATGCCTCTTCTTCTTTGATATTTATCGACAAAAATGACGGCAATCGGACACAAAATAGCAGTTGTAAGAACGGCTATAGAGATTTGAGCAGTGGCCAGGACCGCTATACTTTCATATCCAGCAGCTTCAGCCTTGCTCATCATTCCAGAGCCAGCAGCAACCGCTGCAGCAGCGGCAATCGCAGCAGGTGTAGCAGCTGCGTTTCCTGCGGTGGATGCTTCAGCCACCGGTGCAATGAAACTTTTTTCTCTAAATAACTTAAACACCAAAATTCCGGTAAGACCTGTTAGTACAGTAGTTAAAATTCCAATTGTTAACCCCGCTGCAACTACCGCTGGATTAAAGAAATTGGCAAAGTTCATGCCAGCCCCTAAAGCAAAAGCAAAGAATGGTACAGGCAGGATTTCGCCAGCCTTTAAAAACGCGCGGATCTCGGGATCCAAGTTCCCTAAAATCATACCGATTGCGATTGGAAGCAGAACTGCAATAAAAGCGATAACCGGGAATTTTGCCCCAAGCAGCCCCAGGGACATTAAGGTAAAGAAAGGACCATCATTAAGGGAAAGGACTGCAACTGCACCTACATCAGAACGATTGCCATATTGGCTTGTCAGTGCAGCATACATCCCGCCGTTCCCATTAGTCATAGCCGCAATGATTGCCATAGTTGATAAACCAAACAGCCCATGCATAGGGTCAAAGAAGTATCCAAACAAAAGACCAATTGCTAATCCAGTTAAGTATTTTGAAGTAGTAAGCAACACACCTTTCTTAAGTGCGGTTCCTCCTACCCTTAAATTCATCTGGCTGCCGGCACAGAAAAGAAACATAGCAATCAACACCAAGGCTCCATTTTTAAAAAGGGCTTCAGAAAACCCGCCGATTCTTAAGAACTCATAATTTCCTTCTGGAGTCTGGGCAACCCCGAGGTATTTTAAAAAGTCCATGAGCATTGGTAAATGCATTTGGTCAAGGGTGTTTAAAAGGGCTCCTAACATTAAAGGAACAACCATTAAGCCTCCGGGAACTTTCTCAATCGTTTGTTTGATTCTCATTTATAGACCCACCTTCATCTGATTTTGTTTTCTATAATAAAAATAGGAACGGACAACTTGTTCTGTACCGTTTTCCAATAATTCTGCAGCACTTTCAATAGCCTCGTTCAACTGCATCGGTTTATTTATAATACTGTTCACGCTTACCACGCCATACTGATATAAAGCGTCAATTCCCTTTCCAATAGAGCCTGCCAGGATAACAGTTGGAATATTCCGTAATTTTGCCGCCTGAGCAACCCCCATTGGCGTTTTTCCCGAAGCGGTCTGAAAGTCAACCTGCCCTTCACCGGTAATGACAAGGTCTGCGTCAACAAGAGCTTGATGAAGCCCGGTATATTCAATAACGACATCAATCCCTCGCCTTATTTCCGCAGGGAAAAAAGCCTGAAACGCTCCACCAATCCCACCTGCAGCTCCCGCACCAACCAAATCATGCAAATGGATACCAGTAACCTTCTCAACTGCCTCTGCCCAATCCGCCAGACTCCTGTCTAACAGTTCTACATTTTCCGGAGTCGCTCCTTTTTGCGGGCCAAAAACATAGGATGCCCCATCCGGACCAATTAAAGGGTTTTGTACATCAGAAGCAATCAGGAATGTACAGGTTTGAATTCTGCTATCAAAGTTGCTTATATCTATGGAGTTTATTCTTGAAAGCTCTGCCCCTCCAAAAGATAATTCTTTTCCTTCTTTATCCAGAATCTTCAAACCTAAAGCCTGAAGCATACCTGCGCCGCCATCATTGGTAGCTGAACCTCCTACTGCAAGAATGAAAGATTTAAACCCATCATCTAGAGCCTGCTTAATAAGTTCTCCGGTACCAAATGTTGTGGCTTTCAAAGGATTAAGTTCTCCCAGAGGAACAAGCCACAGTCCCGAAGCCTTGGCCATTTCAATAACACAGGTCTTCCCATCTCCCAAAACCCCATACTCAGAGTTAACCTTTTTGCCTAAAGGACCGGTCACGCGTACTGGAACCCTTCTCCCTTTTGTCGCAGCCACCAGTGTGTCCAATGTCCCTTCTCCCCCGTCTCCAACAGGAAGCAACAATGTTTCTGCTTCAGGAAAAGCTTTTTTAATACCTTTTTCGATTGAAAATGCTGCTTCTACTGAACTAAGACTACCCTTAAAAGAATCTGGGGCTATAACAATTTTCATAGAATCCCTCCGAAAACGCTTTCAAATCTGTTTTTTTCTATTATACTAGTCTTGTAGGTTTTATTCATCGTGCGCAACAGACAAATATAACGCTATATTTTCCGTTTTTTTTGTATTGATTGACTAATCTTTGGAGGTAAATATGCTAACTAGAGAAATTGCGATTGATATAGTTAAGGAAACTTCTATGCGCTTAAATCGAAATATTAATATTATGAATGAAAAAGGAATTATTATCGCTTCAGGTGATTTGTCAAGGATTGACGATATTCATGAAGGAGCACTGGAGGTAATAAAGAAGGGCCGGTCACTGACCATTCACCCTGACAAGGAAGGCGTCTGGAAAGGGGCTCAGCGAGGAATTAATTTACCGATTATCTTTCAGGATAAAATCGTCGGAGTAATTGGAATAACAGGTAACCCCGATGAAATGCAGGAATTGGGCGGTATAGTCAAGATGACAACCGAGCTTATGATTAAGCAGCAGTTTATTGCTTCACAAACGGAGTGGCTGCAGCGGACAAGAGAAATGATTATTGAGGAATTATTAAAAGTGTCCCCATCCAACAGCCATATTGAACGGGGATTGAATTTACTTGAAATAAAACTTCAGCCTCCATTTGTCACCTTTATCATTCAAATGACTGAGCGTGCAATCTCCAATAACAGGCTGATCCATGAGTTGGAAGAAATAACAGGCAAGAACAGAGGACTTATTGGTTTTATCAATATCAACCGAATCTTAATTGCTGTATCAGAATGCATTCCATCAGAAGTAGACAGAATATTAGAGAAAGTTTGTCGCGTATTAAAAAAACTTAAGGTGAAATTTCGGCTTACCTACAGTATTCCTTTTCAGTCTTTAAGTAAGTTTTGCCAATCTTACACAGATTGTGATCTCGCTCTACAAATCAGTGATGAAAGTGAGGAACTGATCTCCTTTGCCGAAATTGAATCAAAAGCTCTTATTTTTAAAGTCGACAGAGCCGGCGCTGAGAGGTTTACAAACCGAATAATAAATCAAACACTAATTAAGTATACTGAAACGCTGGAAACCTTTTTTAATAAAAATCTGAATATTCAGCACACGGCTGATGAATTATTTATTCATCGGAATACACTAATATACCGGCTAAATAAAATAGAGGAAGAAACAGGCTACGATCCAAAATGCTTTAAAGACGCCTTAACTCTTCAGCTGGCAATTTGGACTTCAAAAAAGTTAAAAAGTGAGGAAGCTTATCTTTTATAACGACTAATCTAAAAAAGTACAATACCACATATGCTTTTTGAAATTACCTGCTTATGATTCAAAAAGAAAGAGGATCTCCAAAAATCCTAGTTTTTTTGAGCTCCTCTTTTCGACCACACACTTACCATTTTAATAGAAACAGTGCACAAAAAGGTGCACATACTTAATTTGTTTAATTCAACTAGATTAATCTAGATTTCTTTTAAAACGCTAAAACCCTTGATAAATATGACTTTATTGAATTCAATTCTTATTTAACGCCGTTTATTAAGAATTGAATCTGGCACCTTTGTTTTCTGTTCAATTCCAACAAATAGTCTATCCTTTTCTTGACTATAATACCCAACCTTCGTATAATTTAACTATATAAAATGAAGCACAAAATGGGGTACACCACCGAAAAGGTGTAGGTCCTATTTTGTGCTTTTTTTGTGGAAATTTAGAAAGGATGTGAAAAAATGAAAGTAAATGGCGCCTTTGTTGTATTGGAGGAAAGGCAATCTTTATTTGATTTTTTAACTATGCAAAAATTTGATTTGACAACAATTGCAGTAGAACGCAATGGAAAAATTATTCCAAAAGCTGCTTATAAGGAAGTTTTGCTTGAGAATGAAGACAATCTGGAAATTGTTAGATTTGTGGGAGGTGGTTGATCTATGAATATAACGATAAATGGAAAAGAGATTGAAATAGCTTGTCAGACTGCATTTGAAGTACGAGAACAAATTGGAAATCCAACGGACATTGTTATTTTAAATGGCTTTCAGATAGAAAAGGATTCCAAAATATCAGAGAATGACGGTAATAGACTGCTTTACCCGATTGAAATGTGTAATCTGGTGAGTTGATATATCCTTTAAAAATTTCCTCCGCTTTTTCGATAGGGTCATGATCAAAGGTTTCATTGCTTCTTTTACTTTCTAAGCCGGTACACTGTCTATTTATCTCCCAAACTCGATAATAAAAGGGGTTGGCAAAGGTCTTTTTTTCCCCTGTTTCTTCGTCTTCTTTCTCTTTACAAAGCCAATAGACAATGATATGAGAATTTTTCAGTTCCTCTTTTTTAATTCTTCCACCCGCTTCTAAAATCTGTTTTTTGGAAGCATATTCCCCCTGCTCTACTAGGAAAATATTGATTCCCCGGTAAGGTTTTTGTGTTTTCCAGTTGACTGCATTTGAATCGGTCTATGGCTGGCGCCACGGTACAACACCCTTTTCTAATTTTCGGATGATTTTTTTGTAATAATTTCATACACGCTTTTTGCCATCTTGTTTTTCCTCCTTTGATTTGCTAATGATTTTAGACTTTTGATGTTTGCCTAATGATTTCCTTTCCCTTTTGACTTGCGAAGCGAGTAAGTTCCCCAAAGGGGGATGATTTTTCCCCTTTTGCAAGTTGAACGAAAAACACGCATAGTCAATGGGTCAAGGGCGCTCTTTGCACAAAAGTTTTTTGCTGTTGTGATAACGCCTTTAAGCAAAAAGTTTTTTGCCCCTTGACCGATTGACTAGCCTTCTTAGCTTCTAGCCGGAAAGGTTCGGGTGTCCTACCGGCTGGAAGCTTAGAAGGCTTGCGTTGTTTTACGATTCGGAAGGCAAAAGGGAAAAATAAACAATAAAAGCAGCCGTTTCGGCTGCTCTCCTTTTGTCTTTTATTCTTTTGATCTTTCAATCTTTTGATTTTCCGGTTTTCCGGTTTTCGGCTCGTTCGGTATGGCGGCGTTTGCCGTACAGACCGTGGTTATCGGTCCATTTAATGCCGAAGCGACACGTACGGAATGATAGAAAGATGCTTTTCCTTTCTGATCAGACCGTAGTGCTGCCGCCCAAATCCATAAGGCTAGCACTTTCAATAAATCCATATCTGACCTTTTTTAATGGATTTCTATTATCCACTGGAACATCTCGATATGCTAAAGGAAACTTTTCTCTGTGCCGCCTTTCATCTCTGGCAGAATGATGCAGCAGTTGTCGTAGAAATTGAGTATGGAAATTAGTGTAAACTGATCAAAAAAAGATTGCCGACTAAGAAAGAAGGATATGTTAGAATATTGATATTATTGGAACAGGCGGAAGAGAGTATCGCTTGGTCTTCTTTAAATTTACTCATGATCTAGATATTTTTACGGATCAATATAAAAAGAGTCTTAAAGGAATATGAAAACTGATAAAATTGTTCCAACAAAATGATTGGAAAATAACAAATAATATCATCTTTATCGCCTTTTTGTTAAATGAAAGGATATATAATTAGTGACAAAAACATCTGTTTATAATTTATCCATTTTGATCTAAGTTTTAATAAGGATAACATTGAGGAATAAGTTATTTCACCTCTTTTTTTAATTCTAATAACAACATCAACAATAACATTATCTTTTTTATTGTTGTCATTATTATTGTTATCATTGACATATGTTTTTTTTAAATGGAGTTAATGAAAAGTGACAATAAAGTAATTTAATTTTATAACTGAATGAATTTTACAATTCTAATCACTTATTCCCCAAGCGTTTCAAGGCATGAAAAAAAGAGTACCCCCCAAATTCTTGTATATTGTAAGTGACGAAACAAGCACAATCAAGAATTGAAAAGAGCTTGACTCCCTATGCCTATCATACGACTCGGAAGCTTGTTTGACATACAGATCGCAATACCAGAGTCACTTGTTAGCTGCTTAAGCTATAAGGTTTTTTTAAGAGGGCCCATTTTATAGGTCATAGTTTTCAAGCTGATAGCTCAGTGACTGTTTTATCGTTAAAATTTTTAAACTATAATCCAAGTAATAGATTTTGAATTTAAAAAAGAGACAATCGCCCGAACGATTGTCTCTTTACTATTTTTAAGGATGAATCTTAATGATTTATCCTTATTAATTATTTACATGTACTTTTACACTTTTCTCGATCATGGAAAAGATGTTTGCATGGTTGTTTTTTGCAATTTCCACATAATCACTTGTAACTTTTAGCAAGTCGTTTCGACGCTCTCTTACATAGTGTACATAATTCTCACTATTTTCCACAAGGTTATTATCAAATCGATCCATTAGATCGAAGGATAATTTAATTGGAGTTAACCCTAGATTCTCTACACGATCAGATACATCTCGAAATTGGTCTGTAAGCTCTGGAAAATCAATCTGTAAGACATCATTTTTTTTATAAAGGGCGCTTACACTATCAACGATTTCACTGTTGGTCTTTTTAGATTCTTGATAAAGATTTAAAAAAGAATTTCTAAAGTCTTTATTGAACTTAATCGTTTCTTTTACAGTCTTTAGATAAGCTTCTTCTCCACTTTCTTGTAGTTCCTTTGCCCAATCTAACGATAGTGCGAATTGATTCCATATTGTGTCTACAAATGGTATGACTTGATAACCTTCTTCCTTAACTTCAGCAGCTTTCTTTACTTGCTCACTTTTTTTTGTCGTTGTACTCATTTTCATTCCTCCTCTGGTCATTGGTGCCTTTCTCTATTGGATCCTTCCTTTTAAATGAAGGGATATAGAGCTCTAGTAAATTAGAATACATTGTGAAGAATTGATCTAACATTGATTGGTAGATTTCTAATTGATTTGCATATCCCTTTAAGTATGTAACGCCTACCTCTGTGATTTTGTAACGTCGCTTTGCCGGACCATTTCCCGTAGTATCCCATTCAGATGAAACAAGGTTTTCCTTTTCAAGCTGACGAAGGAGCCGATATAAGTTTCCTTGATCAATCGTATGAAACCCAAATGTTTCAAGCTTTTGAAATAGCTCGTATCCATGAAGTGACATTCTACTAAGAATTAATAATATAAAAGGCAGAACAAAACTCTTTGATGGTTGAATGGTTTGATTGGCGCTATCTTTTGCCATAGGATTATCTCCTTAGTTCTTCTATATGTGTAATTTACACTTATGGGTTTATTATGTCAATCATTTTTATTATAAAATATTTAAAATATTTTTTATGTTATTCCGTTGGCACAAGAGACGGCTACTACTGATTCAACTGAACAAGCTTCGGAAACACCTTTAAAATGGGTCTAACCTAGGAACGTAAAATTTCCATATCGGTTAAACCCTCCCGATCCATTTAGTGCCGACGCGACACGTACGGAATGATGGGAAGTGTCTTTTGCTTCCTTTTCAGACCATAGTGATGCCGCCAATATTGAACTAGATCATCTTCTTTCTAAAAATAACCTCTCCTACCGATGTATACGAGACAAAATATAAATGTAAAAAGAGCCAAAATACGCAAGTAGTGCATAAAAACTTGCAAATTTTAGGCTCTTAAATTTTATTCCTAAATGTGTTAAAGCACTCGTTAGCTTAAGAACAATCCTTCACAATCTTTTCAAAGAAGATGATTATGCATCCTTATTGTGTAAATCAGGTCCCCAATATTCAATTGTCACATCTGAATATTCATCTTCACTCAAAATAAAACCAAAATTAAAATTCACCGAAACAATAACCAAGTCATCGTGCATTTCTAGCATCAGTTTTTGAACAAATCTTTTGCATTCTATTAGAGGTAACGTTATTGCAAGAGGAAAATCAAGATAAAGTTGATTACTACTTCTATAATAAAATCCAAAAGTTGATGGATAAAAGAGGATATTTTCATTTTCGTAAATCTTAAAATAATCAAATAAAAAATCAATCTTTAACTTTAGTGTTTCTTCGTCATATGGGATTTTAAAAACATCAATTTTATCTGTCTTAATTAGCTTATATACTTTTTTATGAACATCCTCAGAAACTTCAAAGTCTACAAACACTTTATCAGATATATCAATGGCGTGGTATTTCAGTAAGTCATCTACCAGTTGTTTCTTCGCTTGTTTTATTTTATTTTGTTTCAATAACATCTCTAACTTACTTTTTCTTGAATCAGACAATAATTCTCTCACCTGCCAAATTCTTGATAATCTGAGCTTAACATATTGCTACACTCTATCACATTTCTTATTTAAAATAGACGGTTTATGCTGATTCTCCTTCTTGTGCTAACCTGCTTCGTTAGTGCAGCAAGCATGAGCTCGCAAGTATGTATAAATATTAGTTTGTATACATTTTTTCTTGAGTATCGATTCATAAATATGCTGCCTAAACATATATTAAATAATTTCCGAAAACAGCCAAACGGTGATCTGCCTGATTAACCAAGGCAATCATGTATGCCTCTCCATTGTAAAAATGTACGTTTTAAACTGGAAAAAAGTGTCCCAATTTATCAAGCAAAAACTGTGTCATCTCTTTCAAGCGGTCACATTAGCGTAGTCTGGTTTAACTTTTACTGGCTCTGTATTAAATCTTTTTAATAAATTTCTTAATAAAAAAAGCAACCCCTTTATGAGATTGCCGTTCCGTCAAATAATTTACATGGTAATTTTTCAATTAAAAATGGTCGATTTACTAACCAAAAAACGTTCGAATCAGTAAATATACATTCAGACAAATGATGACGATTGCTACAATCCAAGCAAGAATTTTAAGCCAAATTGGATTGACGAACTCACCCATTTTCTTCCTATCGCTAGTGAATTTAATAAGAGGCACAACCGCAAACGAAAGTTGTAAAGACAATATAACTTGACTCAATATAAGAAGTTGAGTGGTTCCGCTTTCGCCATAAAGAGCAGTTACTATAACAGCAGGTACAATAGCAATTAATCGGGTAATAAGTCTTCTAAGCCAAGCTGGGAGGCGAATATTCAAAAAGCCTTCCATGACAATTTGACCAGCCAATGTCCCTGTTAATGTTGAGTTTTGACCAGAAGCAAGCAACGCAACCCCAAATAAAATACTTCCAATTGTCGTTCCTAGAATCGGAGTAAGTAAATGATAAGCATCATTAATATCTGCCACTTCCGTCAATCCTGCTTTATGGAATGTGGCAGAGGAAAGGATCAAGATAGCAGCATTTATAAATAATGCAAAGAACAGTGCAATGGTTGAATCCCATGTGGCATATTTAATAGCCTGGCGTTTCCCCAAACTGGTTTGTTGATACTTTCGAGTCTGAACGATTGATGAATGAAGGTACAAGTTGTGTGGCATGACTGTTGCACCTAAAATACCAATGGCAATATAAAGCATCGTTGGGTTACTAATAATCTCTGTGCTTGGAACAAAGCCTTTTAATATGCCACCTACATCAGGCTTAGAAAGGAACATTTCAGTTGCAAAACAACCTCCAATCGTAACAATTAAGACAATAACCAACGTTTCAATAAAGCGAAATCCTTTATTTTGTAGCAGCAATACCACTAGTACATCTAAAGCCGTAATAATAACACCATATATCAACGGAATTCCAAACAAAAGATTTAATGCAATTGCCGAACCGATCACTTCCGCTAAATCACAAGCAGCTATCGCTAGTTCACATAAAATCCACAAACCCATTGCGACTGGCTTACTGTAATGGTCACGGCACGCTTGAGCTAAATCCCTTCCCGTCACGATCCCTAGCTTCCCAGCGAGTGCTTGTAGTAGAATTGCCATCAAATTAGACAATAATATAACAGAAAGTAACGTATATCCGAATAGGGATCCTCCTGCAATATCTGTTGCCCAGTTACCTGGGTCCATATAACCGACCGCCACTAAGTAACCTGGTCCTGCAAAAGCAAGGAATTTTTTTATCCAAGAACCAGTCTTTGGAATACGAACACTTCTATACACTTCTGGTAAAGTCGATTGTGTTCTTTTATTTTTCCAACCTTCTTCCACCGAAATAGGCAGTTCTTTTACATCCTCACTCATTTTTTCATCACCTCATTATTGGTATACACTAAATATGTTGTACCAAGGAAACTTTTTGAGTAAAAAAATCTCATTTGTTAAATAAATTATATTAAGGAGCAAAGAAGTAGTTTCTAAATATAATTTATTTTACAAATTTTTTTAGTCAAAGGAAACTTTTATGGGAAATTAAATGAAAAGAATCTTAAAATCCTCTTGTTACCATACAAAAATTCAGATTAAAGGAATAGCCATAATAATAATGACAATTAAAGAAATTCTCTCTCCTTTTAAGAATCCCCAATATGAAATCTGTAATTCTTTTAATCCGACATTTCTTCTGCCCCTTTTAGAACTAAAATTAAGTTATTATTAAGATTTTTCCACAAAAATTTGCAATTCTCTTTAGTTAAAAGTAAGCCTTATATACTGTGCTGTTTATTAAAATGGTTCTTACTTAAAGATTCTGCCGTTTGTACTGTTTTCATCCCCAACGACCATAGGAAAATCATTAATGGAATTATAAATACCCATAATTCTTCATTTAACATTAAATAATTAAATATTCCATGTAATACAGAAGGAATTAATAACGATAAAACCATCCAGAATATTTTCGTTCCTGGGGTAAATTTCTCTTTACTCATATAAAAACCCATAATAACCCCAAATAAAGCATGGCTAGATACAGGTAACAAAGCTCGGTTAAAAGCGATTTCTACCCCATTTGACATCAAATATATAATATTCTCAGCAGTTGCGAAACCCAAAGAAACTGAGGTTCCATAAACAACCCCATCAAAAGGCTCATCAAATTCGGCACTTCGATACGCAATAAAATAAAGAACAAACCATTTAGAAAATTCCTCAAATATTCCATAAGAAAATAAAACCGTTCCAATATCAGTTCTGATAAAATTTTCTGTTTCAAATATATTCAACAAATGCGATTGGAAAGATTAGAATTGCACCGAAAATAAATGTACGAATCACCATCTGTATTTGGCAATTAAAAAATGCTGTTTTGGCAGTATGTTTTTTGAATATAAAAAACCGAGAATATGCAAGTAATGAATAAAAAACTGCATATTTTCGGCTCATTGATAATTTAGGATATTGAGCAAAAGCACCTGTTAGTTGAAGAACATCGTTCATTTACCAATCAAAAACAGTCTTTCCCCTTCATACAATTGATACTGTTCAAAAGATGTTGAATCAGCAAATAAGTCTAAATACAATTCTTTATTAAATTCGATTACCAAATCTTCCGTTGGTTCAAAGTGATAAATACTCGTAATTGGAATCTCTAATAAATGCTTTTTTAAAGTGGATAGAAAACCGATTCCTCGTTGTTCCGTAGAACCTACTAAAATGCCGTCCCTATTTCTTAATCTCCAAGGACATTCCACATTTAAACTCCCCTGTTCAAACTTCACATTAATGAGCTCTTTACCTACTGGAATAATGTCAGTAACTTTTTTACCAATAAAAGTTGAGAAATCAATGTCACTTTGTTTTATAGAAATACCCAAATTAACACCTAATTTCACTGTATTTTAATGCCATTATAATCGAATACCTTCTTCAACTAAACTGCTTCGTTAGTTCAACAAGGAGTTCAACAAAAAAGGCCGTAATCCTCCTGGATCAAATACAGCCTTTAATTGAATATTAAATTAGCTTTTTCCATCAAATCCTAATACACCTCCCTATCATTTTCTTCAAAGTGTGAAAATTGTCGAACTTTACTTAAATACTTTTTTTCTTCTATATTGTAAAATTATTACAGTGGTTTAGGTTTCCAATAACTGGAGGTTCGTAATGAGAAAAGTGAAAGTATTGATTCTGACGGTTGTGTTCCTTTTAACTATGGCCCTGCCAGCAATGGCGCAAAGCAATTCCCCTGTATACAAAGGCTCTTTTCAAGGTACTTCATTCTATGGGTCAGAAGGTACTGTCGATACCTCTGTAGACCTTTCTACTAACTTTGAAGGTAAGGATTCTTACATCCTTTATTACCAAACCTACGATTATGAAAAAGACGAATACTATTATGGCAGCGCCGTAGTACCAGCAACCAAAGCGGTTATTGACATTAACAAAGGTACGGCCAAAGTGAATCAGACAGTAGAAGTATATAAAGTTGATTTTACTTGCGATGAAGAAGGAAATTGCACAGGTGATGAAACTCCTGCTGGTACTAAATCTATCAATCTTACCTGGACATTCAATCCAAAGAGTTATTCTACCTCAAAATACTCTGAGAAAAATGTCCAGATCGATTTCGACGAGTACATCAAACTTTCTAAGGGTACTTTCAAAGATTACAATAATGTCTCGGTTTCCGGAACCGTCGATGGTAAGGGGACTGATAGTTTTGAGTATTACGGTGGTAATGTATCCACTGGTTCTTCTTTCGCAATAATTAAGTAAACATTCCGCTAACAAAATCCAAAAAAACCTAAACCCTAATTGAATATGTACATAAAAGGCCGGTTAGCATTAACCGACCTTTTTTTGTCGCTAGGCTTATGGTTGCCATAGCCTTCTTCTTCATTCCTTTCGCCTTCTGGAAACTTGACTTCATCTCAACGAATGATGGCTTCAAATTTAGCGACGATTTCCGAAAGAATGAGGTCAAGACAGCCTGGCCTTTGAATTTCATATCCTTGCCACCCTTCTCATGGATTTCGCCTGTTTCTCTTTCAAATTTAGTTAATTAGTATTTATTTATTTTTTATATAATGTCATTATTCCTTCTTCGAGTAACCTGCTCCGTTACTTTAAGTACAAAATTTCACAATCTCTTCTAAACTTTAACCTAAATATCTAGGCGTTGTTCAACAATATGCCCCATATATACAGTATCAAATCAAAAAATGTTGAAAGAATGCACCTTTAATCTTTGATTACATGTAGTCATAGATACGGGATTTAAGGACTTGAATTTAGCCCTCTTTGGGTAACAATTGATCATGCGATTAAGCAATCTCTTAAACAGGCAACTAGTCTTTCTTTCATCCCTACCGCGCTTTCGCTTACTGTCCTTAAAGTTTAGTCTGGAAGAAGTACACTTCCACACTAAACTTCAAGGTTGCAACTTTCCCCTATTATTCATGTCTATTTTTTATATCTTTGAATACATTGAATACTATAAAAAATAACTGTATATAATGTGTTAGCAAAGATAGAAATTCGATCATTTTTAAATCATTACATACGTTGAATACGGTAGAAATTCATACTGTATATAATAGCCCGTTTGTTGAATAAGAAAATACCCCTTAATTGATAAAAGCCTTTGCTTTCAATGAGGCCTAGTCACAGTGTTGCTGTTATAGACCGCAAAGTAGCATTTAAGTGGAGAGATGATATGGGGAAACCTGAGCAGTGTATGCTTCTTATGTTGTTTCTAGGGTTCATTTCTGAATAGCTCTGTATAAAGAACCTTGTGAAATACCAGTGCCTTCTATAATTTCCTTTACAGAGTATTCCTTACTGTCATACATTCGTAGGGCCAATGTTACTTTATCCTTATCGACCTCCGGTCTACCGAAATTCTTTCCTCGTTTTTTACTAGCTTCTAATCCCTCCTTTACTCGTTCTGCAATAAGGTTTCTCTCAAGTTCAGCAATAACGCACATCATTTGAAACATAGCCTTTCCTGTTGATGTTCGTGTGTCCATATTCTCTTTTAAGTAAATAAATTGTACTCCTATAGTGGTAAAAAGAAATGACAACCTGCGTCTTTTTACCGTTAGCATTCGAAATGCAGCGCTCAATGTTTAAGGATCGAGAACGCCAGCGAAAGTCGTTAATTGACGAAAATAAAGCTGAGGTATTTAACCAGCGGATATGTTATGCAATAGAGTCTAACTTAGCTGTAAAGTTAACAGTATGGGCGATGGATTCACCAAGGATGTATCTTGCCACGTTCATTATGTTGATCCTATTGATTATAAAGGCAGGGCTATATAAATGTAGAAGTCGATTTTGTATTCAGATTATTAAAATTATTTCGAATAATCTGTAGTTATTTGTATTTTTTTGTAGGTTGGGTTATAAGATCAATTATATCTTCTTAAATGGTAGAATTGGAAACGCTTCCAAATGAGGATAATGCCTAACACTTCCTACAACTAAATCCTAAGAAAGAGAGGCTGAACCGATAGACTTTATATGCATTGAAAGTCCCTTTTGAAACTCAAACTGTTTATGAGATTTAAGCATTTTCTAAGTTTTTATATTAAAAGATTAAAAGGTGGGATTGAAATGAAGAAAATTAAATTCATTAGCTTATTTTTAATTCTTACGCTTCTTTTAGCGGCTTGTGGAACGAAAGATAAATCGACTAGCGGAGCGGGAAATGACTCAAAAGTATACAAAATCGGTGTGGATACAACTTACCCTCCGTTTGAATTTAAGGATAGGAATGAATATAAAGGAATTGATATTGAATTAATTAATGCAATTGCCAAAAATCAAGGCTTTAAAATCGATCTTTCTCCTATGGACTTTGGCGGAATTATACCTGCCATGCAAGCTAATCAGCTTGACGTAGCGATTGCAGGCATGAGCATTACGGATGAAAGAAAGAAGATCGTTGATTTCTCAACACCATATTTTAATGCAGGATTAACAGTTGTTGTCAAAAAGGATAATACAACGATTAAATCCGTTGATGACCTAAAAGGAAAAACGGTTGCAGTTAAAAAAGGAACGACTGGTTCAAAATATGCATTGGATAATGCTAATAAACTAGGAATTAAAGTGGTTCAATTTAATGATAGCCCTGCGATGTTCCAGGAAGTGGCAAATGGAAATGCTGATGCATTAATCGAAGATTATCCTGTAATCTCCTATGCAATTGCCCAAAAAGATCTTGGTTTAAAAATCGTGGGTGACCGTTTGAATGGGGACAAATACGGTATTGCCGTGTTAAAAGGACAAAACAAAGATTTATTAGTAAAAATAAATAAAGGTCTTGCAGAACTGCAAAAAGATGGAACATACGATAAGATTTTAAAAAAATATATTGGTAAATAAGATTTTTAATCAATACTAGGCGCGCGCATTTACGTGCCTGCTTACTTGGAAGGAGATGAATTAAGTGAAAATAATAGCTGTGGCATTGCCAATTTTACTTCAAGGACTTCAAGTGACCCTTTATATATTTGTAATAGCGATTATACTTGGTTTTTTAATCGGTTTAGTAGTTGCCTTATTGCGACTTGCACCTTTCAAGATCTTAAACTGGATTGCCAAGGTTTATGTTGATGCCATTCGTGGAACGCCGTTTATTGTCCAATTGTTTTTTATCTATTTTGGTGTTAACTCATTACACTTGATTTCCCTAAATAGTACGGTTGCCGGGATTATTACCGTCGCCATCAATGCAGGGGCCTATTTTGCTGAGATTATCAGAGCCGGCATCCAATCCATTGATAAAGGACAAACTGAGGCTGCAAGATCAATCGGATTTACCGGTGCACAAACCATGAGGTATGTGGTGCTTCCACAAGCATTTAGAAGAATGCTCCCTACTATTACGAACCAATCAATCATTAGCTTGAAAGATACTTCACTTTTATCCGTCATTGGTATAGCGGATTTAACACAGCAAGGTCAGATTCAAGCTTCGGCTACTTTTGAAGCATTTAAGATTTGGCTGGCTGTTGGTGTTATTTACTTTATCATCATTTACTTGTTAACCATTCTTGCTAATATCGTCGAAAGGAGAATTCAGCTTCGATGAGTATTATAACTGTAAAAAACTTGAGTAAATCTTTTGGAAAAGTAGAGGTTTTAAGAGATATCAATGCAGTAGTGCAAGAAAAAGAAGTCATTTGTGTAATTGGTCCATCTGGATCAGGGAAGAGTACATTCCTTCGCTGTTTAAATCGCTTGGAGGAAATCTCAGGCGGCGAGGTAACCATTAACGGTAATGATATTACCGATCCAAAAATTAATTTAAACAAAGTTAGACAAGAAGTAGGTATGGTTTTTCAACAGTTTAATCTATTTCCTCATAAAACAGTGTTAGAGAACATTACTCTAGGTCCTATAAAAATTCGCGGTACTGAGAAATCAGAAGCCGAAAAAATAGCGCTAGAACTGCTTAATAAAGTGGGACTAATAGAAAAAGCTAGTAGCTATCCAGGCGAATTATCCGGAGGACAGAAACAGCGGGTTGCGATTGCAAGGGCACTTGCAATGAATCCAAAAATTATGTTATTTGACGAGCCAACTTCCGCACTTGACCCTGAAATGGTAGGAGATGTTTTAGAGGTAATGAAACAGCTGGCTAAAGAAGGTATGACCATGGTAGTTGTTACACATGAAATGGGCTTTGCCAGGGAAGTGGGGGACCGAGTGATCTTTATGGACGGCGGTTATATTGTCGAAGAAAATGAACCGAATGCATTGTTCGGTAACCCGCAGCACGAACGGACCAAAGCTTTCTTAAGTAAAGTGTTATAGATTTTATTTTTCGATTTTATTCCCCATTAAAAAAGAGCACCTGTCTTAGGCACTCATTGAGTATTATTCTAAACCAAGATTGAATTGTATAAATAATATTGCACATTAATTAATTTTGAATAAAAAATCACTCTTGCTTACATCATATTAATGGTGTCGAAAAACACTAAACCTTAAAATATTTAAGTATCTGAAAAAGCTATCCACACCATTGGGTAGTTTTTTCATTTGAAACAATTATTTTAGGGTAAAAGTTTAATTAATTTCTCACCATGTATCCCCCAAAAAAGAGGAATAAGGAGTACTTCCCTAAAAGTAAACAATAAAATTATTAGTATTCCCTACAAAGTAAGAATGTGGAAGTTATAAAGGTAAATCCTAATATTAACTAGTACCTAAGATTTAGAATGAATTACATCTGGGGATGATATTTACAACCTAAAACAACTTCCAAAATGATTATCATAAAATAACTAATTAATTATTTTGCTAGATAATCAGAATAAAACAAGGGATACTGTTATTTTGTCAGTATCCCTTGTTTATAACATCGGTATTTTCTCTTTAAATTTCCGCCAGATCATTTGTTTGATTGGGGGATTTTCTCTTATTCAGGAAGTAAAAACTTAGTCACTAAAATATTCCGCTTCTATCCTTCTATCCTACAAATAATCTACTCCTAGTTTAATTATGAAAAAATTGGGGTTTAATTTTAATCCCCTTTGATTCCCTATTATCAAATAGGGAACTAGTTCCTAGTCGATCTTTTGGATTATTCCTTTATTTTGATGTATTGTAGATAAATAGGAGATTTTTAGGTTTTATTTTTCAAGGGGGGAATTGACTTGATTAGAAAGCTTACGGACCAAGATCATCATCAGGTTCTCGCTTTTTTAAGTGAGGAACCATCTATTAATCTATTTATTATTGGGGATATTGAGGCCTTCGGTTATTCTTCTGAATCACAAGAACTTTGGGCCGAGTTTGACGAACAGGACATGATTAAAGCCGTCCTACTTCGATTCCATCAATCTTTTATTCCTTATGCAAAAGGAGAATTCGATACGAGTGGTTTTGTATCGATTATGAAAAACTACAGCCAGCCCATTCTCCTCTCCGGAAAATCAGATATTGTAGCGAAATTTGAAGTTTATGATGAGCTACATCTTGGTAAGAAGCAAGTGACTTATTTTGCTGAATGCAGTACCGCTGAATGCCTATCCCCCAATGATGTCGCCTATAAAAAGGCTAGTATCGATGATGTCGATCAAATCATAGGACTCCGCCATTCCATTGAGGAATTCTCCGTAAGAAGTGACGCCCGGGACGTATTAGTACAATCAATGGAGGCTCATACATCAAGAACCTACTTTACAGAGGACAATGGTGTCATGACTGCTTGTGCCTCAACCGCAGCGGAAAATTCAATGTCGGCAATGATTGTAGGTGTCTGCACTAGGAAGGAATATCGCCGGCAAGGTCTCGCCACTTCTATTATGCAAAAGGTTGTTCAAGATGTCCTAAATGAAGGGAAAACCCTTTGCCTATTTTATGACAACCCTGAAGCTGGCAGAATTTATAAACGACTCGGCTTTAAGGATATTGGCATGTGGACCATGCATCGCTGATTTGTAGATGAATGTTTGTTTTTGCAAACTTCATTATCTGCATACATTATTAACGACCGGGCTCGCTTCTTCTTGGCAAGCTCGGTCGCTTAGACGCTCTATTGGCGACCCTTCTCACTTCTTTTTGCGGAGTTCGGTCGATTAAACGCTTTAAATCTTTATTAAAGAAAATAACCGAATGTGTTTACATACGGCTATTTTCAAAAACAATGTTTTAATAAAAGCAAGCTGACGAATCACTGTTCTATTAGGTTTGATACAGAAACACTTTGTTTATTGTTTGGTTCTTCAAGAGGATGGATTGTGGCTGTACCGTTATTTTGGTCTACATGCTCAATATAAATCTGTGTTCCATTATACTTTACATTAGCCATAGCTGGTGAACTAGCAATTTCCTGTGCTCTTTGTGCATCCATGTTCATGACCTCCTTTTAGTAAATAACAATTAAAGTATTTGTTCAGAATTCCTTGTTTATACCCTTGTTTAAAAAAAAGAGAAGCCTTCATTTTGGACTGTCCGATAGGTTTGTAAACAAAATGAAAAGTACACTAATTGAAAAAACTACAAAAATATTTTTTTAAATATTTTCACTTATTTCTTTTATTTTTCTAAAACCTATGTTATTTTTTAAAAGTAAACAACATATTTTATACTGTTTCAATAGTTCTACTAGGGGGGTCCGATAGCTCGGACTGAGAGAAGAATGCGTTAAATTCTTTGACCCTTTGAACCTGATCTGGATTATACCAGCGTAGGGAAGTAGTTTCAAAGGCGTACTAATTATTTTTCTGCGCCACTACTTTTTGACGAAAAATCAGGTTCTGTGTAAACAGAGCCTTTTTTTATTGTCTTTCATTTATAAGTCTGCCCCTGAGGTGCTTGTAATGGAACTTATGCAGTAACTCCTAGATCGCAAAATCTACTATTTATTAGGAGGAAGTTACATGCAAAATCAAACTGAAGTGAACATTGAGTTAAAATCGCAATTTACAGGAAGTAAAAAAGTGTATATCGAAGGATCAAGGTCTGATATTAGGGTTCCAATGAGAGAAATTCAGCTGGGGCGCACCGTAACATCATTTGGTGAAGAAGACAATGCCCCTGTTCGCGTATATGATACGAGCGGTCTATATACAGATTCCAATTATCATGTCGATATCAGAAAGGGACTTCCGCAGATCCGCAAGAAATGGATTCTCGAGCGTAATGATGTTGAGGCCTATCAGGGAAGAGAAATAAAACCTAAAGATAACGGATATCTCGAAGATGATGAACGAGCGAATCTCGAATGGTTTCCAAACATTAATAAAAGACCTCTTCGTGCAAAAGCAGGGCAAACGGTCACGCAAATGCATTACGCCAAAAAAGGCATAATCACCCCTGAAATGGAGTTCATAGCGATTCGAGAAAATGCCGATCCTGAGTTTGTTCGTAGTGAGGTTGCCAATGGGAGAGCGATTATTCCGGCAAATATAAATCACCCGGAAGCCGAACCTATGATCATTGGCCGAAATTTTCATGTCAAAATTAATGCAAACATTGGCAACTCAGCGGTCACTTCATCAATAGAGCAAGAGGTTGAAAAAATGACATGGGCGACCCGTTGGGGGGCAGATAACATCATGGATCTATCAACCGGAAAGAATATACATACAACTAGGGAATGGATCATCCGTAACTCACCAGTTCCAGTTGGTACAGTGCCAATATATCAAGCACTCGAAAAGGTAAATGGAGTAGCCGAAAATTTAACCTGGGAGGTTTACCGGGATACATTGATAGAACAGGCCGAACAAGGGGTCGATTATTTTACCATCCACGCTGGCGTCCTGCTGCGGTATATTCCGATGACGGCAAAACGGACAACAGGGATTGTCTCCCGCGGCGGCTCAATTATGGCACAGTGGTGCTTGGCCCACCACCAAGAAAGTTTCCTTTATACCCACTTTGAAGAAATTTGTGAAATTTTGAAGCACTATGACATTTCTGTTTCACTTGGAGATGGTTTACGTCCTGGAAGCATAGCCGATGCGAATGATGAAGCGCAATTTGCAGAACTGGAAACGTTAGGTGAATTAACGCAGATCGCCTGGCAGCATGATGTCCAAGTGATGATTGAAGGCCCTGGCCATGTACCAATGCATCTAATTAAAGAAAATGTTGATAAGCAAATGGAAATCTGTAAAGAAGCTCCATTCTATACCTTAGGACCATTAACAACCGATATTGCTCCAGGATATGATCATATTACTTCTGCAATTGGTGCTGCGATGATCGGCTGGTTCGGAACAGCCATGCTTTGCTATGTGACACCAAAAGAACATCTTGGTTTACCGAATAAAGAGGATGTCCGCGATGGTGTTATTGCTTATAAAATTGCTGCTCATGCTGCTGATTTAGCCAAGGGCCACCCGGATGCACAAATAAGGGATAATGCTTTATCAAAAGCTCGTTTTGAATTTAGATGGGAAGACCAATTTAATTTATCATTGGATCCAGAACGTGCAAGGGAGTACCATGATGAAACACTTCCTGCTGAGGGAGCAAAAACGGCTCATTTTTGTTCCATGTGCGGCCCGAAATTTTGTTCCATGCGAATTTCCCATGACATTCGGGGGATGGCAAAAGAGGGGACCAATAGCGTGGAATTAGCGATTGATGAAGAAATGAAGAAAAAAGCGGAGGAATTTGTCACTGATGGATCAAGAATTTATCGATAATAATGACTCCGATAACATAAAAAGATTAAAGGAAGAAATAGTTGTTTTGCAACAAAAGATCCATCACTTAAATGGGAAAATTCATTCCATTCAGTGTGGCTGTAAGCATATATTTTTGGAAACCCCAGGTATGAGGAAATGTCAAAAGTGTAGTTTAACCGAAAGTACGTATTATTAGAGCCTATGAACCCATCCGGAATTTGTCAGATTCCGGATGGGTTCACTTTTTTCTCCATGTTTAGTCGCCCATTTGCGGCGTTTTCTTTTTGGGCTCCTGTCTTTTTTAGGATTCAAGAATTTCCCTTATATTTTTTAAATCTTTCCTGTTTGCTCGTTTCATCATGGGGGCCATAAACGGGGCAAAGACTTTTGAAAAACCAGTTGGATTCCCTTTGTTCCTTAAGGTCATTCGGGTGTGATGACTGTCTATAGCTTCCCAGGTATAGATCGTCTCCATTGGAAACGGTCCCTGTGCGGTTTTCATCACTAGCTTATTTTCTGGAATATATTCTGTTATTTCATAAATATAGGCAAGTTCTCTCCCAAGAAATTGTGCTTTAAAGGCAACTCTAGAACCCAACTTCAATGGTTTTTTCGTTTGCCATTCCACCGATTGAATATTTACATACCATTCTGGGGCATTGTCTGGATTCGTCGCATACTTTGCAACCTGATCCACAGGGCAGTCGATAATTATTTCAGTAAAAACATCTACCAATATGATTAACCTCCACTACCTTCAACTTTTAAGACTTATTTTTTCTACATAATTTTTAAGTAACGTGCCGAGTAAATATTTCCATCCTTCAGTATGTGATGGTTCCCAGTCCTCTTGAAGGATTCCTGAAGCAGTATGAGAAAGTTGCAGCAAAGTAGCCCCGTCTTTTTCTACTAATCGGTACGTATAAGAACTATTTACCGCTCCTTGCATCCCTAAGTGACCATGGAGACGAATTTCTTCTGGTGCATTCACATAATAAACGTTCCCCCAGACAGCCCCTTCATTTTCACGCCATCTTTCAATGAATTGCCCGCCCGGAACAGGCTCAAACGTAAAGTGAGATGGTACCCCTTTTGGAGCGATACGAAATTCCCACCAGTCCCCTGCTTGTTCCGTTAAGGCTTTAAACACCTGTTCACGCGGAGCGTTGATTTCTACTTCTTGCTCGATACGAAATGCGCTGCTTTGTGCTTGATCGGTTGTTTTCATGTCTGACTCTCCTCCTGTTTTTTCAATGACTGATCGTAAATTTAATAGTGAATTGGCGGTAGTTTGCATGTATTGCCCTACCCAACGATTATGCATTTCCTGAAGTGGAATGGCATTGAGGAAATTTCGTCGATATTTTCCTTCCCGTCTAACCACTACCAACTTCCCTTCCTCCAAAATCGTTAAGTGCTTCATAATTGCATATCTGGTCACTTCAGGAAAATATTCATTTAGTTCACCAGTTGTCTTAGCTGATTGCTTCAAAATATCCAATATCCTTCTTCGAATTGGATGACCTAAAGCTTTAAATAAAGTGGAAAGTTCGTCTTCCATTGCAACGATCCTTTCGTGAGAAACGTAAATTCTGGTCACAATATGTGAATAGATTGTTTCATTTATCATGTGACCTTATGGTAACATGTATTTCTCAAAAGAGCAATTAGGTGAATTTTCCCATGCTTAGGACCTCTACTCTTAGTGGAATGAAGGCTAAGGATTTTATTCCTCATCCTTTTGTCTGTCCATTTTAAATCTAGAGAATGGATGTGGATGGTATAAAAGTGGTATAGTTAGATAATACAGTTAATTTTAATTTTTAGAATTTCCGCTAAAACAAAGCCTACTTTTATAGTAGAGAATCGACAAGAGGTGTGCCATGAAACAAGAAATTGGATTTATTCAAAGAGAAGTTTTAAAGGAAAAGCCTGATTTTGCTTCACTTGGTTTTGGGAAGTATTTTAGCGATTACATGTTTGTTATGGATTATCATCATGAAGTCGGCTGGTGTGATCCGCGAATTACTCCTTACGAGCCAATAACACTTGATCCTTCTGCGATGGTTTTCCACTATGGACAAGCAATCTTTGAAGGAATGAAAGCCTATAAGACAGCAGATGGAAGTATCCAGCTCTTCCGTCCAGAAAAAAATATGAGACGCTTGAATGAATCCTGCGATCGACTCTGTATCCCGCAAATTGATGAGGATTTTTTATTAAAAGCCATTAAACAATTACTTTTAACGGAAAAAGATTGGATTCCTGAGGGTGAAGGGACTTCACTTTACATTCGACCGTTTATTTTCTCAACAGAGCCCTATCTTGGCGTCCGACCTGCAAAACAATATAAATTGCTTGTCATCCTTTCTCCATCGGGAGCCTATTATGGCGATCAATTGAGCCCAGTAAAAATATATGTGGAAGAGCATTATGTCCGAGCAGTGATTGGTGGAGTTGGCCATGTTAAGACAGCTGGAAATTACGCGGCTAGTCTAAAGGCACAAGAAAAGGCAGAAGAAAATGGTTTTGCTCAAATCCTCTGGCTTGATGCTAAAGAGAATAAATACGTCGAAGAAGTTGGCAGCATGAACATCTTCTTCAAAATTAACGGTGAAGTTGTCACACCAAGGTTAAATGGAAGCATACTACCTGGTGTTACACGTGATTCCGTCATTGAACTATTAAAGTATTGGAATATCCCTGTACGAGAAGAGAAAATTTCAATTGAAGAGGTTTTTGCAGCCCATGAACGCGGGGAACTGGAGGAAGTCTTTGGGGCAGGCACGGCTGCCGTCATTTCTCCTGTTGGTAAATTAAATTGGAATGATCAAGCAATTGCCATCAATGATCGTCAAATCGGTGAGCTCTCTCAACGTATTTATGATGAAATGACTGGAATCCAACTTGGTAAAAAAGAAGATCCATTTAACTGGACAGTGAAGGTTGCCCAGGTGGAGGTTTAAAATGAAATACCGGGCTAACTGCCCGGTATTTTTTGTCTACTGAATTTTACCTCTTTACAGACGCTACTCGCTTCCTTTAGTTACCGCCGTATTGTTTTTCCGACCTTCATGGGCATTAGTGGCATTCAATAGTTACCGCTGAATCCATTTTTCCCTCTTCACGGGCACCATACGATTCCTATGATATTACCGCTGAATCCATTTTGGCGAACAGTGCCAGTCACTATTCGCTACTGATTCTGCATTTTTACCTGTTCCTTTTTTCCATATTATTCATCTAGGTTATTTTAAATATTCGGAGAGATTTTATCCTGGGTGACGACAGGATTCTCTGTTTCATCTTTTCTCCGGGCTTCAAAAAGGTATAAAAAAAACCGAGGGAAATCCCTCAGTTTTTAAAAAAAAATAATAAATTATTCTTTTGTAGCAGTTTCAACTGTTGTTTCTTCTGTTACTGCTTCTTCAGAAACTTCTGCTCCGGCTTTAACAGCGGATTGGTCTGCTGCGTGTTCTACTGCATTTTCGTTAGCATTTACCCTAGCTTGAGCTTCTGCTTTGTTGCTTGCAGATTTGTCTACTTCTGTAGTTTCTTCAGTTGTTGCTTCAGTTGTTTCATCTCCAGCTTCTTCAGTCACTACTTCTGTTGCTTCTTCGCCAGCTTCTTCAGTCACTGCTTCTGTTGTTTCTTCAGTAGCTTCTTCAGTTACTGCTTCTGTTGTTTCTTCAGTAGCTTCTTCAGTCACTGCTTCTGTTGTTTCTTCAGTAGCTTCTTCAGTCACTGCTTCTGTTGTTTCTTCAGTAGCTTCTTCAGTTACCGCTTCTGTGTTTTCTTCAGTAGCTTCTTCAGTTACAGTCGAAGCTTCTGCTGCTTCATTGGCAATTACTACTGCAGAATGTTCTGATGCATGTTCTAAAGCATTTTCACTTGCATTAGTCGCTTGAGATTTTGCTTTGTTAGCAATAGAAGGATTTACTTTTTTAGCTTTTTTAGCTTTTTTAGCTTTTTTAGCTTTTTTAGCTTTTTTTTCTTTTTCAGCTTTTTCTGTTACAGTACCAGCTGTTGCTTCTTCAGCATCCTCAGTTACAACCTCTGTTGCTTCTTCGCCAGCTTCTTCAGTTACTGCTTCTGTTGCTTCTTCGCCAGCATCTTCAGTTACTGCTTCTGTTGCTTCTTCGCCAGCATCTTCAGTTACCGCTTCTGTTGCTTCTTCTCCAGCTTCTTCAGTTACAACTTCAGTTGCTTCTTCGCCAGCCTCTTCAGTTACTGTTTCTGTTGCTTCTTCTCCAGCTTCTTCAGTTACAACTTCAGTTGCTTCTTCTCCAGCTTCTTCAGTTACTGCTTCTGCCTTTGCTGCTTCATTGGCGATAACTACAGCAGAGTGTTCTGATGCATGCTCTAAAGCATTTTCACTTGCATTAGTCGCATGAGATTTTTCTTTGTTGGCGATAGAAGGGTTAACCTTAGCTTCTTTCTCATCGTCTTCTTCAGTTACCGCTTCAGCTTCTTCATCATCTTTTGTTTTTACTACTGCATCAGTTTTAATAACGGCTTGCTTAGAATCTGAATCTTGCTCATTAGCATCTTCTTCATCTTCTGTTTTTACAGCTGAATCTGAATCTACTTCTGCAGCTTTTTCATCACCTTTAACTTCAGCTTCGTCGTCTGTTTTTACAGCTTCGTCATCAGTCTTTACAGCTTCGTCATCAGTCTTTACAGCTTCGTCATCAGTCTTTACAGCTTCGTCATCAGTCTTTACAGCTTCCTCTTTTTCAACATCCGTTGATACAGAAGTTGCTTCTTGATTTTCAACAGTTGCTTCTGCTGCTTGTTCTTGAACAACAGCTTCATCAGTTACTTGATCTTCAGTTTTTACACCCTTGCCAAAAACAGCAGAGTTTGGATTTGCATGATCCCTTGCCACGTCGCTGGCATGATAAATCGCTTGAGATTTGCTCGCTTTTTTTTCCGTTTTAGGCTTTACCGTTTCCTTCACTTCAGCTTTAGGCCGAACCTTCACAGCTGGCTTCACTGGGGCAGCCGGTTTTACCTTAACGCTAGATTCACTTTTTACATGAACGGCGTGCTCAGCCTTTTCCTTACCAAGGCCTGCCGCTTCCGTAAAATGTCCTCCTGCAAATACTCCAAAAGTCAATGCTCCAGCAACTACTAAAGATTTCATAACATAATTAGGGTTTAAATAATGTTTCATTTTTTAATTTCGCTCCTTTTATTATCATGTTCCGTGGCTATTAGCTCTGGTTAACAGTTTTAATAAAGGAGCTTCCCTGAGGCGGTGGTGCCGGCGGCGCATTCACCCATTGGTTACTCATTAATGCATAGCGGGAAAGGTAAAGCTGGACAAAAGTCATTTCATAGTATTTATTCCATTCAAACCACTTATCCAACGTGCTTATCGTACTCAACCCAAGGCTGGAACGATCATTTGATGAACCGCCTGAACAATTAGAACGTTGAGTTTGATTCGAAGCCCGGTCTGCAATTGGATTATCTTCTTTATCAGCAGGGAGCTTGTCCTTGCTTTCGGGTTTTGTAGCCTTGGGCTCATAACGTTCCATCTTTTTGGGAATGGATACCCGTGAATCTTCTCTGTGTGAATCAAATCGCTTCAATGACTCTTTACTATTAATCTCTTTATGATAAGAAGGATTTAGCTCATTTTTAGAAGTCTGCTTATCCTTGTTCAACCCCTGGTTACTTTCCTGTGCATCTGCTTTTTTCATTTGGCCGGGAGCCTCAACCGCTTTCTCTGTCTTTTTTAGAACAGATTGGCTGTTCCCTACTGCTAGATTTGGCAGACTTTTCGGCGCTGCAGCCCGTTTTTCGGATGCCGCTTGTTGAGGAGCTTGACTTGATGCATGCTGTTTGACTGCGCCCTGATTTTTACTCACGGGTTCAGGTAACACTGCAGTTTTCTTGGCGTTTTTTGCTTTTGCCGGAACGCTGGGTTGTACGACCGCTTTTTCAGCTTTTACTAATCTATCAGCTTGTACCGAGGCAGTTTGTGACTGTCCGCGAACCTCATTTTTTTCCGCAAAGGCATTGTCCGGTAAAAGCAGAGCCGCACCGACCATTAGACCTGAAATAAGAAAATGGCGGAAGTGCAATTTCTCACCCCCTTTCAACGAATCATTAGTTTCATGACACCATTCGACTCATTGAAACATTTTTTGACCGTTTTCTACTCTTCCCGTTAGAAATGAATCTTTTCACCTACTGCCATGTGATACATATTGCTTGTTTTTCGAAAACCTTTAATATTTTTGAACTATATCACCACCAAAAACATAATGGCTTTGTTGTGGCAATGCATACGATGAATGGAAAATGATAATTTATTACAGTGGAAGATACACAGCTTCCCTGCCTGAATATTTCTCCTGCTGAAATTCAATATCTTGAGAGGAAGAGTCCAATTATTGCGGCCATATATTCGTTTTTCTTTCCTGAATTATGGCAATTGTACAACCATCGGTTTGGAATTGCATTTTTGGTGGTGGATTTACGTTGGGCATGTTAATAACCCAACGCGACAAAATAATAGTTAAATATAAAAAGCCAATCTTCATTGTAGAAGATCGGCTTTATTTTACAATTCATGAAAGAATCAAGCTCCAGACAATCTCAAATTCCTGATCAATCGTAGGTGAAGCCCATTCTTTTACGTGGGCTGGATGATGAAATCGAGCAGTTGCCATAAAGATCCCACTTGCAACGGCTACTGCATCGGTCGATTTAAATTCCTGGTTAGCAATTCCCTCTTTAATAATCGGTATGATTTGACCAACCAATTCGCTAATATGGGCATTTACCACATCAACAGATTCTTCCACGAGTGTTGTATACATTGTAAATAACTCAGGGTCCTCCTGTATCTGGGAATGTTTGATCTGAATCAATGTCTTCAGCCATAAATGTAACCGCTCAGTTGCAGAACACTTCTGTTTAAGGCGAAAAGTGCCAGTCACTGTTCGCTTATTTTTTTTAAAAGAGTGAAATTACTCTTTAAAGTGTTGAAAAATATCTTTATTACACAAAATACCCAAGAGAGGAGACGTGACATGGAATTTTTTCTACTCACACTTTTACTACTCGCCATCATCGGATTATCTAGTTTCATCCATCATTTCATGCCATACATACCAGTGCCGCTGGTTCAAATTGCACTAGGGGTTTTGCTTGCGGCACTTCCAATAGGAATTCATATCCCTATGGAACCGGAATTGTTCTTCGTGTTATTTATCGCCCCGTTACTTTTTCATGATGGAAAAAATGTTTCACGGCACGCGTTATGGAAACTACGAAAACCGATTCTCCTGCTGGCACTCGGTCTTGTGTTTGTTACCGTATTTGCGATTGGATACTTAATTTATTGGATGATTCCGTCGATTCCATTACCTGCCGCTTTTGCTTTGGCCTCGATTCTTTCTCCTACCGATGTCGTGGCTGTGAGTGCCATTTCGAGCCGATTGAAGATACCTCAAACGATCATGCATGTCCTTGAAGGAGAGGGGCTAATGAACGATGCCTCTGGATTGGTTGCATTTAAATTCGCGGTGGCCGCAACGGTGACGGGCGTTTTTTCATTGGCAGAGGCAAGCGGGAGTTTTTTAGTCATTTCGATTGGCGGCTTGGCCGGTGGTGCTATTCTTTCTATCCTAATCATTCAACTGAAAATTCTTATTCGCCGGCTTGGGATGGAGGATGTGACAATTCACATGCTGATTCAACTTCTCACCCCATTCGTGATTTTCTACCTAGTGGAACATATGCATCTTTCTGGTATTTTATCTGTGGTAGCAGCAGGTATTGTTCATACCATCTACCGGGAACGTGATCAATCCCCTGCGATGCAATTGCAAGTCGTTTCCCAAAGTACGTGGACAGTACTTATTTATATTTTGAACGGATTGGTGTTTTTACTATTAGGCTTGCAAATCCCAAGTGTCATCAATGAAATCTTCAAAGACCCGCTGTTTAATAATTGGGAAGTAAGCAAATATATTTTCATCCTATCTGCTGCACTTCTCCTTCTTCGTTTCTTATGGATTAGTGCGGCCTGGCAGTGGAACTGGCTCAAAAAACAAATAAAGATGCCTTCCTTGAGAGCTATTGGTATCATTACGATTTCTGGTGTAAGAGGAGCCGTTACACTAGCTGGAGCATTTACGATTCCCTATGTATTGGCCGATGGAGGTCCCTTTCCTCAGCGTTCCTTAATCATTTTTATTGCCGCTGGGGTTATCTTAGTCACTCTTTTAACAGCCAGTATCTTCCTACCGATCCTTGCCAGGCCGGAAAAAGGAAACACAAATGAACTACGGAATGAAATGGAACGAGATGCGAAACTCCGGATGATAGACGCAGCGATTCGTTCGATTCGTGAATTAATGAATGATGAAAATCGTGGAGCAGCGGTCTCCGTTATTTCATCATACAATCAAATCCGCAATCGACTGAACACTGGAAGTGCTGAAATCTCCGAGCAGTTAAAATTACTGGAAACTGAGATTCGAATGAAAGCCCTGGATGCCGAAGCTAACTATATTGAAAAATTAAAATTCGAGGAAAAAATTGACCGCGAAACCATTTATATGTCTGAAGAACATATTCAGCGCATGAGGCTCGCTGTTACCAATCGGATGCACTTTCGAAGATTATTTGTTTGGACTCTGGCTAAAAGAAGTTTATTAAAAGTATTACAGATCTTTGTTCCAAAAGGCCAAGAACGGCTTAAAAACCGGCAGGCCCAAACGAAGAAAATGATTCATTTGAAATTGAATATGGCTAAAGCCGCCATTAAGTATTTGAATAATCAGATGACCCCTGAAAATGAACATGTTTATTTAGTTATTATTGGAGAATATAGCGAAATGATTACGAAATTCAAATTAGCTAAAAAAGGGGCCGATTCTACCCATTACAGGCATTTACAAAGAGAGCTGCGCGTAAAGGCATTCCAGGCTGAGCGGGATGAAATTCAAAATTTGTACGAAGAAGGGGAAATCACCACCGAAATCATCCGGAAAATTCGCAAGCAAATCAATATTCGTGAAGCCTATTGGATGGAAGAGAGTAGTCTGCATTCTCATTAACTATGAGGCGAGAAACATTCTCCTGCCGCTCTGTATATGAACTATGGCTTTTTATGAAAGAGAGACATAGTTTATTTTCTCCTGTACATCCTAAAAAGAAGGACTTTGTGTACGAGGAGGGAAAAACTTGAACATCGATGATATCATCGTAGCACGAGAAAAGATGAAGGGAATTGTCCATACCACTCCCCTCGATTACTCGAAAACGTTTAGTCAGCTGGCCCATAATGAAATTTTTTTAAAGCTAGAAAATCTTCAAAAGACAGGCTCCTTTAAAGTAAGGGGCTCTTACAATAAGCTTAATTCGCTATCAAAGGAAGAACTAAAAAACGGCGTTGTCGCCGCATCGGCAGGAAATCATGCTCAAGGAGTAGCGTATTCGAGCCATATGCTAGGTGTCCCTTGTACCATTGTAATGCCTAAAGGAGCACCACTTAGTAAGATCCTTGCTACAAAGCAATATGGGGCCGAAGTGGTCTTAGAAGGGGAAGTATTTGATGATGCTCTTGCCTATGCATTAAAACTAAAGGAGCAAATGGATGCTACCTTCATTCATGCTTTTGATGATGAGGCAATTATGACAGGGCAAGGAACAGTCGGATTAGAAATTCTCGATCAGCTTCCCGATGTAGAAGCAGTTATATGTCCAATTGGCGGCGGCGGACTTATTGCTGGAGTCTCTATGGCAATAAAGGAAAAAAATCCTCATATTTCTGTTTATGGTGTCCAGGCACTTGCTTGCCCAAGTATGAAGCAGTCCTTATTTGAGCATAAACCTGTTATGGTTGATTCCACACCCACGATGGCTGACGGGATTGCAGTTAAAAAACCAGGGCTAAGACCTTTTGATATTGTCCAAAAATACGTGGATGATGTCTTTTGTGTAGATGAAATGGAAATCGCAAGAACCATGCTTATGTTGTTGGAAAGAAATAAACTATTAGTAGAGGGTTCAGGTGCGGTCTCACTTGCTTCCTTGCTTTATGAAAAATTGAATATAAAAGAGAAAAAAGTAGTTGCTGTGTTAAGCGGCGGAAACGTCGATATGAATTTTATCTCAAGAATTATTGAACGGGGCTTAGTTGAGTCTGGCAGATACGCTAATTTTACGATTACCTTAAAAGATAAACCTGGTGAACTTCAACGGGTCCTAGGCTCCATTACCGATTTAGATGCAAACGTTCAATCGGTTAATCTCCATCGAATTGGTAAGGATATTTATCCTGGCTATGCGCAAATTGAGATATCCGTCGAGACAAAAAATCACGATCATATTGAGCTGTTGCATAAAGTTCTCACCGAGAAAAACTATCATGTTGAAATGGGACATTTCTAAGAGCTAGGCAACAACCTAGCTCTTTTTTCATTCTTAAATACTATAACTTTTTAACAAATTCTGATTTTAAACTCATCGCGCCAAAGCCATCGATTTTGCAATCTATATTATGATCGCCTTCCACTAATCGGATGTTTTTGACTTTTGTACCTGCTTTTAAAACTGAAGAACTTCCTTTTACTTTTAAGTCCTTGATGACAGTAATAGAGTCCCCATCGTTTAAGACATTTCCATTAGAATCTTTAACAGCTTTTTGTTCTTCCTGTTCTGCTTCTGATTCTAAATTCCATTCATGTGCACATTCTGGGCAAACAAAAAGACTTCCATCCTCGTAAGTGTATTCAGAATTACACTTTGGACAATTTGGCAAATTAGACATATGATTAATTCCTCCATTCATCCCTGTTATTCTAATACATCCGAGGGGGCTAGTCTAGGTGGTGTTAAATGGATTGAGTGCCTGACACCATTCTATTCCTATTCTAAATTGCTATGTCGTCCGAACGCTAGTGTGTGGTCTACTTCATTGAGCTTGCTGAATAGCAAGCAAAGGGTATCAAATAGAATATGAGCACATTGGTCGAATAACGAACCAAGCGGCTGGATCGTCTCTAACTCATTCTCGCGCCGATATTTTGTCGCTGCCGGTACGTGAAGAATCTCGGTTGCCGCACTTGCTAATGTGGACTCTGGATTAGTAGTAACAGCCATTACCGCACAGCCCAGTGACTTCGTTTTTTCAGCTGTCCAAACCACATTTTTCGTTGTACCTGAACCCGAAATGGCTACTAAAAGGTCACCTTCTGCAATCGATGGCGTGATGGTTTCCCCTACAACAAAGACCGTAGCACCAAAATGCATTAAGCGCATGGCAAATGATTTTGCCATTAAACCGGAACGCCCCTCCCCGATGACAAAAATCCGCTTCGCTTTTTGCAATTGAACCGCTAACTCCTGAAGCTGAGCCTCATCCACTTGACTAAGGACTGTTTCTACTTCATTTAATATAGTAGGAATCACTAACATGTTTTAATCCCCTCCGTTTGTAGAATAACTTGTTTAAAGTGTGCCGCCGCTGCTGATGGATTTTCTGCCTTCGTAATCGCTGAGCCAATGATGACCACAGCTGGGTTCAGTGACTCGATAAGGTTCCCAATCGAATCAAGCTTAATCCCTCCTGCAGCTGCCACTTGAAATGCTGAGAAATCACTTGGTCTTGTTCCTTGATTTTGACTGCCTAATTCCTCTTGTTGGTCCTTACTTACATGCTCGCAAAAAATGGCGTCTGTGTATTTCTGTAATGCCTTTTTTTGTTCATTCAATGTATTTAACAAGTCAATCATGACCTTTTTCTGATAACGATTGGCTACCTCCATACAAGTATCAATGGTCACGAGGGGAGAAACACCCATAACGGTCGCTACATCTGCCCCCGCATCAAAACACAGTTCAAATTCATAACGGGCATTATCTATCGTTTTAATATCTGCAACAATTTGTTTATGAGGAAAAGCATGTTTCATTTCTTTAATACTCGCAACACCAAATTCTTTAATTAGCGAAGTCCCAACCTCAATCCAATCGATGGAATCCTCCACATTTTTAGTTAATTCGATCGCTTCAGCTATATCCATTCGATCCAAAGCCAGTTGTATTTTCATCATCAAACTCCTTTTTATGGACTTGGGTGATAAATCGGTTTACTAAATCGGTTTATGAACTGATTATACTTCATTTATAAGCGTTCTTCAATGGACAAAATGTGCCCGAACCTTTCCTGGTGTCAGGCACTAACGAATTGTTTACAACATCCTGCTTGGAAAAACAAACACTTCAGGGTGTATGTTTTCTTTATTAATCTGTTCAAATAACAGTTCGGCCGCCTTTTTTCCCATGTCTGTTGCCGGCTGAATAATAAAGGAAATGGGTGCCTCTAGCAAATGGGCAAATGGGATATTATCAAATACAATCAATTCCAGCTCATTCCCAAGCTTGATTCCTTTTTCCTTTAGAAATTCAAGCACCGCCAGTAAGACACGGTCATTACCTGCAAAGAGTGTTGTTGGTTTAACCTCTAATGAAAAGAGTTGTTCAAGTTTGCTTTTCATTTCGGGAATGCTTGCTTCGATGATGAAATCTGGATTTACCTCTAAATCGGCATCGGTTAATGCCTTCTTATATCCTGCTAATCGGTCGATACGGGTACTTACCGTTAAAGGCTGCACCACAAAAGCAATATTCTGGTGTCCTTTTTCAATGAAATGTTGCACGGCTTTGTAAGTAGCATCAGTATTATTGGTTATAATTGAAAACACATCAAGATTCTCCACTTTTCTATCTACAAACACAGCCGGATAACCCTGCTTCACCATGCTTTTGTATAAATCATTATTTTGCCCTGTCGGAAAAATAATCAGACCATCGATTTGCTTTGCTCTTAACATTTCAATATATTTCTTTTCCTTTTCAGGGTCATCATCGGCGTTACAGACAATAGCATGCAAATCATGTTTATGACAAAAATCCTCAATGGCACGGCTGACTTCGGTTGAAAAATAATGGGTAATATTCGCGACAATGATTCCAACCATAGAGGTCCGCTTTTGCTTTAGACTTCTTGCGATAAAATTGGGCTGATAGCCAAGCTCTTCAATGGCTTCTTCAATCTTATGTTTCGTCTTTTCCCCCATATATTCAAAACGCTTATTTAAGTATTGAGAAACGGTACTTTTCGATACACCGGCCGCTTTAGCTACGTCGGCCATTGTTACTTTTTCCATGCCTATCTTCCTCTTTCCTCTTACTTCACTGACTTCATTTTAGCCGCAAAGCTGCTAATTTTCCACCACCTAAATAAGTAACAGCTTTGGAAAAAAATCCAAAGCTGTTACCCCAACCTTTTTTAAGCACTCACATTTACATTAGATGGTTCGCTTTTATCCTTCTTGGCTGCTTTTACTGCCATGATCGTTAAGATCGCTGAAAGGAATAGAGAGCCTGCCATGAAGATATAAGAAGCACTGAATCCACCTGTAGAATCATTTAAGTATCCTACGATATAAGAACCAACAAATGAGCCTAACGCACCCATACTGTTAATAAGAGCCATTGCGCCTCCTGCTACATTACGCGGCAGGATTTCAGGAATGATTGCAAAGAATGGACCATATGGAGCATACATCGCACCACCGGCAATCACCAGTAAGACAAATGAAATCCAGAAATGCTCTGTACCAATTGCATAAGAGGCATAAAACGCGACGGCACCAATTAATAGAAACGGCCAAACAAATGCGTTTCGGTTTAATGTTTTATCAGAGAAATAAGAAGCCACTAACATAAGGATAATCGCTAAAATATACGGTACAGAAGATAACCAGCCTGTTTTTACAATATCCATATTTGGCGCGGCTTTAATAATCGATGGAAGCCACATTACAAATCCATATACACCAATGCTCCAAAGGAAGTATTGCGCACTTAACAAAATAACTGGTTTTGACTTAAAGGCCTCACCGTAATTTTTAACCGGCTTGATCCCTTCTTGTTCTTTTGCTAATTGTTGTTCGAAATCATTCTTTTCTTGCTCAGTTAACCATTTTGCTTCTCTTGGTTTGTCATTGACAACTTTCCACCAAATAAATGCCCAAATCACGGCAGGAAGACCTTCAGCAATAAACATCCATCTCCAGCCCACAGAGTTAACTAAATAACCAGAAACAATTGACATCCATAATACCGTTGCTGGGTTTCCTAGAATTAAGAACGTATTCGCACGAGAACGTTCTGCTTTCGTAAACCAGTTACTTAAAAGCACTAGCATGGATGGCATTACGGCACTTTCCACAACCCCAAGGGCAAAGCGAATCACAAATAATAATTTAATATTTGATATCATACCAGTAAAAGAAGCTAATAACCCCCATGCAATCAATGACCAGAAAATTAGTACCTTCGCACTTTTTTTCTCGGCAAATGCAGCACCAGGCACTTGGAAAAAGAAATATCCTAAGAAGAATAGAGAACCAAGTAGAGATGAAGTACCTGCTGTAATGTGAAGATCCTCGGCCAATCCTGAAGCAGCACCGAATCCATAGTTGGCACGGTCAAGATAAGCAAGACTATACGTAATAAAAGCAATTGGAATAAGACGCAGCCATCGTTGTTTCGCAATCGTTTGTTTCATGTTATTTCACTCCCTCTAATTGATTTTCTATATATTTTTCTAACTCTGCTTTGGTTGGATAGCCATCATTATCACCAGGTGATTGAACCGCTAACGCACCAATCGCATTGCCTCTTAAAACCGCATCATGAACATCGAGACCTTCTAATAATCCACTGATCACGCCAACCGCAAAGCCATCACCAGCACCAACGGTATCAACCACTCTTTCCACATGGAAACCGCGAACGGTACCTTCTTCTGTTGCTGATTTATAAAAAGCTCCCTCAGCCCCGAGCTTAATAACTACCAGCTGGGCGCCCTTTTCCAAGTAAAAGGAAGCGATTTCACGCGGTTCCTTAAAACCTGTTAGGATTTCACCCTCAGCAATTCCCGGTAAAACATAATCTGCCTGGAAAGCTGTTTCATTGATTTCCTTTACCATTTCTTCTTGTGATACCCAAAGAGTAGGTCTTAAATTCGGGTCAAAGGAAACCTTCTTGCCATTCTTTTTCATAACCGATAAAGCGTGTTTTGCAAAGGCTCTTGCACTTTCCGAGAGGGCAAGTGGAATCCCCGTCATATGCAAATGCTTTGCACGTTGAAAATACTCTTCATTGAAATCGTCGCTAGTTAGATGGCTTGCCGCCGAGCCTTTCCGAAAATATTGAACTTCTGGGTCGCCTTCTACCACCATTGATTTTAATTGAAAACCAGTCGGATACTTTTGGTCAATCAAAACATGGTTAATGTCAACGTTTTCATTTTTGAGCCTTTCGATGACAAACCTTCCAAACGCATCGTTTCCGACCTTACTAGCCCAACCAGAGCGCAGCCCAAGTCTTGCAAGGCCAATGGCTACATTGGTTTCTGCACCGGCAAGTTCACGGGTAAATTGACTGACTTCATGTAAGGAACCTGGATGATTGGCCATAAACATCGCCATTGCTTCTCCAAAAGTAATTGTATCTAATTGTTGCATGATAAAGCCTCACTTTCCGATATCATCTGAATAAACTCTTTCGTTTTCTCCTTTGGTTCAATAGGAAACTCCAGTGCCCTCATCATTTCAGCCGGAAAACGATTCATTACCTTCTCCCAACTGTGACTTCCGTCTTTTTTTAATGGTACAGTGATGAACTCTCCATTATCATCTTCTACCTGTTTTAAATGTAGATAATGAACATATGGTACAAGTGTGCTTACTGCATCGTCCACATCCTGGCCAGAATAGTACCAGTTACCGACATCAAATGTCATTTGAACTGGTGTATCCTGTTCGGAGGCGCTTTCAAAAAAGGATGTTAATTGATTGATATTCCCACCATGAAGCGTTTGGTCATTTTCTACAAATAATTGGATTCCCTGATGCTGATACAAGAAGGTATTCAGTTCGTTAAGATTGGATTTGCCTTTTTGAAAATGCCCAAGAGATACTTTAATCCATTTAGCTCCCAGCTCTTTTCCTTCTTGAAAGATCTCGTTTAATTCCTTTTCGTTTAACCCGTGATCCTTTTTCCATAATTCGATCGGAGCCGAGTACACGGTAAATAGTTGATATTGTTCAATTTCTTGTCTAATTCTATTAAGTCGTGGATCTTGTTCCGATAATAATTCACGGCGAATCTCTATTCCAAATGCGCCAGACTCGGCAATGAGCTTAATAAATGATACTTGCCCTTTCTTTAACACTTCAAATCTATCAAATGCGTTTATCGGGACAATTACATTTTGCATAACCATGACCCCTTTATAAGTATGTGTTCATAAACCGTTTTAGTAAATCGGTTTAGTAAATCGATTTATTCATATTATAAACCCAATGAAAGCGCTTTTGCAATAAAAAGTTTTTTATTTTTAGATAATCGTTTATGGTGCCTATCACCTTAACTGCCGTCCCAAGTAAACCCGACAGCATGGATTCCAAAAAAAAGACCCCGTATAGGGGTTAGAGACCAAAGCTTTTCAACTTCGACTTGTCAATTGATTTTTCCTGTTTCATTTCTAACTTTTCATGATCTTTCCGAATTACTCCGCCACCCTGTTCCATATCTCGTTGGATCAGGCGTTTGATATATGTGGCAAATTGAGTGAACTGGTTACAATGTTCTAGAAGTTCTCTTTCGAAGGGGTCATCAAGGTTGAAAGGGACTGACTTGACTGTTCGGTTCAGTTTATTCATCAGTAAAGACCGCTTTCCCCAGAGTATAAAATCCGAAAGCATTGGCATATTGCGGACTGTATGTTTTGGCTCCGTTTGTCCGGTAGTGGACAGGTTTGATTAGTTGGATATTTTTAAAATACTCTTTCATATAGGGGAGAAGATATTCAGCAATTCCCCCGCAAAGATAGGTAGGTTCGGCCAAGTGCCACTTGCCTCGCAGTTCCGCCAGGATGGCTACGGCCATTTGGTTTTCTGTCATTTCCCTGTGTGTTTCTGCCCCGAAAGCAAGAGTCCCGCTTTTCCTGTCAATAAAGTAGCCATCTTCCACTCTTAAATAATTGAAGGTACTACTTCCAGTGTCGATGATGTTCGCAATCTCCTCCGGCCTGTCTGCCATGCTGAAGTATGCCCCGGAACCTTCAGGCGCGACTTTTACTTCCTCAATGTCAAACGTTTTCTTTACATTGTTCACCGTGATGGTGTGGACCCCTAACAGCATGTTCTCAATCTTTTCCCTGTCTTTTTTTACCATTCCATGGATTGGCTGCCCAACCACTACACAGTTCCCTTTCGTTTTTCCATACTGATGAACTGCCACCAGTACCCTGATCTTTGTTTCTTCGTGCGCTTTCGAAATATCTCTCGGCTCTCTTATTGCATGACATTCCCGCCAGGCGATATTCCCTACGAACAGTTTCTCTTCGCCGTACTCGACGATGTAGTCGCCGATTCCCATTTGATTGCCCAAATGAAGATGGCGGTATGGGCCAATTGTTGACCTGAACTTAAACACCTCGTCCTTCGTTCTTCCTTTCACCTCGTAGGCACCAGCATCGATCGCTAAAATCCATTTGTCATTCATTTTTCCTTCCCCTTTTAACAATATTGTGACAGTGCACATATGTCATACATCTAACTTTTTTTAAGCCTATTATATGAGTTAAGTACCACATGTGACACACACCTGTCATACAATACTATTCATTGGAAAAAAGAATAATTCTTAGAACAAATAAATTTATTTTTGAGGTACGGTAGGACTAATATCTCTTTAAGGAATTAATAAGATTTTCCCTGTGCTCTTTCGGCTTTCTAGATAACGGTGTGCTTCTTGTCCATCGCGCAGTGCGAAGGAAGTCGGTTCAGATACTCTTATCTTTCCTTCCTCCATCCACCGGAATAGTTCTGAAGAACGAGTTATTCGCTCTTCCCGAGATGTAAGCACATTCCATAAGTCTCCTCCCGTCAAGGTTTTTGATGTATCCATTAACATTCTTGGATCAACCAAGGCAGGGTCTCCACCTGCCATCCCGTAAAAGACAACCGTTCCCCCGGTACGAATAGCCGCAAAACTGTCTTGAAGCGTAGAACCTACTGATTCATAGACAACATCGACCCCTTTGCCATTTGTCGCACTGAGAACTTGATTCTTCCAGTCATCCTTGTATAAGAAAACTTTATCCGCTCCCGCCTCTTCTGCCGCAGCCGCTTTTTCCTCGGAAGAAGTTAAACCAATTGCAGTCCCGCCAAGTAATTTCACCATTTGAACAAGGAGCTGCCCAACGCCGCCCGCTGCTGCATGAACTAGGACGATATCATTCTTTTTCACAGCATAACTATCCCTTGTTAAATAATGAGCCGTCAATCCTTGTAACAGCACAGAAGCACCTTCCGCAAAGGAGATGGTTTCAGGGAGAGGGATTGCTTTCTCGACAGGAACGGCAACTAACTCTGCATTGGCGTACGGTACATCGGCAAAAGCAATCCGGTCCCCAACAATGATTCCTTGTACATTTACTCCGACCTTTGCGACGATTCCTGCCCCTTCATACCCTAGGATATAGGGAGGCTCTCCCGAAAGATGATAGTTCCCTTTTCTTCTATATACATCAGCAAAGTTCAAACCAATGGCTTTCATGCTTACCAATATTTCATCCGGACCAATGGATGGTTCTATGATTTCGGTATACTCCAGGACCTCTGGTCCGCCAAACGTATTAAACACAAGTGCTTTCACATGAATAACCTCATTTTATGTTAATTTTTGCATTACATTTTTATTAAATAGAATTGTTCTAGGGATTGCAACTTACTGGTCCTATTACGAGTAAGGACTGTAAAATCCTACTTGATATTGGTCTGAGGTTCGCGTAGTTTCTTTTTTTATCTTAAAATAGAAATGAACCATCTACTCTTTGAGATGAAAAGGAGACCTATATGGATAGGAATAAATTTTCGGCGATTGCCCATCGTAATCATGCCTTTAGTAACCCCATCAGTGAATCAAAGATCATGAAGATGCTTGAAATTGTCTCTCCTAATGCAGCTGATAAAGTGATCGATATCGGTGCAGGAAAGTGCGAACTATTGATTCGGTTGGTGGAAAAGTACCAAGTATCTGCAATAGCAGTCGAGTTATATGAAGGGGCTATTAAGGAAGCAAAGCGGAAGGCAAGCAACAGAATTCCTGATGGCAGCATTGAGTTTATCGTGGATGATGCTACCTCGGCGGTCGAAAAGTATGAAGATGCTGACTATGATTTTGGAGTTTGTATCGGCTCAACTCATGCATTAGGCGGAATACAACCTACCCTCCAGACGTTGAAGCGACTAGTAAAGAAAAATGGCTACATTCTGATTGGTGAAGGCTATTGGAAGCAGACTCCTAGTCCTGCCTATTTAGAGGCGCTTGGAGGGGCCGACGAGTCAGAGTGTAAAAGCCATGCGGATACGGTTAAGACTGGTGAAGAATTAGGGTTAATCCCGCTTTGGTCGTATGTGGCTAACGATGATGACTGGGATGAATACGAATGGCTGTATTCCATGTCAGTCGAAAATTATTGTCTTGAGAATCCAGATGACCCCGATTGTGATGCCATGCTGGAGCGGATTCGAACATGGCGCCGGACATATTTGACCTGGGGCAGGGATACGTTAGGTTTCGGGTTGTACTTGTATCGAAATAACAAATAAACAAAATTCATGGGTTTGGTAATTGTTATACCAAGCCTTCCAGCCAATCTAATCAATCGTTTGATTAGTTTTTTTAAAAATAGAATTCCCCCCCTTAAGAAAGCCTTCAATACCAAGGCTTCATCCACATGTAATCAAACGTTTGATTAGTATTTTTTTAAAATACCTTAACCCTGGAAAGCCTTATACACCAAGGCTGCAGCCAGTTTTAATCAAACGTTTGATTAGTTTTTTCAGGTAAACCCCACTTATCCTCTGAATGACTTCATTACTGTGTATCCCGCCTACTTTTAATCAATCGTTTAATTAGTGCTCTCAATAAGTCTAACGAAGCCCTATATGACTTCATTTCCAAGGCCCCATCCCCCTTTTTAATCAATCGTTTGATTAGTTTTTCTAGAAACAACCCATTCTCTCAGAAATCCATATATACCAATGTCCCAGCCCTTTTCAATCAAACGTTTGATTAGTATCATCTCGATATTTACCATTAGACATTCTATGAAGACTTCTGATACACTAATATAGTTACCCAAGGTAATTATTACTCTAGCTAACTATTTTAATTAAATCGGGGTGATTTAAATAAAAACTTCGCAAAAATTCTTTCACCAATTATTGTTATTGTACCGCCCATTTGAAAATAAGTTGAATTTTCATTTGGCTGAACATCAACTGCACAGAGCGCAATGGTCTATTTTTCACTACTTAACTAATTATGGTTCTGCCACACTTGTGGAGCTATCACATTATTTATATGTGGAAAAGCCCACTATAACCCGGACCATTAACCGGTTAGAAGAACTGGGGTATGTCGAGCAGGTACCTAGTAAGGATAAACGTGAAAAGAGAACCCAGCTGACAGAACTAGGAAGAAAAATATATACGGAGGTTCGTGTCACGATTAATCAATTTGAAGTGGATATATTAAAAGGAATCACCGAGCATGAACAGCTTGAGGCCATCCGGATTATGGGAGAAATTCGAGATAATATTATTAAGTAAGGGGTTAAAAAACGTGAATCAACCAAGAGCTAAACTTTGGACCAAGGATTTTACAATTGTTTCCGGGGTCAATTTTTTCATAACGTTAGTCTTTTATTTATTAATTGTCATCATCGGCGTTTATGCCGTAGATGAATTTAATGCGTCGACAAGTCAAGCAGGGCTTGTAACAGGGATTTTTATTGTCGGATCATTAATTGGCCGGTTGTTAATTGGCAGATTTATTGAATCAATTGGCCGCAAGAAAACGTTATTCATTGGTATCATCTTTTTTATTTTGACGCTTCTTTTATATTTTGTGAATTTCGGGATTACCTTCTTGCTTATTACCCGGTTACTTCATGGGATTGCAGCAGGAATGGTTGGCACAGCAACGGGAACAATTGTGGCCCAGATTATCCCTGCTACGCGGAAAGCCGAAGGAATTGGCTATTTCAGCATGAGTGCCACACTGGCTACAGCAATTGGCCCTTTCATTGGACTATACATGACCCAGCATACAGACTTCCAAATGATCTTTATTTTCTCGCTTGTATTAGGGGTAATTAGTTTGATCACAGCGTTCTTCGTGAATGTGCCACAATTGGAAGTCTCCGCCAAACCAACTGAAACAAAAGGATTTAAGCTTTCAAATTATATTGAGCCAAAAGCACTTCCAATCGCGGTTATTACTTTAGTAGTAGCCTTTTGTTATTCTAGCGTTCTTTCTTTTATTAATTTTTATGCGATAGAAATCGACCTAGTTAGTACAGCAAGTTTCTTTTTCTTAGTCTATTCCATCGCCGTATTGTTATCTCGCCCCGTTACCGGCCGCTTAATGGACCTGAAAGGGGCCAACTATGTTATGTATCCTAGCTTTATTGCCTTAGCTGCCGGTTTGTTTCTACTTAGTTCAGCAAGTGTCAGCATCACTTTATTAGCATCCGGTGTTCTGATCGGCCTTGGTTTCGGTAACATGCAATCAAGTACTCAGGCAGTCGCCGTAAGAGTAACCCCTCCCCATCGGATGGGATTAGCAACATCAACCTTCTTTATTTTTCTTGATGCTGGGCTTGGATTCGGTCCATACATCCTTGGATTCATTATTCCACTAACAGGCTATAGTACTCTTTATGTGATCTTAGGTGTTGTTGCTTTAGCAACGATTGTTCTTTATTACTTCCTGCACGGGAAGAAAGAACTTCCAAGCAGGACAATGGTAAATGAACCAACACCGGGCACTCATTGATTTCTATAGCCAGCCTTCCGACGGCAGACATAAAACCAGTTTCAAGCAAATATGATTAACATATGAATCCTAATTAAAGGAGCCGGTGGCTATGATACTTTTTAATAAAATTGCATTATCCTTTGTCGTATTCTTTTCCTTTAGTGTGATCATAAATACTTATTTAGGTGAAAAGGAACGGGTTCAATCTGATGTTATTTACTTTGTTATGAACGGGTTTGCTTATATTGTTTCTGCATTAGAGGTAGAGAAAGAAAAACAGCTTTTAGAAACGGCAGAAATTTGACGGTGATTTCAAATATAGGTCCATTTTCCCTTGAAACAAAAGAAATATTCTGATATATTTACAATCAATTATATATTTTCTTACTTCAATACTTTGAAGTGAGGATAGAGGCGCAAAGACCATTAGTACACAATAAGAGGATAATGAGATCCAGTGATGATTGTGAAAAGGGGAATTTGCCGAAGCTTCAATGATTCTCATTTATCATGAAGCTGGTTCTGCTATTGAATAAATACAGAACTGTCATATAGGAAACTATATGGAGGGCTATCTTACGCACGGGAACTTATTTTTTTATGTTTCTACTGCAACAGCGAACCCTCGTTGTTGCTTTTTTGCGTTGAATTTTGAATGGCCTTACCCACCTCTAAATTTTTAAAAAAATTTATTAAAAGGGTGAGAAAAGATGAAATTTGGCCAAGTTTTAACCGCTATGGTTACGCCATTCGATCAAAATGGTGAGGTAGATTTTAACGCAACAAGAAGACTAGTAGATTATTTAATTGATAATGGGACGGATGCACTTGTCGTTGCTGGTACAACAGGAGAATCGCCAACCTTAACGACAGATGAAAAAATCGCACTATTTAAATTTGTTGTTGGTGCCGCTAAAGGAAGAGTTCCAGTCATTGCTGGCACTGGCTCAAATAACACGCGAGCTTCGATCAGTTTAACAAAGCAGGCTGAGGAAGCAGGTGTGGATGGGATTATGCTTGTTGCTCCTTATTATAACAAACCATCCCAAGAAGGTATGTATCAACACTTCAAAGCGATTGCTGAAGCCACATCATTACCGATTATGCTTTATAATGTCCCTGGACGAAGTGTGGTCAATCTGGCGGCAGAGACCATTGTTCGCCTGTCACAAATCAAGAATATTGTCGCCGTAAAAGAAGCAAGCGGCAACCTGGATGCCATGGCGTCTATAATTAGCCAAGCCCCAAGTGATTTTACTCTTTATAGTGGTGATGACGGCTTAACATTGCCGGTTTTAGCCATTGGCGGAGCCGGGGTTGTATCCGTTGCTTCCCATGTCATTGGGAATGAAATGCAAGAAATGATCAATCACTTTAAAAACGGCCGGGTCCAAGAAGCAGCTACTTCCCATCGCCGCCTTCTTCCGCTTATGAAGGCATTATTTGCTGCCCCTAATCCAGCACCAGTCAAATCAGCTTTGAACATGAGCGGGGTACAAGTTGGCGGACTTCGATTGCCATTGCTCCCTTTAAGTCATGAAGAAGAAAAAGCATTGCAAGTTGTTCTACCTGCAGCCAAAATCGAAACGTTGATTTAAAGTGATTACTAATTAATCAAAGGCTGCCAACTACCATAAGCATGGGTGTTGGCAGCCTTTTGTTGTCTATATAGCTAAAAGTTTTCACTCTTCTTTTTCAATAAAGTCCGTCCTAAAGGGCATACTATTCTTATTTACTTGGAATAGGGAGGATTATCACTTGCAAACAACTGAACAGCAATTATCCATATTCGCTTTAGGCGGCATCAATGAAATCGGTAAGAACATGTATGTGGTTCAATACGCAGACGATCTTTTTATCATTGACTGCGGCGGTAAGTTTCCTGATGAAAGTTTATTAGGAATTGATTTAATTATCCCAGATATTACCTATCTAGAAGAAAACCAGGAGAAGATTCGCGCTTTAATTGTGACACACGGGCATGAAGATCATATCGGCGGGATCCCTTATATTTTAAGAAAATTGAACATCCCGATCTACGCAACCCGTTTTACACTGGGTCTCATCGAATTAAAAATAGACGAGCACCGGTTGAAGGGTAACACGAAGCTCTTGACGATTGACACTAATTCCAAGCTTGAGTTTGGAGAAACGACTATTTCCTTTTTCAGAGTAAGTCACAGTATCCCGGACTGTCTCGGCATTGTGTTTCATACTCCGGAGGGGAATGTGGTTCATACCGGAGACTTCAAATTTGATTTAACACCTGTGAATAATCAGCATTCAGATATTCATAAGATGGCCGATATTGGTCAGCAAGGTGTCTTAGTCTTAATATCAGAAAGTACCAACGCAGAGCGTAAGGGGTTAACACCATCCGAGCAAATGATTGGTGGCAATTTGGATGAGGCCTTTATGAAAGCTGACGGGAAAATCTTTATCTCCACCTTTGCTTCTAATGTGAATCGTGTTCAACAGGTGGTTGCTGCTGCAATAAAGGCAAAGCGTAAGATCGCACTCCTTGGCCGGAGTATGGTAAATGTGGTCTCAGTTGCGATAGAGCGTGGTTATTTAACCATTCCAGATGGGATGATCATCGAACCACGCGAAGTTGATAGACTTTCTCCAGAAAAGGTGGTCGTCCTTTGTACTGGAAGTCAAGGAGAGCCAATGGCTGCCCTTGCTCGTTTAGCGAGCGGAAACTTTCGCGATGTCTCCGTTTATCCCGGAGACACGGTTATCTTAGCGGCCTCACCAATACCAGGCAATGAAAAGGATGTTTCACGAATCATCGACAACTTATATCAACTAGGTGCTAATGTGATCTATGGCTCTGGAAGTTCAACGGGTATGCATGTTTCCGGCCATGGCTATCAAGAAGACTTAAAGCTCATGTTGACGTTGATGAAACCGACCTATTTTATTCCTATTCATGGGGAGTATCGAATGCTGCATCATCACCGGTTATTAGCCGAGTCGGTGGGTGTAGAGAAAGGAAACACCTTTATCATTAAAAATGGTGATGTTGTCGATATAGAAAACTCTGTTGCCCGTCAGACTCGGTCGATTCCAGCAGGAGATACTTATGTGGACGGGATGGGTGTTGGTGATGTCGGGGACATTGTGTTACGAGACCGGAAACAACTTTCCGAGGATGGAATGCTTGTTATTGTTATAACGATTAATAAATCGGACCGAAGGATTATCTCTGGACCTGACACCATTACACGTGGTTTCGTGTATGCAAGAAATTCGGATGAACTTCTAAAAGAGATTAACCGCCTTGCTAAGAAAACCATTAATGACTTGCAAAGTGAAAACATCAAACAATGGAATGTCATCAAACAAAACATCAAAAAATCCGTCGGACAATACCTATTCGCCCAAACAAAAAGAAAACCCATGATTCTGCCTATTATTATTGAAATATAAACGGTGTCAGGCACCATGTGAATTTTTCACATGGTGCCTGACACCGTATTTTTTTACTATTTTTAGCCTGTTGGCATTTTCATTTTATCGATTATGGTGGTGAGGTAGTTTCTGACTGTGGTAATTTTTGTTTGTGGCTGGAGGCGCCTTTGGAATTCTTCTATTCCATGTTCGTGCTCACTGGGGTCTTCATCGATAAGCTCCGGGCAGAAGATTCTATCTCCATCCACAATACTGCGAATGGAACTTGCTAATTCTTCACTCGGGCTATCCTTTAATAAATACCCTTTTACATCCGCCTGTAAGGCTCGCTGATAATATCCCCCTCGAGCAAAGGTTGTTAGGATCATCACCTTACATCCAAATGTCCTTAAGGCTTCTGCTGCTTCAAGGCCGCTCATTTCAGGCATCTCAATATCCATGATACAAACATCCGGCTGTAATCGGTGCACTAATGCAAGGGCTTCTTCCCCATTACTCGCCTGACCAACCACTTCCATATCCTCTTCCAAATTCAAGAGAGAACCCATTGCTCCAAGCAGCAGTTCCTGATCCTCAGCAATAACAATTCGAATCATATCTGTTCTCTCCTTCTCTGGCACCTGTTATGTAAATGCTCTTTTCGTAAACTTTGTTGCTTTTGGAACTTTATTAGGGTCATTTACTAAGTTTCTAGGCAATTTTCGCAAAGGTTTTTACGAAAAGATGCAACGAAGCATATAGTTTATACGGGTTGTTAAACTTTTATGAAAAACAACAATCTTTGCGACAATAGCCTTTGTAAATAGCAGCTCCCCTTCATGAAGGGGAGCAAGCCTGTTATCGTGATTTCATTTGTTGTTAGATTTCCGGTTTCACTTGTTGGACGGAAAACTTTTTCTTTGCTAAAGCTTTGACTTCTCTAAAACTCACGAAATTCTTTCGTTCCTCATCCCACAAACGGAATCGGATGGACCGTAAGCTGGTAGCCAGTGTAATGGTTGGTACGTTTTGAAGTGGCGGCGTATTTTTGTGCGCCTCTTCTAATTTATAGTTAGGAACTCTTGGGCTTAAATGGTGAACATGGTGAAAACCAATATTTCCTGTTAGCCATTGTAAAACTTTTGGAAGCTTATAGAACGAACTACCTTCTACTGCAGCTTTTACATATTCCCACTCTTTATCTTCTTCAAAGTAAGAATCTTCAAAAGTGTGCTGTACATAAAACAACCAAATGCCCGAGGCCCCAGAAATCATGAAAATTGAGCCCTGTACTAATAGAAATGCCTGCCATCCAACTGCCCAACAAAGCAAGACAATCAAAGAAACGATCAAGACATTCGTTAAATACGTATTATTACGTTCCTTCCTTTTAGCGCCTTTACGGTTAAATCGATTCTTAAGAAGGAACACATAAATCGGTCCTAAGCCTAGCATTACCAATGGATTACGATAAAAACGATAAGCTAAACGGAGTCTAAGTGGTGCAGCTAAATATTCTTCAACTGTCAGTGTCCAAATATCACCTGTTCCCCTTTTATCCAAGTTCCCGCTTGTGGCATGATGAACCGAATGCTCATGTCCCCATTGATCAAACGGGAAGATTGTTAACACACCCATGGCTGTCCCAACGATTCGGTTGGCACGTCGGCTTTTAAAAAAGGAATGATGGGTGCAGTCATGAAATATGATAAACATCCTTGTTAAAAATCCTGCGGCTACCACAATCGGAACTAATGCTAGCCAATAGGAAACGGATAAGCTTACATAGGCAAGGTACCACAAGCCAATAAATGGCAGGACCGTGTTAATAATTTGCCATACACTTTCTTTTGTCGTTGATTTTTCAAAGGGAGCCACTTGTTTTTTTAGAGTCTTCGTATTTTGTAGGGTCATTTTTTTGAATTCCCTTCCTTCTTTGTGTCGTTATAACAAAGTATAGACAAAGGAGTTTGTCCTTGTTAGTAGCAGGTGTCATGTACAGGGTATGACAAATGTCACATTACAATAATATTTTTCAGCAAAAAAGTGCCTGACACCAGATATAGCAACGTTTCTGATGTCAGGCACTTTTTTTCAAAATAATTTTTTTAATTAAATTTAAGCTCAGGTAATCCTTTTCCTCCCGCTTAAGAAGTATCCCTTAGATCGTAAATCAGGCCGAACAACGCTAATATTAATCACTGTTCGTTTTTTTCAGCTCTATCAAGTATAATGGAGCGTATTCAGATTATGCATATGATATTTCTTTGCGAGAAATCCTATAGATAAGCCGGATAATACTAATTTAAACGAGGTTAATATATGAGCGAAAAAAGTTTTACCGATTATAATTTAAGTGATGAAATCACAAGAGCACTGGCCATTTTAAAATATGACACTCCTACCGAGGTTCAAACTGAAGTCATTCCCTTAGCATTGACGAATCAAGACCTTGTCGTAAAATCACAAACAGGTAGCGGCAAGACCGCCTCTTTTGCTATCCCTATTTGCAACATGATTAACTGGGAAGAAAGAAAGCCACAAGCATTAATTCTTACTCCAACAAGAGAACTTGCTGTTCAAGTGCGCGAAGATGTGACGAATATCGGCCGATTTAAACGGATTAAGGCGATGGCCGTTTATGGAAAAGAGCCATTTTCAAAGCAAAAAGAAGAATTGCAGCAAAAGACGCATGTCGTAGTGGGTACACCAGGACGTGTCATGGACCATATTGATAGAGAAACCCTCATTCTTGATGAAATCAAGTATCTTATTATCGATGAAGCGGATGAAATGCTTAATATGGGGTTTATCGACGATGTCGAAGCGATCATTAAAGAACTTCCTTCCGACAGAGTCACCATGGTCTTCTCGGCTACCTTACCAGAGGATGTAGAAAACCTCTGCCATAAATATATGAAAAATCCTGTAAATATCGAGATCGCTTCTACCGGGGTCACGACGGATACGATTGAACATTTATTAATAGAGGTCAAAGAAGAAGACAAGCTTTCCCTGCTAAAAGATGTTACAGTTGTCGAGAATCCAGACAGTTGTCTTATTTTTTGCCGAACAAAGGAACATGTGGATACTGTCTATTCCGAATTGGAAGACGCCAATTATTCCTGCGAGCGACTTCATGGGGGCTTAGAACAACATGATCGTTTCGCCGTGATGGATGGATTTAAAATGGGGAATTTCCGCTACCTCATCGCAACAGATGTTGCCGCACGCGGAATTGATATTGATAATGTAACCCTCGTCATCAATTATGACGTCCCTATGGAAAAAGAAAGTTACGTCCACCGCACAGGAAGAACCGGTCGTGCCGGCAATGAAGGCAAAGCAATAACGTTTGCCACACCACATGAAGGGAAATTTGTTCGAGCGATTGAACGGTATATTGGCTTTGAGATTCCTAAAATGGAAGCACCCAAGCCTGAGGACGTAGCGAAAGGAAAAGACGCTTTCGAGGAAAAAATCGGCGGCCGTCGTGTAGTAAGAAATAATAAAACGGCCCGGATTAACCAAGGCATCATGAAGCTCCATTTCAGTGGTGGAAAAAAGAAAAAGATGCGCGCGGTCGATTTCGTTGGGACTATCGCGAAAATTCCTGGAGTCTCGGCCGATGATATTGGCATTATCACTATCCAAGATCAAATGACCTATGTTGATATTCTTAATGGCAAGGGCGCACTCGTCTTACAGGCAATGGAGAATGCCACCATTAAAGGGAAGAAACTAAAGGTCAGCAAAGCACTGAAATAAGGCTAAAAAAGGGGGCATTCAGATGCCCCCTCAGGCTGTCGAAAAACCCTCGGCAGCCTTTTATTTTATTCAGCCACTCCATTAATGCCAGCAGCCTATATCGATTTACCTTTCTATCCTCTGACTAGCCACCTTATCTTTAGGTGATAAGGTTTTGCTTCAAGCCATTTTAATCAAACGTTTGATTAGTTTTTCATTCTAGCAATAGCCCTATGAAGAAAACCTTATAACTCTAGGCTTAAAGACGATTTAATCAAACGTTTGATTAGTTTTTAAAGTTCGTTACGTAGTCCTATTATTTAGAACTCTTTAAGGAGTTTCCAAATGCCTCTTTAATACTTTTCCACTGGAGTTCAATGGTCGTTCCTACTTGGTAATCGGCATCACGAAGTGTATCTCCAACTGCTACTGAAAACATTTCGCTTGAGTTGATTGCCTCAATACCAGCTTGTGCATCCTCGATTCCAATTGACCGCTTAGGGCTAGCCCCTAGTCCCTTACAGGCTGTTAGGAAAATTTCCGGATCTGGTTTGGACTTTTTAATCTTCGCTGCGTCGGCAATATAATCAAAAGCTCCTTCTAATGCTAATGCTTTTAAGACTGTACCAGCATTTTTCGAAACAGATGCTAATCCAACTGGAATTCCTTCTGCTTTGATATTCGATATTAATTCTAAAATTCCAGGCAAAACATCGTTTGGGGTTAATTGTTTTAATAAGTCACAATAATGATGGTTTTTCTTATCCGCCATTTCTTCCTTTTCTACTAAAGTGAAGTCGTTTTGACGATTTCCTTCTTTTAAAATGATTTCAAGGGAATCCATACGACTAACACCCTTTAATCTTTCATTAAAAACCTCATCTATGACAATGTCTAGTTCCTCGGCCAGTTGTTTCCACGCTAAATAATGAAAATGAGCGGTGTCCGTTATGACCCCATCAAGGTCAAATACGACGGCCTCAATCGCTGGATTTAACATGCTTATTTTCCTCCTTTGTGAATTAGCGCCGCAATATTTCGAGACGTTGTCTTAATATTCGTGTAGGCGCCATCCATAATTTGTTCAATTGGAAGTAAGGCAGGAATCGTTGGAAAAATAGCATCAAATCCATGTTCATAAAGTGCTTCACTGCCGGCACCCACACTTCCACAAATCGCAATAACCTTGGCCTGCGGCGGAGCACAGGATGCAACGCCCATTGGTGCTTTGCCATATAAGGTTTGCCCGTCTATTTTCCCTTCCCCAACGATTACGATGTCAGCATCCTGACAAATTTCCTTTACCTTTAATTGTTCGAGTATAAGTTCAATGCCTTTTTTGATAGTGGCGTTAGCAAATAGGATAAGCCCCGCACCCATGCCGCCGCCTGCACCACTGCCTGGCAGCGTGGTGACGTCCTTCCCTAAATGACCGCAAGCCATTTGATAAAATTCACCCATTGCTTGATCTACTTCACATAACATGGCTTCAGGCAGACCTTTTTGAGGTCCATAAACATATGTTGCACCATTTTGACCTGTTAGTGGATTATCGACGTCTGCCGCAATGGTTATTTTTACATGATCTAATCGTTTATCTCGATTTATATCAGACATTGAATGGATTTGAAACAAATCTTGACCAACACCGTCGACTAATTCCCCATTCCGATCGAAAAATTGGTAACCTAGCGCTGAAGCCATTCCCAAACCGCCATCATTAGTCCCACTTCCCCCAACTCCAATAATCAGTTCAACAGCCCCGCGGTTGATGGCATGTAAAATTAATTCCCCTACACCATAAGAAGTTGTTTGTAATGGATTTCGTCGATTTAATGGAACAAGATGCAACCCACACGCTTCTGCCATTTCAATAAAAGCTATTTTCCCATCGTTGGAAAAAGCGATCTTTGCCATAACAGGATCATATAAAGGTCCTGTTACAGTGGTGGCTTCCAGTTTTCCGCCCGTTGCGGATGATAAAGCTTGAACGGTTCCTTCCCCACCATCCGCAATTGGCAATAAATGATACTCTGCTTCAGGGAAAAATTCCATGAACCCAGCTTGTATGGCCTCAGCTACTTGGTCTGCAGCTAGACTTTCTTTAAATGAATCTGGTGCAATAACAATTTTCATTGTTTTCTCCTCGATTTATAAAGTCATTTCAATTCGATCAGTCAAAAGGTATTCAGTTCCGTTAATTTCTAGTAAAAGATCAGGTCCTGAACACTTGGACACTACGACGTTCTCATGTGTCATCAAGATTTCTATCTGGCAACCGTGAATAGTTAACTTAAACTTAAGTTCAGACCAATTTCCTGGTAACTTAGGATCCAGTCTCAAACAATTATTTTTTAAGGAAATATTAGCAAATCCAAACATAGTTGTCAGCCAGATCGCACCTAGCGATGCAGCGTGAAGCCCTTCGTCTGAAGAGTGTGGGTTGGGACCCAAATCGATTAAGCATGCCTCTTGAAAAAAGCGATAAGCAGAATTATGGTCATTACATCTCGCAGCAACAATCGCATGAATGGCTTTACTTAGCGATGAATCGTGGATCGTATGCTCTTCATAATAGCTTAAGTTTTTCAAAACGACATCGGCTTCAAATAGTTCCGGGAACAAGTACATCAACATGACAACATCAGCTTGCTTTAAAATTTGCATTTCATTGACCTCTGCCCGTGAATAATCCAATAATATGCCTTGGCTGCCTTGATTTTCTTTATAGCGGGCTAGGTCAATCTCCGGCTTATTCAAGAAAGTATCATCTTGTGGAATAATTAGCTGTTCATTTGGCTTTGGTAAATACAATTGTGTTAAGAAAGCTCGTCCCTGCTCCTGGAGCACCTCATCAACTTCACCATATTGCCCCATAAAATAAAGGGCTTGGTCTACATTGTAATACGCCATATAGTTTGTATAGGCATTATTATCAATGTGCTCGGTATACTCATCAGGCCCAATGACATCTTTAATGGACAGTTGCCCATTCTCCTTTACCGCTCGGCTGATCCAAAACTTTGCCGTATCTTTAAGGAGCGCTAGCCCTTCTTTTTTCATAAATTCTTCATCAAGGGTCGTTTGATAATATTGAACCACAGCATAAGCAATGTCCGCGACAATGTGATGCTCGGCTACTGCGGATGCGACTTTCTGCCGTTTCCCTGTTCTAATATTAATAGCGGCAAACTCAGGTGTTTCTTCTTCCCCAGTAAACGCGCTTTCCCAGGGGAACAATGCTCCCTCATAGCCATTTTGTGCAGCTTTTTCTTTTGCTTGCTGCAAATGTAAATATCGATAGATTAAAAGTTTCTTAGCCGTTTCCGGTTCTGTATATTGATGAAAAGGTTTAATAAATATCTCCGTATCCCAAAAAACATGCCCTTTGTATCCTTCTCCAGTCAGCCCCTTTGCGCCGATACTGAAACGTTCATCATGGGCGGGTGTCATGATCTCAAGATGATAGAGGGCAAAATCCATTGCTGTTTGATCAAATTGATCAGTAGAGGAAATCTGGATACGTTTTTGCTGCCAAAAATCCTGCCATTTAAGCGCTGACATTTCTAGTAATGCATCATACCCGTGTGCTGAAATCATACGTAATTCATTGATACTCGCAGCCTCGGGATCTTTACCAGCCTCACCTTGATCAAGTGAGGTGAAAACAGTACAAAGTTTTTCAAAAATAAATGGATGATTAACATTTAGTTCATCCTTAATGATGGTTTGAAGCTGGCGATTCTTCGCTACAAATGCAATTTCACTCTCTGCTGGGCATTTACAACTTGTTGCAAGTGCAATCGTATGCCCTGATTCCGTAGTTTTATATACTCCTTGCATGACTTCTTCATCAAATACTCGAACCTTTTCTTCAATTAAATGCTGTTTCCCAAAATTGGTTTGCTGGGCATTAATTCCGGTTACAATTCTTATGCTGGCCGTGTTATCTAGGCTCGTGACGGTCACTTTTGAAGCTAATACATGCAGGTTATTTTTCGCGACAAACCGTTGGAAAACAAAGCGAAATCGGGCCCCGCCTCTGTTTTCCCACAATAACTCACGTCTTAATTCACCTGTCTCAAGATCTAAGTAGCGTTCATAAGAAAGAATCTTCCCATTTAACATAGAGAAAATCTCGTGATCAATCTCGATTCTTATACCTGCCAAATCAGGTAAATTCACTAAATCTGATGGTTCGTTTACAGAGGCTTTATTATAAATACCAGCAACATACATACCGCGTGTTTGTTCAAAATAATCTTCATCAAACGCAGCACGTAAGCCTAGGTAACCATTACCTAATGTCATTAAACTAGCAAATTTATTAATAGAATGTAAATCAAATTTATGATCGTATATTACTTGTTCGTTTTTCATAGGGATACACTTTCACCTTTTTCAGCAGATTGATATAGAGCTTCTATTAGTTGTTGGATAATGTATCCTTGTTTTCCATCCGCAATCATGACATCTTTTCCTAAACACTTATCGATGAAAGCTGACAGGCTTTTGTGATGGCGGTCTGAATCTGCCTCTTCTCTTGATAGTAGAGAGACAAGTTCTCCGTTCTCATCTGTATAGATTTCGGCAGGAAAAAGGGTTGCTCCTGCTTGGTCCCCGCAAAACTCAACATTCATGACAGATGTCTCTTTGATATTTAAGGCAAAGGAGGTTTCTATTTGTAATAGACGACCGCCTTCTAATTCTATAAATCCAAAAAGGGAATCCTCCACTTTAAATTTTGCCGGATCCCATTCTCCCAGTGTTCCTTGGGATTTCTTAGTGCCGATCTTTTGATACATTTTCGCCGTAACCTTCTCGATTTTTGGAAAACCAAGGACATATAAAGCGGCGTCCAACATATGTGCACCTAAATCAATAAGGGGGCCTCCACCTTGGATCTCTTTATTTGTAAAAGTCCCCCATCCTGGTATTCCACAGCGTCTTAATGCTTTGGCCTTTGAAACATAGATGTCACCAAGGACACCATTTTCAACACTCTCGCGTACAATTTTCACATCATCAGCAAACCTGTGGTGAAAATTATAGGCTAGAATGCAGTCGTTTTTTTCAGCAGCCATTTGCATACTCTTTGCCTCAGAAGAAGAAATTGCAGGAGGCTTTTCACAAAGTACATCACTACCACATTCCAAAGCCCGCATCACATTTTCATAATGAAACTTATTTGGCGTGCAGACACTAACAATATCTGGTTTTTCCATCGCAAACATTTCAGCAGCATCTGTGTAAAAGCGAGGAATTCCATTCCGTTCAGCAAAACTCCTTGCCCGGTCAGAATTTGGACTAACCACTGCAACTATTTCTAGTTCTTCCCTAGCTTGATAGTTAGGAATATGCACCTTTTCTGCTACCTGTCCACCGCCGATGATCGCAACTTTCTTTTTAATCACGATGTAACCCCTCTCAAATTAATGATTCTTGAAGGTGATGTAACGCCTTTATATATTCTGCTTCCAGATCATTGCCTCTGACACGACACTCTATCGTTAAATATCCGTTATAGCCGTCTTCCCTTAACTGAGTAAAGTGCTTTTTGAAATCCAGCGAGCCGCTTCCAGGTTGATAACGATGATTATCAGCGAGATGAATATGACCCACTAAATCACGATTCTGATGCAAGCTTTCTGAAATGTCATCTTCTTCAATATTCATATGATAAAAATCAGCAATAATTTTAACGTTCTTTAAGTTATTTTCTTCTATATATCTTCTTGCATCTGCGAGAGTGTTTATCATATGATCCTGATAACGATTTAATGGTTCTAAGAAAATAGTCGTTCCTGTTTCTTCGGCAATTCCATCCAAGTAAATAAGGGACTCACTTACTGCCTTTCGGTCCCCTGCTAGGCTCCGTGGTGAGTCCATTGGCGGCAAGCGGAAGGTAAACATGCCCCATGCGGCAGGGACTACAATCCCTTTCCCACCGACTTCCTGAAGTGCTTCTAGAATCTGTTTAATTTCTTCTAAACCCTTTAATCTGCGTTCTTCAATAAAGTCTCCGATCCAACCACTATACCCTCCACAAGCAGTCGTAACTGGAATTCCTGTTTCCGCTATCGCCTCTTTTACCTCATCTAAATGATCGACTAAAAATTTTCCATCTATTTCGAAGCCTTCAAAGCCTACTTCTTTTAAATATCTAAACTTTTCTTTAATATCTTCAGGAAAAAACGCTTGGTTTTGTGTACCGATTTTCACAGAAAACTCCTCCAATATACTGGTGTAAAACTAAAATCCATATCATCGTAAAAAATGTATGGATTTCAGTCAGATTGTAATTGAGTCGAAAAGGCATTTAAACAAACTTTTACTTTTTATATTCAATTCCCATCTTAATACTTAGTTCAGGATGTTGGTCCACATATTCCATGTATGCTTCTGCACTTGTTTCAAATGTAACGATTGGTTGAATAATATCTTCACAATTCAGGTAACCGTTCATTAACAATTCCCAGCATGTGTCTTCGATTCGCTTACGATTCCAGCGAGGGTAATCAGGGTTTGGTTCACTAGCAGCACGTGAGAAAACAATTTTAGCATTGTTAAAATGAGCTTCACGGCCAAAATTTAATCCTGCAGGGAATGACTTTCCAAAAGCTACATAGGAAATGATTCCACCATAGGCAATTCCTTTTAATGCATCCTGAAGTGCAGCAGCATTTCCACTCGTTTCAATGATCGAGTCCGCACCCATTTTATTTGTTAGCTTTTTCACTTCATATCCTAAATCACAGGAAGTAGGGTCGAAACAAACATCCGCACCATTGCGAAGAGCTATTTCACAGCGGTGTTCAATAGGGTCAACACCCACAACAATACTTGCTCCCGCTTTTTTCGCAAGTTGAATGGCGATTTGGCCAATTGCTCCTAATCCTACAATCACAACAACATCACCGGCACGAACATGTGCATCACGCACACCGCTCAAGGCAAATTGTGCAGGGTCATAGCAAACCGCATTTTGCCATTTTGCTCCCTCAGGCATTTTGCGTAATCTGTGGTTATTTATAGCATTGACAATAACAGTTTCCATAATTGGTCCATAGGTACATACCGTTTCGCCAACTTGGTACTCTGTTACATCACTGCCAATTTCAACAATCTTACCAACTACCATGTTACCAAGCTGAAATTCACCAAATACGATTCCTGGTGCTGAACCCTCTTCACGAGGCATGAACATGCGCCATTCTTCATTAAAATTCTCACCCATAAAAGGTGTTTGACCGCGGAAATCGATGACTTCCGTACCGTGTTTAGGTGCAGCAAAGTCAACATCAATCTTCACTTCATTTGGTTGTACATGGCGATCTTCATATTCTACTAATGCCGCTTTTCTTGGTTCTACTGCAACTAACTTTTTCATGATTACATTACTTCCTCTCGTTTTTTCAAAGTTTATTAACCTTTTACCCCGCCTGCTGTTGCGTCGCCTTTAATAAAGTGTTCGGAAATGGCATACATAATGACAACTGGTAATGCTGTTACGAGCGATGCTGCCATCATCCGTCCCCAAACATAATCTGGCGTACTAAATAGCGCATTTAATCCAATTGGTAAAGTGAAATTGGCTGAATCGGATAAGAAAATCGATGCAAACAAATAATCATTCCATCCAATCATAAAGGCATATACAAACACGGATATGATTCCTGAAATAGATAATGGAATAATGATATGGAATATAATCTGAACTCGGTTTAACCCGTCAATCATAGCCGCTTCTTCTAAGTCAACAGGAATCGTATCAAAGTAACTTTTTAACATGAAGATAGCGGTTGGTAATGTTTGCACAATCATCGTTATGATTAGCGAAGTCTTTGTATCATATAAGCCTAATCCAGAGATAATTTTAAACAATGGTACAACTAGCAAAATTCCTGAGAACATATAGACTGTGTAAAAACTGGCGTTAATGGTTATGCGTCCCTTAAATTTTAATTTGGATAAGGCATACGCTCCAAAAATACCAATGCCTACAGCCAAAAGTGCTGCCGTAATGGATACGAAAAGACTATTTTTAAAATAAGCCAAGTATGGAAAGATATCAGGATTGAAGATATCTACATAATGCTTAAATGTCCACTCTTTTGGGAAAAACGTTGGGTTCGTTGCAACGGCCTCTTTAGAACTTTTAAAGGATGTCATCAACATAATGAAAAATGGAAACAGAGAAATACCAAGTATTCCTACAAGTGCAACATAAAACCCGATTGTCTTTGAAATCTTGTTCTTTTTACTGCTCGCCATTGCCATTTAAGTTCACCCGCTTTCTTGCTACCATAATTACAAGGAAAAGAATAATAAACAATATTACTGAAATAGATGATGCTTTACCTAGATCGTTGAACGCAAAGGCAGTTTTATATAAGTAAATGCCGAGGATATCTACTTTGTTTGTTAGAAGATAGACATCAGTAAACATATAGAACATCCAGATGGAACGTAAAGTAACGACCGTTAATAGAACCGGCATAATGGCAGGTAATGTTACAATTTTAAATTTCTCCCATGCACTTGCGCCATCTATTTCTGCTGCTTCATAGAGGGTCGAATCAATCGTTTGAAGAATCGCTAGAAACGAAATGAAAGCATATGGGAAATATCTCCAAATCGCAAATAAAACTACCAAAAGAAAGCTGCTAACAGGATTGTCGAACCAAAGAGGCGCCTCTTTAAATAAATGAAGAACATCTCCTCCTAAATAGTTGACAATACCGTAGCCATTATTGAACATATATTTCCAAGCAAAGATTAATGAAATCGAGGGTGTTACGTATGAAAGTATGATTAACGATCGAGACGTTTTTCGAAATTTAAATGGACGGTTAAAAAAGATGGCAATTGCCAGGCCCACCACCGTGCTCCCTACAACGGTAAGAAGCATGTATAAAAACGTAACCCCTAACGATAAATAAAACTCACCATCCGTTAGAATACTTTTATAGTTTTCAAATCCAACAAAAATAGCATCTAAGCGAGGATTAATGGGTTGATCAAAGAAACTGATTTGTATGTTTGAAATCATTGGATATGCGACAAGCAATAATAATAAGAAAATACTAGGTGCCAGCAAGGTGATTGCCAATTTCGCATCCGATTTCCCTTTTAATTTTGTTTTCATGGTACCTCCCAGTGTAGAAATATTTTACCGCCGTATCAGGATACCGTTTGTCTGAGCAGTTTCATGCTAATTTAAATTTGAGGGCATTACCAAATAGGTAATACCCCCGGAAATCCTATTTCTTTAGAACTTCATTAATTTCCTTAGCAGCATTTGTTAGTTCACTATCGACACTTTTATTGCCAACTGTGACACTGTTAACCATTTTAGGAATCGCACCTGAACTTGTGATATCCCCCATTTTCATGTAGTTTTTACCATCTACTAAACCAAACACTTGAATATCATTAAAGGATGCTGCTATTTCAGAAGATAGGTTACCAAATGCTTTAATAACCTCATTTGCCTGATAATCTGCATTTTCTGTAACGAGTTTACTTACCGGCTGCGCACCACCTGGGGACATTAATACCCAAGCAGTCATATTCTCTGGCTTTGACATGAAGCTTGTAAATTTCTCAGCGGCTTCTTTCTGTGCATCTTCTAAACCTGATGAAATTGTCAGTGCAGAGACTGTTCCAAAAACTGCCTTGGTTTTTTCCATTGGAATCGCGAATCCGATATTGGCTGCTTTTCCTTCTTCAAAAACAGAAGGGAGAATATACGTTGAATATACTGCCATTGGTACAGTTTGGTTCATGAATGCATCCTTAACTTCAGTCGTATCATTAGAACCTGGCATTGTATATTGAGATAGTTCTTTATAATAAGATAATGCTTCTTTCATTTCTGGAGTATCGATGTTCAGTTTTCCTTTTCCATCTAAAACATTTGCATTGTTTGATAAAGCAAATTGAGAAAAAGCTTGTTCAGAGAATCCGCCTTCTACTGTTGGTAAAGCAATACCATATTTTTTATTTCCTTTATCAGTAAACGCCTTGGCAATGGCGATTACATCGTCCCAATTCTTCGGTTCTTTCAAGCCTTTTGCTGTAAGCATTTCTTTGTTATACCAAATGCCTTGAACCCAGCCGCTAATCGGAACACCTGTGTAGCTTTTACCGTTTTCAGTGCCCATTAATTTTAAAGCACCATCATAGTAATTTTCTTCTCCAACTTTATCGATAATCTTTTTAACAGAATCTTGATCAATTAGTCCATCTTTATCCATTACTTTCGCATAATCCTGACCAACCTCAAGGACAGCCGGTAATTTTCCAGCACTAGCTAATGTAACGATTTTAGTGTTATAAGAGTCTTCTTCAACAGGTACTTGTTTAATCTTAATAGATGGATTTTCTTTCTCGAATTCTGCAACCAATTTATTAATAACAGCTAAACGTTCTTGTTCTACGGACGAATGCATAAACTCGATTGTTGTTTTTCCATCTGCACCTTCTTTATTGCCTCCACAAGCTGTTAAGGCAACTGCTAATAATAAAATAACTATTAAACTTACGCCCTTTTTAAACATTTATTTTCCTCCTAGTTAATAATTGGTTTTAACCAAACAAATTGATATGGATCTAATGACATAGAGTTATCAATTTCTATCTTTTCTCCTGAAATAACGTCTCGGAAACTTCCAGTTAAAGTAATATTCACTTTTTCTTTTGACAGGTTATGAACAACTAACAGGCTGTCATTAACCGCGTCACTTCGTTTAAAAGCGAAGATTTCCTTGCCCAAATCCAAGACTTCCATGGCTGCATTTGGATGGAATAGCGGTTCCATTTTACGAATTTGGATTATTTTTGTTAATTCACGATAAATTTTATTTCTAAGTGTAATAGGATTAATTAATTCCTCTTCGATCTCAAGTACATTATACTTTTGTCGATTGATGGATCGATTCATTCCTGTTTTCGCAACTCCATCATAATCATTCCGAGAACCGAGAATACTTTGGATATATACAGCAGGCACCCCTGGTAGAGTTAAGAGAATTGAGTGAGCAGCCAAAAAGCGCTTTACCCGTATTTCATCATCATCTGACCGCTTATTTAAAGCATCAAGGTACGTTACATTAATTTCATATGGACTTTCACTTCCATTAGGGTTTTTCTTGTAGTTAACAAGTGCCCCTTCTGTCTTCATGTCTTCCACCATTGCTAAGATTTCTTCCTCAGGAAGCAGGCCGCGAATTGGATTTAAACCAATTCCATCATGGGAAGCTAGGAAGTTGAAGAATGTCGTTTCCTCGCCAGTTGGAGGAAGCTCCTTCGCCCAATTGGTTAATGCGCTGGCATTTCCTGTGTGAATAGCATTCAGAACTAATGGCGGCAATGGAAACTGGTAGACCATATGTGCTTCATCCGCTCCATTTCCAAAATAGGCCACATTATCCTTATGCGGAACATTTGTTTCAGTTATGATAACCGTCCCTTTGGCCGCTTCATCGACAACATCACGGAACATTTTTACAATCTCATGTGTTTTTTCATGATGGATACAGGTTGTTCCAACCTCTTTCCACATGAATCCGATTGCATCTAATCGAATATATTCTGCCCCTTGCTCTATATAAAATAACAAAACGTCTATCATTTTTAAGAGAACCTGTGGATTACTAAAATTTAAATCGATTTGATCCTCGCTAAAAGTCGTCCAAATATGCTTTTCCTCACCATTTTTCAAAGTGAATTTTGTTAATAAAGGAAGAGCCCTAGGTCTAGTAACGGCGCTTAAATCAATAGTTGGATCTATTTCAACGAAAAAATTCTGATATTCAGGATTACCATTTAAGTATTCTTGGAACCAGTCACTCTTTGCCGATATATGATTACAAACATCATCAAACATAATTCTTGCCGACCTTGATAAACTCTCAATATGTTCCCAATTACCGAGTTTTGGATTTACTTTTTTATAATCGATAACCGAAAAGCCATCATCTGATGAATAAGGATAAAAGGGTAATAGATGAACAATTTCAAATTTGTCTGCTAGATATTGGTCAAACATTTTCTTGAAAGTATCTAAAGTTGGATCATTTTTTTCATAGAATTGATCCCCATAAGTAATCAATACAAGATCTCTTTCATCCCAATTTTGTTTTCTTAGCTTAAGAGATTTCGTTTTTGTTTTTGCAATACGTTCCTTTATGCTTTGCCAAATTGGGTCAATGTCATGATCTTCATAGATAAATGAAAGTCTTTCTTTGATTCTCTTCATGATTCCTCCTTCGTGGTACCGCTCCCATTATGATTAAAAAAATATTATTCTATTGAATTTATTTTATGGTACCGCTCCCAAAAAGGGTTAAAAAAATATATTTTTATTAAATTAATATTTTTATGGTACCGCTCCCACGACGTAAATATAATATAGAAAACGTTTTCTGTCAATATAAAATATTTCTAGTTTTTCTCTAAGTTTGCCTTCATATCCTACAATAATACTAAAATAGAGGAAATAATGTCATTCACCAAAAAATTTCTATTGCTACATTTGTCATTCATCAATATAATGAATCCTATATTACTCCCACCTCAAACAAACAATCCTAACTCCCACAATTGCAAACATATTCATTATTATATCTGAAAGGGGCTTGATTATTACTATCACCCCTGTATAAACTATTTCAAAAAAATTTATACACTTTAAATTACAGAGGAGGAGAAATATTGGTTCACACTATTTACGATATAGCTCGTGTTGCAAATGTTTCAAAATCTACTGTATCTCGTGTACTTAATAACCAAAGTAATATTTCTGAGGAAGCTCGTGAACGTGTATTAAAAGCAATCGAGGAATTAAATTACCAGCCAAGTAAATTGGCCCGTGCCCTTTCTTCAGGTTTTGATGCCATAATGGTTGTTTCGCGGTCTGCAAAAACTACCGCTAACAATCCTTTTTTCTCTGAGATTATACACAGAATTTCTTCAAATGCCGAGGAAGAGAACTTTGATGTAATTATACAAACATCGAGAAACAGTAAAGATGAACTTGAAAAGTGCATCACCAAAATAAAGGAAAAAATGATCAAAGGAATTATCATGTTAAGTTCTCCTGCTAATGAAAACTTTTTCAAACAATTAGATGTTTTTAATATTCCAATTGTTGTTATTGGAAAAGTTGAAGGGGAATATACCAATATCTTTTCTGTGGACACAAATAATTATCAAGATAGTTATGATTTAACTAAATTTTTAATTGAACAAGGACATAGGGAAATAGCTTGTCTACACTCACCACTCGATTATCATGTTTCAATCGATCGATTAGAAGGCTATAAGGACTGTTTAAAGGATTATGGGCTTCCATTAAGGAAAGAATGGATCATTAATAGTGGCTATACAGTTAACACTGCACATGATTCCGCTACTGATCTGCTTCTTTCTTCTCAACGTCCCACTGCCGTTTTTGCAACAGATGATTTAAAGGTGATGGGTCTTTATAAATCTGCATTAGAAAATGGAATTTCAATACCAAACGATATTTCCATTGTTGGCTACAGTAATCCTAACGTTTCAGCATTTCTATCACCATCGTTAACAAGGATAGAAATCCCAGTAAAAAAATTAGGAGATGCAGGTACTAAACTCCTTTTTGATAAAATTAAAGTTAACAAAGCTAGTAATGGTCCGAAAATAGTACCTACCGAAATGATCATTCAAAACTCTGTAGTAAAGGTTATGGAAAAAGATTGACCAAGTGGAACTCACAAGAAGATTCCTTAGTAATGTGAAAAAGGTAAAAATGATTCTATGAGGAAAGGGTACCGTTATCAAGTGGTATCCTTATTTTATTCCACATAATAGAGGCATATTTTTAGAAAAGGACCAGGAAACAAGGTGATTTGTGATGTTTGTGGTTGCGAGGAGTTGGTTGCATTGGCATACTACGCATGGTAGAGGAAGTTAAACTACTTTTTCCAGGTCGGAAAATTACTTCAATTGATATACATGAATGGTGCAGCATGATTAATTGTAGAAATGAATAACAAGGTTACTTAGGAGTATCTTTACTTCTGAAGGGGTTTGGCAATGGACTTATTTATCAGTGATTTTGTAAGGATACGGGATTTCCATGATTTCTCATCAGGGGTTCCAGAAGTGAGATCTGGTTGCGGACACTTCTCTTGGTTTCTCATCGGGGTTTGTCTGTAAAAGCCATTGTTTCCTAAGCATCGCGAAAGGCAAAAAGTCATACTGTTTCCATTCTCCTTTTTCCGTTAGTCCTCCCATTGTAACTAATATATGTACATGTGGATTGAAGTTAACTCTTGAACCAAAAGTATGAAGTCCGGCTATTATTCCAGGTGTTACTTTGGCTTTCTTTTGAAAAAAACCAGTAATTATTTTTACGACGATAGGGCGAATTTTAGCTCCGTGTTTATTTTTGAATGCTTCCCAATGCTGTATTTATCAAAAAAGATTTCTCTAAGAATATTCCTCTCCATAAAGTGAAAATACCACAGCCCAAAAGACTGTGGTAGACCCAAAATTTTATACTTTCTTATCTTTCAAAAAAAGACTTGGAAGCTATTTAAAGCTTTCAAGTCTTTTTGATTCGTCAATTATGATGGGCCTAAATGGACTCGAACCATCGACCTCACGCTTATCAGGCGTGCGCTCTAACCAGCTGAGCTATAGGCCCATTTATTTGGAGCGGGTGAAGAGAATCGAACTCTCATCATCAGCTTGGAAGGCTGAGGTTTTACCACTAAACTACACCCGCAGGTTAAAAAAATGGCTGGGCTAGCTGGATTTGAACCAACGCATGTCGCAGTCAAAGTGCGATGCCTTACCGCTTGGCTATAGCCCAATAATATTAAATGGGGCGACTGATGGGAATCGAACCCACGAATGCCTGAACCACAATCAGGTGCGTTAACCACTTCGCCACAATCGCCAAAATCTATATATCAATAGTAGAAAATCTACTAGGAA
>NZ_JBJORY010000011.1:0-191750 GCF_046562815.1 Neobacillus sp. 204
ATATCAAAGACAACCTGAAAGGGTTGTTTTTTTTGTACTCAAATATAGGTAGAGTGTTCAGTGTTGAAATAAATGTGCCCTTGTAGAAGGAAAAAAGCGTTGCACGGTCAAAAAAAGATAATTTCCGAAAAAAGGCTCTATTATTAAAAAAAAGAAAAAGGGCAATGATTTAAAAAATCACTGCCCTTTTCGATTTACATTATAGAAGAAACTACCTTTTCAAGCGTCTTAATACCTTAAATTCGAAATCATCTTGATTTATATCCAATCCCATAACTTCGTTTCGAAATGTCTTGAAACGTCCGTTTTCAACTTCCAGTGTAAAATATCCTCTTTCACTTAAAAGATTAATATCTCCAATGATATTTTTCCTGGTAACAGGGTCAAATAAATTAACTAAGTTAGGATTACTTGGATGTGGTTTGAATTGGCATCCTTGTTCCACACAAGCCCTAACAATATTTTGGACCTTTGGATGTGCGATACTCTCGATTTTCTTGGTTGCTTCGATACTAACCATAACATCACTCCTTTTCCCGTCTTAAAACGATATGCAAATGGCAATGCGAATATGCAAGCTCTTCTTGGTAACATACTAGCCTAACATTTAATTGAGGGGGTCATTCATTTCCATGCTAAAATAAATTAATATCACTTTCTTATAATAAAATTAGAGGAAAAATAGAGTAGGTTATTTCAATGAAAAATAAAAGGAGAAAGAAATGAGTGAACTGATTATTACATGCCCTGGTTGTGGATTAAGTCTTCCAACCAAATATCTCGAAATAACACACAGGTACAATGCGACAACAGAATGTTATCAGAAATACAGCGAACTTAGCTTATATACTCTGAGTCTTCAAGATAATAATTTTCTTCATCAACATGCAATTGATACATATAGTGCACAACATGTGGGTGGTGCAATGAAGGATATTACAATTGTTTATTCCTTAATTGGATTATATTATGCGATTGAGCATGGTTTTACAGGTAAACAAGTGCATCGTGTCCATATGCTACTTAGTCAACAAAGAACTAAATGGCCTGTATTACAACTTCCCAAAAAGGATTATTCGCATACGGTTGCCGATGTTTTAAAAGAGGAGCCGGGTGTAAAGAGGGACACGATGCTGGGAAATTGGATGCATGATGTCTGGGAGTGCTGGGAACATCAGCACAACTGGATTAAAAAGGTTTCGAGTTCTTTACTCAGCTAAAAATTAGGGTGTCAGCAACCTGCAACCGTATGTTTAGAATAGAAGTTTTAGAATGATTCATTTCATCTAGTGAATGGTGATGTGGTAGGCAGTAAGATGGAAATCTTCCGGTAAAGGTTCTCGTTTGGCGAGAAATGTACGATTCTGAACCCGTTTAAATGTCCGAAGTCTCGTTCCGAAAGCCGATAGGGTAAGATAAAACCCGTTTAAATGCCCGAAGTCTCGTTCCGAAAGCCGATAGGGTAAGATAAACCTTTATGCGGCCGAATGAAGTTTTTTTTAGAAAGATGCTTAGATTAATAGGATTTGGGTCAGTCTCTCACACTTTAGAGCAGTTGAGGGACTGACCCTTTCTACGTCTTAGGACTGAGTTAAAAATCAAACTTAGGCGCAATTATGATCATTCAAGAAAAAAGGTATGATGATATCAAGATAAACAAAGGAGGAAAACAAAATGAAGAAATTTGGTTTAATTGTAGCAGGTGGGATTGCTGCCATCGTCCTACTTTCAAGCATTGGTCCGATGATAGGACTTATAGTAAGTGTGGCACTGCTATATTTCATCTACAAAAAGTTTTTAAAGACAGAATCGACGGGATGGAAAATTGGTTTAGCGATTATCGGAGGGATTGTCTTGATCGCTTCTTTACACAATATTCCTGCGATCATTGGCGTTGCAGCTGCCTATGTTCTATACCTTGTCTATAAAAACTGGAACCGTAACAAACAAGTTATGGTTAAGGAAGAATCAGATCCGTTCATCAATTTTGAAAAGCAATGGAATGAGTTACAAAAATAGTATGAGGTTTGGAATACAAAAGCAGTTACTCACTAATGAAATATCAAAAAGGAGAGAATAACATGACAAACTTATTTACAAGAATTAAAAACACGATTACCGCTGATTTACACGAGGCACTTGATCACAAAGAAAAGCAAAATCCAATTGCGCTTCTTAATCAATACCTTCGCCAATGTGAGCAGGAAACAGAAAAGGTTCGAAAGCTGTTAGAGCGCCAACATACCTTGAAGGATGAATTTCAAAGAGAATACCAGCAAGCAGTGGAACTAGCAGAAAAAAGAACCTATCAAGCGGAGGTTGCTTCAAAAGCGGGGGAAACCGAGTTATATCAGTTTGCTGCAGCAGAGCAGCAGCAATACACCGAACGAGCAAACCGTCTCCGTACTTCCCTAGAACAAGTTAAAGCCCAGCTAGGTGAGCTAGAAAGAAAGTATGAAGAAATGAAGCATAAGGTAAAAGACATGCATCTTCGCCGCATGGAATTAATGGGCCGTGAAAATATGACACGTGCCAACCTTCAAATCAACCAAGTGCTCGATGCCAATTCATACTCTGATCAATCTTACTCAAAGTTCAAGGAGATTGAAAACTACCTTGACCGCTTAGAGAATCAAGTGAACAGCTCTTATTACCGCAGTACAATTGATGCCCGCGTGGCACAATTAGAAAAAGAAATGAAAAAAGAAACCATTTCATAATCTCTGAAATGAACAAAGAGCGAAGCATCACTGCCTCGCTCTTTGTGCTTATTCTTTGATGAATTCTTTGGTACTTCTAACGGTATCAATCGGACGAACTAATTTCTCAATTTGTGAACGTTTTGGTTCTAGGAACGGCGGTAGAGATAATTTTTCACCTAGTGTTTCGTAGGGCTCGTCACCCATAAATCCTGGGCCGTCCGTGGCAAATTCAAATAGGATTTGTGGTGCCACTCTTGTATATAAGGAACCGAAAAAGAAACGATCCACGAACCCAGACGTTTGGAACCCGAAGCTTTCCATATGTCCAATCCATTCTTGTAAAACGGAGCGATCATCGACACGGAATGCCGCATGGTGTACTGTCCCGAAACCTTGGCTGGCTTGAGGAAGGATCGCATTATACTCGACAATCACTTGTGCGCCATTTCCGCCCTCACCCACTTCAAATAAATGAAAGTCACCTTCTTTTGCGATCTCTTTAAATAAAAGGACTTTTTCCATCATTTCTTTAAAGTAATCGAAATTGGCAACACGAACAAAGATGGGACCTAATCCTGTAATCGCAAAGTCTAGTGGAATGGGGCCATTTTGCCATGGAGTACCTGCTGGAACCCCTTGATTATTTTCATCTGAAATCAATTGGTATTGCTGGTCATCAAAATCAACGAATGACAGTGTTTTTTTACCAAATTGTTCTTTTATTCCTGTATGTTTTACTTCTAAACGGTCAAACCTTTTCTCCCAATATTCAATCGCCGCATCACTTGGGACACGGAATGATGTTTTTGATATTTCATTTGTCCCATGTATACCTTTAGGAATGCCGGGAAAATCAAAAAATGTCATATCAGTCCCCGCACTTCCAACATCATCGGCAAAGAATAAATGATAGGTTTGTATATCATCTTGATTCACGGTTTTCTTGACTAGTCGCATCCCCAACACATAAGTGAAAAATTCATAGTTTTTTTCGGCACTGCTTGTAATGGCTGTTACGTGATGTATCCCTTTTAATCCATTCATTGTAAATCCTCCCATTGCCTTCAATAATTAATTTTTATTTAAAAAAGACTCTTTACTAGTATCTTCAATGCTCCATTGAAATATTGTTTTCAATTCAAATATCTCTAATTCGAGATAAATATATCATGAATGAAGGAGGCTGTCAAAAAATATTATTGACTCTTAGGCTGATATCTTCTTTTCAAAAACAAGAAATAATTAATAGAAAAGTCCGAAAAATAGGATAAATGGCATGCGCTCAAAGGACAAAAAGGGCGTAAAGGCGCATTCTTATCAAAATATTGATGATGAGATAATAACATAAAGTAAGCGCTTTCCTTGTTAAGACAAGCAAACGCGACGCTTGCCTAAAAAATTATTACTAAAGGGGAGGAAAATGAATGAAAGGAAAACCACGTAAGTTTTTTAGTTATCTTGCACTTTTAGCTTTAATTGCGCAAACGATTGCTGGGACCGCTTTTTTTCATCCGATGTCATCCAAAGCGGAGGGTCGTGTTGTGACACTTGTCGGTAGCCTACAGGATGAACTCGGAGGTTCTGGTGAATGGAATCCTGCTGAAACTGCCACTCAAATGAAGCTGCAGGAGAATGGGAAGTACATACTGAAGGGTACACTGCCTGCAGGAAACTATGAATATAAAATTGCAATAAACGGTTCATGGGATGAAAACTATGGAGTGAATGGTGCTCCTGGAGGTGATAATTACAAGTTGTCTCTAGATAATGAACAACAGGTTACGTTCCTCTATGATGATAGTACGCATCGAGTTACGTTACCGATTGAACTGCCAGATGATCAAAAGCCACGGATTGTCGGTGATATTCAGCCAGATCTTAATGCTGGTGGAGATTGGGCTCCTGATCAATCAACGGCGATTTTACAGGACGAGGATCATGACAATCTATACACGTTAACCGCTCATGTTCCTAAAGGAAAGCATGAATTTAAGATCGTGCTTGGGAACAATTGGAGTGCACCTGCATATCCAGCTAATAACTTTGTATTAAATGTATTAAAAGACGCAACGGTTACGTTTTTTTATAACCATGATACAAAAGAAGTCTACACCGATTATGATCCTGGTTTGCCAGATGGGAATGTCCAGGGGGATAGGCTTTATCACGATACATGGGATTCAGCATACCGTTCACCGTTTGGGGCTGTAAAAGCTGGGAACAAAGTTAAGCTTCGTCTCCAAGCAAAGAAGGGTGACTTAACCGGTGCAAAGGTTCAGTTAAAGAACTACAACACGGGTAATACCGTCACAGTAGATATGGAATATGCGGGCTGGCTTGAGCAAAAGGGAGCGCTTGTTGAGTTTTGGGAAGCAGATGTGAAGCCGGAAGTAAAAGGGGTTTACGGGTATAAATTTATTGCCCGTGACGGAGAAGGTCAGAAAGAGTATGGGGAAGACGTCCAAGAAGGTGGAAAAGGGACCACTTCAGATTCGAATGCTTCATTATTCCAGCTAACGGTATATGACCCATCGTTTAAAACACCTGATTGGATGAAGGAAGCAGTCGTGTATCAGATTTTCCCTGATCGCTTTAACAATGGAAATAAAAAGAATGATGATGCAAAAACCAATGCGCGCGGTGAAGAGCCGATTGAGCATCAGGATTGGAGCAATTTACCGGATAATCCTCGGTTGGAAAATACGGATGGATATGTTAATGATGCCATTTTTTCAAATGATTTCTTTGGAGGAGATATCGAAGGAATTCAAAAGAAATTAGATTATATTCAATCATTAGGTGTCAATACACTCTATTTAAATCCAATTGCTGAAGCGGCATCAAACCATAAATATGATGCTGCAGACTACAAATCAGTAGACCCAATGTTTGGATCCCCTGAGGAATTCCAAGCATTTGCTAAAGAATTAAAGAAACGCAAAATGCATTTAATCCTAGACGGTGTATTTAATCATGTCGGTGATGATTCAATTTACTTTGACCGGTACGGGAAATATAAAACGGTTGGTGCATATGAATACTGGTCTGCCATCTACGACCTTGTCAATACAGGGGTTGCAGAAGACGTTGCTAAAAAACAGGTGGAAGAAAAGTTTAAAAAAGAGGGACAAGTTTTTAGTCCATACGGCTTCCAAAACTGGTTTAACGTCCAAAATGAAAAGGTGGATGGCGTATATAAATACCAATGCTGGTGGGGCTATGATTCGCTTCCAGAAATCAAATCGATTCCTGGTGAAGTTGTGGATTATCCATCCGAACTAAATAATAAGTCATTCGCCAATTATATTATGTATGATGACGATTCAGTAGCCAAATCATGGCTTAACAACGGCTCATCAGGCTGGCGTTTAGACGTTGCAAATGAAGTGGATCCTGAGTTTTGGCGTGAGTTTCGTCATGAGCTGAAAACAGGAAAGAAAGACGATCCATTAATTCTTGGTGAAATCTGGGATGATGCTTCGGAATATTTCCTTGGTGACTTATATGATTCCGTTATGAATTACCGATTCCGAGGTGCAATGATTGATTACTTAAAAAGTGGAAATGCAGAAGGAGCAGAAAATCAGCTCAATGCCGTTTATGAAGACTATCCGAAGGAAGCTTTTTATGCCCTCATGAACTTAATGGGCTCTCATGATACTGCACGAGCTTCCTTTATTTTAGGGAACGGTACAGATTCTTTTGAAAGGGCCGAGCTGGATAAAAACTATAATCCGAAGCTTGGGGTTCAGCGCTTAAAGCTTGCTGCCATCCTCCAAATGGGATATGCTGGTGCACCAACGATTTATTATGGCGATGAAGCAGGTGTAACCGGTTCTAAGGATCCAGATGACCGAAGGACCTATCCATGGGGTAATGAGGATATGGAGCTGATCAAACATTATCAAACGATTGGAAAAGTAAGAACGGATTATCATGATTTGTTTAGTTATGGGGATTTGACCCATCTGTATGCAAAAGGGGACTTGCTGGCTTTTTCTCGTTCAGACAAAAAGAATGTAGGTGTCGTCCTAACAAACCGAGGTAATGAGGAAAAAACAGTGGAGCTTAATATGGAAGATTTTTTAATTAATGGAATTAAGTTCACTGATCAGCTTGATAAAAAATACACGGCTATATCAAAAGATGGAAAGCTGACCGTTACCGTTCCAGCGATGAGCGGGCGCATGCTTGTATCCAATAAAGGCCAAAACTTAAAACGTCCGGCAGTGGTAACGGCATTAACCGCTAAGGAAGGCAGCCATAAGGCAACGTTAAAATGGGAAGCTGACGCGAAAAAGTATGCGATTTACCAAACGACGATTTCAGGAGCTTTTTATCAAAAAGTAAAAGAAACCTCTAGCAACACAGTAACGCTTGATGGTTTGGACAATGGTCGTAAATATTACTTTGCTGTTGTGGCACTTGATAAAAACGGAAATAGCTCTGAAAAGGTAGAGACCACGACTGCCGTCATTCCGCACGTAGAGTTAACTGAAGAAAATTACAAGATTGATAACGTTACCGCCCTTGAACCTGGTATCATCGACCTTTCCAAACCGGAAACGGTCACAGCCAATATTTATATAAAAGGAGAAACAGAATCAGGACAAATGGACGGCTTGCAGGCAAAGCTAGAAGTCAAACAGCCAGGAAGTGTTCACTGGAATGTGTATAAGGCAAGGTATGTGAATCAACTGGAAACATCGAATGTTTTAAGTGCTAATTTCCTTCCATTTACAGAGGGAACCTATGAGTATCGTTTTGCTTTCTCAAACGATCTGGGACGAAGCTGGATAACAAGCGAAACGCAGTCAGTAAGCTTTGCAAAAGGGGACGATACGACAGCTCCAGCCGAAAAAGTAACCCTAGACCAGCCAGAGAAGGAATCCGGACAGGTCAATCTTTCCTGGAAGGTAGAAGGCGCTAAGGATCCCTATATGATTGCGATTGTCCGTGATGGTGAAATGATTGATCAATTGTTCGATCTTACAAAGCAATCATATCGAGATATCAACGTAACAAATGGAAAATCGTATATGTATGAAGTTCAGATTTATGACCGGGCTGGAAATATGGTGAAATCCAACGCTGTTTCTATCACCCCTGAGCTTGTAACCGTAAAGGTAACATTTAAAGTGAATGCACCTGCATACACACCGCAAGGCATCTACATTACCATACCTGGAAGTAAAAACGGCTGGAATACGGGAGCATGGCAAATGACACGCGGCGGTGCTGTCACCAATGATTATGAATATACGGTGGAAGCACAGGAAGGCGAAGTGCTAACTTACAAATACGTAAAAAATGGCACATGGGATCAAGAAGGCTTACCTGATCATACAGCAGCAAATACCAATGATGATGACATCAGTTTTTATGGGTACGGAGCACAAGGTACTGACCTGTCAGTTGTTGTCACAAACCAAGGCGGCAATCAAATGGTGGTTCAGGATAAGATTCTCCGCTGGATTGATCAGCCATTTGTGGTGACCTCTCATACAGACGGGCAGACAGTGTCTTCTGAGAGCATCACATTACAAGGTAATTCAATTAAAGATGGAGTTCTTACCATCAATGGAGAGCCTGTAACAATCAATAGTGACATGAGTTTCTCTCATACCATCAAATTAAATGCAGGAGAAAACAAACTTAGTATTCACATCGAACCATCAGAAACTAGTAAATCAACAATCTTTAAAAATGATGGCGGAGCTATTGCTAAAGCTACCAAAACAATCGAATATATTATAAATAAAAACTAATAGAAGAGCCTCTTTCCTATAGATAGGAGAGAGGCTCTCATAATTTTTTCATGCTTAAAGGAATAAACTTTTCGTTCCTAAAGTTTTCACAATTAGCTTGTTACCAATGATGTTAATCACAATCAAACATTTTCGAAAGTGTTAAGTTATTAATGAGAATAAATATCAAATGCAATTTGTAATAGTGAAGGAGAATCCTGATATGAGTGAAATCATTAATAACCGTGAACAACAACCTATAAAGAATACTGAACGCTTAGCGATATTAAAACAACTGTTTGTAGATCTTCATCACGGTCGAAACCTGGATGAGATTAAAGCTCATTTTGATGCGTTTATCGGGAAAATAACCGTCGATGAAATTACCCAGATTCAGCATGATTTTGTGGAAGAGGGAAGTATTTCTGCTGACGAATTTCAACATATTTATCAGCAGCATACGTCTATTTTTCAAGGAGCGATCGAGGAAAATACGCACCAAAACAGTAGACCAGAAGACCAGCCAGGGCACCCTGTTCATACCTTTAAACTGGAGAACCAAGAAATTGATAATTTGTTAACCACGAGGCTTCAAGTACATGTAGAGGAGTTTGCATCAGAAGAATCTGCTGAACATATCTTTCAGCTAATTGAAGATATCAATCTTTTGTTAGATATTGATAAGCACTATAGCCGGAAAGAGAATTTGATTTTTCCTTATTTAGAAAAGTATGGAATCTTTGGTCCGACTACCAATATGTGGAGAATCGATGATTTCATTCGTGATGCCATTAAGGATGCTAGACAAAAGCTTGCCAATTATCACGGTGATAAGCAGGCTGTTCTTGCAGTTTTAAATTATGTAATTCAAGAAGTGGCAGGGATGATTTATAAAGAAGAGAACATCCTTTTCCCGATGGCCCTAAATAATTTTACCGAAGATGAATGGGTGAAAATAGGCCATGAAAGTGATGAAATTGGTTTTTGTCTGATTGATTCTGCCGCAGTGTGGAAGCCGGAGAGAAACGCATTAGAAGACAAGGCCATCTCTGAAGGATATATTCAAATGGAAACAGGCATTCTCTCATTAAAGCAGCTAGAGCTGTTATTAAATCATCTACCGGTCGACATCACGTTTATAGACCAAGATGATGTGGTTCGCTATTTCTCACACGGTAAAGAAAGAATTTTTGCACGGACCAAGGCTGTCATTGGGCGAACAGTTCAAAACTGTCATCCGCCAAGAAGTGTCCATGTTGTAGAGGAATTGTTATCAGACTTTAAGTCTGGCAAAAAGGATTGTGAAGATTTTTGGATTAAATTCAAGGATAAATATGTATATATTCGTTACTTTGCTGTCCGTGATGAGAACGGAAAGTATATCGGAACACTTGAATTCACCCAAAACATTGACCCAATCCAAGCTATTGAAGGGGAAAAAAGAATTTTATTTTAGGTTATGAAATTAAGAAAACTGCCATTCCAAATGACGGAGGTAATCGTCAAGAAATGGCAGTTTTTTTATAGAATTGTAAAAACTTCATTATCTACTATTACGACAATACTAGCTAAATTTAGTGTTTGGACCATTTTTAGTGTCGATAAAAAAGCTGGACATTTTCACAAAGCTGTAACAGGTTCAGCGGAAAAATGGAAGAAAACGGAGATAATAAGAGTATAAGTAGTTGCAATGATGTGCTCATTCGAAGGAACTAATTTTACGAGGAGGGAAACAATGAAAAAACAAAAATGGATTGCTTTGCTTTTGGCTGGTGGAAAGGGAACAAGATTAAATCTGCTGACAAAATCACTAGTTAAACCAGCAGTCCCATTTGGTGGGAAGTACCGTATCATTGATTTTACCTTAAGTAACTGCAAGAATTCTGGAATTGAGACGGTAGGCATCTTAACTCAGTATCGGCCATTTGTATTGCATTCACATCTTGGCCAATGCAACTATTGGAATCAGTATAGTAGATTCGGGGGCTTAACCATCCTTCCGCCATATCAACGCAATAACTCAGGAGTAGAGTGGTATGAAGGTACATCACATGCTGTCTTTCAAAATATTGAATTTATCGAGGAGCATAAACCTGAGTATGTTCTCATTTTATCTGCAGACCAAATCTATAAAATGGATTATTCATTGATGCTTGAGCAGCATATCGAAACAAAGGCCGACTGCACCATCGCCGTCGTTAAAGTTCCGTGGGAAGACGCCAGCCGCTTTGGACTGATAAAGATCGATGAAGAAAGCTATAAAATTATCGAATTCGAAGAAAAACCAGAGAATCCAACGACAAATTTAGCATCCATGGGTATTTATATTTTTAAATGGTCCGTGTTAAAAGACTATTTACTAAAAGAGGAGCTAAAAGAATTTTCCAAACGAGATTTTGGCAAGGATATTATTCCTTCCATGCTGAGTGATGGTTTGGAACTCTATGCCTATTATTTCAATAATTATTGGAAGGACGTCGGTACGGTCCGTAGTTACTGGGATGCTAATTTGGACCTTTTGAATAGCGAGAGTAACATTTTCCTGCAGAATCCGGAGTGGAAAATCCATACTGTCGAAAATAATGCCCCCCCGTTATTTATAGATGAATGTGCCAGGTCGCAGCAAAGTTTATTGAGTGAAGGTTGTGAAATATACGGGACGATTGAAAAATCCGTTGTGTTTAGCGGGGTGAAGATTGGAAAGGGAGCACGAATTAAAAATGCAGTCATCTTGCCAAACACAATCGTTGAAGAGAACGTCTGGATTGAAAATGCCGTCATCGGCAGTGAAACGATCGTCAAGAGTGGTGTCATCATTGTCTCGAAGGATCCCGATACACATTTAATGGTGGTCGGAAATAATGCAATCGTGGACCCGGCCATCCACGATTTATCCACCAAAAACAATGTGTTAACGGTATCATCTTAAGACTTGAAGCGGTGCAACAAACGAATTGTCGGCATCCTTCCCTAATAAATGTATAAAAAAATTCAGAATCATATATTTTTAATTTTTAAAATGGTAAACTAGTAAAAATATCTTTTGTACAAGGGGAAGGTCACCGATGATTAAAGCGATTTTTTTTGATTTAGATGATACACTGCTTTGGGATCAAAAAAGTGTAAAGGAGGCTTTTGCAGCTACCTGTAAGGTAGCAAAGGAACGGTACGGGGTTGACGTGGATCAACTAGAGGAAGCCGTTCGAGAGGCTGCTAGTAACATATATGCTTCCTATGATTTTTATCCTTTTACACAAATGATAGGAATCAATCCATTCGAAGGTCTATGGGGTAATTTTTTAGATGATCATGATGATTTTAGAAAAATGAAGGAAATGGTACCTATTTACCGGAAAGATGCTTGGACAGCGGGTTTGAAAGCTTTGGGAGTGGATGACGATGATTTTGGAATGGAGTTGGCGGAACGTTTCCCGCAAGAGCGCAGGAAATTACCGTTTGTATATGAGGAATCCTTTAAAATTCTTGATAGGTTAAAAGGGAACTATCAGTTGTTGCTATTAACCAATGGTTCACCAGATCTTCAAAGAACAAAATTAGAGATTACACCGGAACTGGTACCATATTTTGATCAAATTGTTATTTCAGGGGATTTTGGCAGAGGAAAGCCTGATGCGACCATTTTTGAACATGCACTTGAACGACTTTCCGTCCAAAAGGATGAAGTTATTATGGTGGGGGATAATCTCATGACTGATATTCTTGGCGCGAATCGGGCAGGGATCAAAACAGTGTGGATTAACCGACATGATAAAGTCAGAAATGAAGTTATTCCTACTTTTGAAATTAAACATTTGGAAGAACTTTTTCCTTTATTAGAGGAATTGAAATCGAACTAACAAATATTTGTACAATAAAATTGCTGTCGATGTAGGGCTTGCCCTATATTTATGGCAATTTTTTTGGTTTTGCTGGAAATTGTCGATCGTAAATATTTTATAAAACATGTAACTTTGTTTCCCTTTTCGGCGACTATATGGCTAAGACCAACAAATATCCTTTTTGGAAAAGAGGAGAAAAAAATGCGAAACAATAAATGGTTCCCTTTTATCGGTTCAGCATTAATGATGGGCATGTTATCAGGTTGTGGAAATGGAGAGGCTCCAAAGGGCAGCGCGGAAGGTACAAAGATAGATGTTCCCAAACAGAATGAGATAGCAGCTAAATTCCATGCCACGATTGAAACGAAGCCTGTTAACCATTCAATGATCATTCAATACAAGGTTAAAAATCTTTCGGACAAAACACAAAAACTAACTTTTACCAGTGGATTAGAAGCTGATTACATTGTCTATGATTTACAAGGAAAAAAAGTCAAACAATATTCGGATGAGGTCATGTCAACACAAGCGATAAAGGAAATAGAGTTAGGAAGTAATCAAGAAATTGCTAAGAAATTTACGATTTCAGATCTTCCCAATGGCCACTTTAAGATCGAGGTGTTCTTAACAGCAAAAGAAGAGGAAGCCAAAGTGGTGACCGACTTACTCGTAGAAAATTCATTTAACAAAGGAAGCGGTGTGCTCGTTGGTCAAATGGATCCTCATACGATTGAAGTAGATATCGAAGGCAAGAAGGTAGCTTTTCAGTTAACAGAGGATGCTATAAAGCAATTACCAACACTGAAGGAAGGCAATCAAATATCCTTTTTATACTCGGAAAGTAAAACCGGACAAAAGTTGATTCATAAATTTATCAAGGAAAGAACTAAATGATAGTGTTTTTAAAGAGGTCTTTGTTGAAAGTGGACAAAGGTCTCTTTTCGTTTTTCTAATCTTACATACTTATTATTTTGAAATAATAGAAAGTCGTTAGCTGGTCACGATTAACAGCTTTTGTAAAGTTATGAATATACTAGTAAAAATGTCATGAAAATAAAAAATTCTTCTTTCAAAATTATCAAATTAATCTCAAAAATAGGTTGATATTAGATGACAAGGATAGTAATATTATTGTCGGACTATATTGAATACAATCAGAAGAAACATCTAGGTAGGAGTAGTTAATATGCAAAATAAATTACCATTTTCAAGGTATTTCGTGATAGGAGTCATGTTGTTTGCGTTGTTTTTCGGGGCAGGGAATTTAATTTTTCCCGCAGCACTCGGGCAGAATGCAGGTTCAAACGTATGGATGGCCATTATTGGTTTTTTAATTACTGGTATTGGATTGCCGTTTCTAGGAATTCTGGCGATGGGGTTCTCAGGAAGTAAGAACTTAGAGGAATTGGCAAGCCGCGTTCACCCGCTCTATGGGGTGATCTTTACTGCCCTTCTTTATTTAACGATTGGGCCATTTTTTGCGGCACCTAGGACAGGCGCTGTCGCCTATGATATTGGGATTGCACCGTTCATAAGTGAAGGTTATGGACAAGTTGGTTTATTTGTGTTCACCTTGCTGTTTTTTATCGTCACCCTGTGGTTTTCGTTGAATCCAGCCAAGCTCGTGGATCGGGTCGGGAAAATCCTTTCTCCTGCCATTATTATTCTTATATTTATTTTATTAGTAATGGTTGTTGTCAAACCACTTGGCTCGATTGAAGCGCCGCAACCGGCTTATGCAAACGGGGCGTTCTTAAAAGGATTTATGGAAGGCTATAACACCATGGATGCGTTGGCATCACTTGTTTTTGGAATCATCGTAATCAATTCGATTCGTTCAATGGGTGTAACATCTACACGCGGGGTTCTATTAGCTTCTGCTAAATCAGGGCTAATTGCCACCATTTTTCTTGGTATCATTTATGTGGGGGTTGCCTACTTAGGGGCGACGAGCATAGATGCATTCGGACTTTTCGATACGGGAGGTCCTGTTTTAGGAAAGGCATCATCCTATTATTTTGGAACGGTCGGAACGGTTATGTTATCGGTAATTATCCTGCTTGCTTGCCTGACAACAAGCATCGGCTTGATGTCAGCGTGCGGCGAATACTTCCATATGCTGATTCCTAAAGTCAGTTACAAAATGTGGGTACTATTCTTTTCACTCGTCTCGTTTGTCATCGCCAACTTTGGGTTATCGAATATCATTAATTTTTCCATTCCGGTCTTAATGCTTCTATATCCATTGGCGATTGCGTTAATGCTGCTGACATTTTTATCGAAGCTGTTTAACCATTCACGAATAGTATATGCTGCTGCAATTTCCGTCACTTTTATGATCAGTGTCATCGATGGGTTTAAAACATTATGCGATTTACTTGGAATCGAATATTTTGGCTGGCTTGCACAAATTGTTGGGTTTTATGAACGAGTATTGCCTTTTTATAAAAATGGACTTGGCTGGGTGTTACCAGCATTAATTACGATCTTAATTACGGGAATTATCGTCCGTGTCCAGAATTTCTCTGGAGTCCGTGTTAAAAACAAGACTGAAAGTGCCTTATAACATCGAAAAAGCGGTGTTTTCAATATGCTTTTTATGGAAGTTTCCACGAAATCTTTTAATAGAAGGCTATTTTCGCATAGATTGTTGTTTTCGTATAAGTTCATCAACCCGTAAAACTATATGCTTCGTGGCGTCTTTCCGTAAGAACATTTGCGAAAATTGTCTAGAAACTTAGTAAATGACCCATATAAAGCTCCAAAAGCAACAAAGTTTACGAAAAGAGCCTAATAGAGATAGAATTCCTCCATTATACCTATTTGCATTCCTATCAATTCTCTGTTATAGTTAAGAAGAATTATTTTTGTTAGTTGTAGGATAATAAGTGCTAAACTTTCTGTCTTGAAGAACTGAGCAAGGATAGTAACACAATGTGTGCACAGCACACGAGGAGGAAACAACAATGGAACAAGGTAAAGTAAAATGGTTTAATGCAGAAAAAGGTTTCGGATTCATCGAACGCGAAGCAGGAGACGATGTATTCGTACACTTCTCAGCTATCCAAAGCGAAGGCTTCAAAACTTTAGACGAAGGTCAAGCTGTTACATTTGAAGTAGAACAAGGTCAACGTGGACCCCAAGCTACTAACGTTCGTAAAGCATAATTGAACCTAAATATAAAAGACTCTCTTAGTGGAGTCTTTTTTTGTGCTTAAATATAATTAAAAAACCCTACTCTGCAGTTGAGTAGGGCTGTCTTATGAAACGTAAAGTAAATGGTAAATAAAGTATAACATATAATCATCCCAATCCCTAACTTTTTTAGAGATTGAATTACTTATATGCTTTAATTCGCGACGCGGTTTTGTTTTTGGTATCGGGTTTTAAACATGCCTGTTGGCTTTTCCCAAAAGTAGGGTAAGTGAACTGTATTTTGATTGAAAAGTTCAATCAGTTCATAGAAATTCTTCATTTCGTATAAATTAAAGGCAATGCCATTTTCTGTTTTTACCTGAAAATAACTTGTGATCGTATTATTTTCACCAGCAGATTCTTTCTCATAATAGAGGGTTTCGGATACGTCCTCCCAGAGATAATCATTAACAAGTATCCCGTTTCGCTTGTTCACGAGGGTGACTCTAAAACCATTTTCATGACAGATAACCATCGTGTCATTTCCAAAGTAATACATAAATAGAAAAATGACCAGGGCAAGAATTATGATAATAGACCCAATCAACACATTAATAAACATGAATCCAATCCCGATAAAACAGAAAATGAGTCCAAAAATACCGGAAGATTTTGATGATGTTTTATTTGAGAATTCTCTGTTCATAAAAAAATCCCTCCTTTAATAAGAAGGGTATGCTTTCCACTTTATTAAATGACTTAACGAGTCTTATAGAATAAATGAAAATTAAACGACAAATTATGCAGAATAATAGATGATATCTATTATTATAGTATTTGCTCTTCAGCCTTTAATAACTGTAACAGCTCCCGAACCGCATAGGAAAAACCATCTTCATCATTTGTTTTTGTAATGATATCAGCCTTTTGTTGAACATGGACAGGGGCATTTCCCATCGCAACAGAAGTGGTCGCTACTTCAAATTGGGCAAGGTCATTTCCGCCGTCACCAAAGGCAATAATTTCTTCAAACGTAAGATCCATCATTTGCTGGTAACGTAATAATGCCTTTCCTTTATGGGCTTCACTAGACGTAATTTCCACATTATTTGGAAAAGAGGAAGCTATTGAAATATCAAATTTCCCTGCTAAAGCAGCTTTAACCTCTTCAATTTTTTCTAAATCCTCAGGGTGGACTAAAGCAATCAGTTTATAAATTTTTAGATTGTCTTTTTCAAGAATTTCATCATAATTAAATGTTTGAAAAAGGTTGTCAAGTTCTTGTTTACTTTTGCCATGTAAGGGCGGCAATGTGGACGGAAAACCCCCATAATTGGTGTAAACCAGAATACCGACGCCTAATCCTTTTAATATCATAAATATATTTTTATAGGTGGAAGTGGTTAAAGTTGCCTCGTACATCAGTTCTCTAGTTTCTGAAAATAAAACAGAACCATTGATACAAAAAATCGGAATCTCCATATTTTGAACGGCTTTTAATTTAATTACATCTGCGTAGGCGCGGCCTGTATTTAAAATAAGGCAATGGCCTTCTGCCTTTAATTCATTCAGGACACTCTCATTATTTGCGGAAATTTCATGCTGAGAGTTTAATAAGGTACCATCTAAATCAATTGAAATACATTTCATAGTGTATATATTCCTTTCCATTCCATCATAAAGATAACTATATCAGATTTAAACACGAAAAAGTGATTCCAAATTTATGGATTAAGGCGAAATTGTGGTGCCTGACACCAATTTTTAGGAAAAAATGTTTGGATTTTTGACAATTAGGTTGAAATTACATTTTTTTCCTCCTATAATCAATACAATAACTTTATTGGTAAATGTAGTTTTCCCCCTTTCACATTTTACTTTTTCACGGATTCTTTTTAAGAATAAGAGAGCAGGAGTGAATAGTGATGATTACGAGAATAAATGAAATTGCTGGATTTCTTTATGATTTTGAAAGATATGCTCAACTTGATGGTACGAAATACTTTTTTACATTAAACACAGTCAGTCCCAATGGAACACTTACGATAATGAAGTATCCAGAGGGACATTTTACTTACCACCGAAAAAATGAAAATTATTGGGACATTAAAGAAATACCGATTGAACAGGATATGTTATCTGAAATCATCTGGGGATTTAGGAAGACCATTAACGAAATGATCTTAGAGAGCTCGATTGCACTATAGTTGTTTCAGTAAATCCAACGAGGCCTTTGATCTATCAAAGGCTTTTTTCTTATTTATAAAGTATTTTATAGGAAAATTATGGACAATCTAAAGTCGAGGTGATGAAATGGCAACGGCAAAAATTGGCGATGTAATTTCCTTTGAACGAGATGGAAAGAAACTTGAAGGTGTCGTTTCTGGTATCAGGGAAAACTCTGTTATGGTTCAATATGGTTTTTCGAAAGAAAAAGATGAACCACTGACAACCATTGTAAACCATAAAAATTACAAAATTAAGAAGTAGTACAATCGAGTGTGGGATGACCGTCTCCACTCATTTTTTTGTTTAAAAATATATTCTGAAAAATCAATTTATTAATTGACAAAAGGCTATTTTTGGGACGAGAATAGACTTGTGATGTAAACATCGAAGGGATCAATACGCGAAAAGGTTACCCATCACTCTCATAAAAATAGAGGAGTTGGTAAAATGTTTTCCCCATTAACCCCATTAGACTGGAAACGGAGGGCGGTGAAGTATTATCCAAATAAAACAGCCGTCATCGATGGAGACAAAGAATTTACATATCAAGAATTCGGTAAGCGTGTCGATCAATTGTCCCTTGCTTTACACCAAGCAGGAATCGTTCAAGGTGACCATGTTGCGGTCATGCTGCCCAACACGCATTATATGCTGGAGTGCTTTTATGGAATCTGCCAGTTAGGTGCTGTCATGGTACCGTTAAATTACCGGCTTTCCGAGGGAGACTTAGAGTATATTATTCGCCACAGTGATGCGAAAATGTTAATTGTCGATGAAGAATTTTGCGCGCCGATTGAAAAAATAGTCGACAATCTTCCACTCGAACAAATTATTATTGTTTCAGTACCAGGACAGGAAACATCGTTGGCTGGGGTAGATTATGAGGATTTTCTGCAACATACATTGAAAGCGATGTCATTACCTGAGATAGATATCGATGAAAATCAACTTCTGACGTTAAACTACACAAGCGGCACGACATCTAAACCAAAGGGAGTCATGCTTACCCATCGTGGCAATTACCTGAATGCCGCTAATTTCATGTATCACTTGGGTGTCAATCATGATGATGTCTATCTTCATACCTTACCGATGTTTCATGCCAATGGCTGGGGCGGTGTATGGGCAGTGACCGCAGCAGGTGGGACCCATGTCTGTTTAAGAAAGGTGGATCCGCCGAGAATTCTTGATTTATTTGAAAAAAAGAACATCTCACTCTTATGCGGGGCGCCAACGGTCGTAAATATGCTAATCAATGAGCCAAAGGCGAAAGAAATAAAGATTAATACAAATCCTCGGATGGCAACAGCTGGGGCACCTCCAGCGGCAGCATTGATTCAAAAGGCACAAGAGCTCCTTGGCTTAAATATGATTCACGTCTATGGGCTAACGGAAACATCACCGTTCATCCTTTACTGTGAGTGGAAAAAAGAATTCGATACAAAGCCGGCCGATGAACAAGCCGCCATCAAGGCACGACAAGGAATCGAATTGGCATTCAATGGTGAAACAAAGGTCGTTCATCAGGACGGGGAAGAAGTAGCTTGGGACGGAGAGGAATTAGGGGAAATCATTACTCGTGGCAACGTCGTGATGGCAGGATATTACAAGGATCCTATCACAACAGCAGCGGCAATCAGGGATGGGTGGTTCCATACGGGTGATTTGGCTGTTACACATCCAGATGGATTCATTGAAATACGAGATCGTGCGAAGGATTTGATTATATCCGGAGGCGAAAATATCTCTTCTACAGAGGTAGAAGGAGTTCTTTATAAGCACCCGGCTGTATTGGAAACAGCGGTGATTGCCATCCCTGATGAAAAGTGGGGCGAGGTTCCAAAAGCCATTATTGTCTTACAACCAGAGGCAAATGTAACCGAAGATGAAATTATTGATTTCTGCCGTTCACAACTTGCACACTTTAAAGCGCCGAAATCGGTGGAATTCGTAGAAGCTTTGCCAAAAACAGCAACAGGGAAATTGCAAAAATTTCGGTTAAGAGAAATGTTCTGGGCCGGTCCAAAGCGAGTCAATTAAAAATAGTGAATTGGAGTTCTTTCCCTTTAGTATGGGAAGGACTTCTTTTTTTGTGCGGTAATCAAACTGAAAGAATAAATAAAAATAAAACGATAAGCATTTAATTGGCACCAAATGGATAAATCAGGTAATCTGTAAAAGTACGTTTTTAGCTCAGGCTCTTAGCGGTAATCAACATCAGGAGCGAAAATGAAGGGGAATGGGGGATGGAAAGATGGCGATCTCAAGTAATAAGCAGTCGACCATTATTGTGCTTTTGCTTGCAGGAACGTTTATTGCTATTTTAAATCAAACACTGATGATCACAGCGATACCTCCGATTATGGAAGAAATGCACATTACGGCCAACAGCGCGCAATGGCTGACAACGGTCTTTATGTTAGTAAATGGGATCATGATCCCGATAAGCGCATTCTTATTAGAGCGGTTTACAACAAGGCAGCTATTTCTGACGGCAATGAGTATTTTTGCTGTTGGCACCCTTGTAGGCGGAATTGCTTCTAATTTTGAAGTACTTCTTTTAGGAAGGATTATCCAGTCTTGTGGTGCAGGGATAATGCTTCCTTTAATGACAACGGTATTTTTGATGATTTTTCCAATCAATAAACGCGGCGCTGCTATGGGGTTGGTCGGTCTGGTCATATCCTTTGCACCGGCTATTGGCCCTGCATTGTCTGGATGGGTGACATCACAATATTCATGGAGAGTACTATTTTTTATCATTTTGCCAATAGCGCTTATTGATATACTTGTTGCTTTCTATGCATTAAAAAATGTAACCGAAGTATCAAAACCAAAAGTAGATGTTCTTTCTATTATTTTATCTACACTAGGTTTCGGTGGCCTGCTATATGGCTTTACCTGTGCAGGAAATTATGGATGGTCAAACACCACCACGCTTCTTAGTTTAGGAATCGGCGGAGTGTCACTGGCTTTGTTTATTACTAGGCAGTTAAAATTGAAACATCCGATGCTGGAATTTGGTGTATTCAAGTATTCGGTTTTCCCTTTTGCGATGATCATTGGAATGATTGGCTTTATGGGACTTATTGGGGCAGAAACCATCATTCCTTTATTTATGCAGAGAATGCGGGAATTTACAGCTGTAGAGGCAGGAATTGCCCTATTACCTGGTGCGCTTATTAGCGGATTGATGGCACCAATTATTGGAAGAGTGTTTGATAAAATCGGTGCGAGATGGTTAGTGATGATTGGATTAACAATTATGACAGCTTCATCGTTTGCTTTTACAAATTTAGGTCCTTCTACCACTATGACATATATTACTGTCTTATATGGGGTCCGAATGTTTGGATTTTCGATGGTGATGATGCCGGTCGCAACATCTGCATTGAACCAGTTACCCAAACAATTAATACCTCATGGTGCTGCCGTCGATAATACGATGAAAATGATCGCCGCCTCTGTTGGTACGGCCATACTCGTCACGGTCATGACAACAACAGCGGAAAACGCTCAGGAGCGCCCAGAGATTTCTTATCCGGATATGTATGGAGCCAATATCGCTTTTATGGTGGTGTCTATCCTTTCATTACTAGGTCTCATTCTTTCCTTTTTTATTAAAAATGAGCGCCAGACAGAAGGGGAAGGAACTCGCCGTAGAAAGGTAAATGTTAAAATGCAAGAGTAGTCAAGTTTTTATTTAAAATCGTCAGAGAACACTGAGAAACAAATTTAATTTGTTTTTTGGAGTTCTTTTTTATTAGCTTCTTTTGGTAGAACAGAATATGAAAGAATGAACCTTTTAATTAGGTTCAAAATGAAAGGTAGAATTTGATAATATGAAAAAATCTTTGATTCACAAGGATTTTGACGTTTTTTATACGATGGGAAATTACAGGCGTGCCGATTTCGTGCCGATTTGATTTATCTTTGAGTATACGAAGCGAACTTTTGAAGTTCGTCTTCTTCTATTTTTTCAGTAATATCTAGATAGGTATCCGCTGTTGTTTTGATGGTTTTATGACCAAGACGGTTTGAAACATATTTAAGGCTTGCACCTGATTCAAGCAACAGGACAGCGTGTGTGTGTCTGAAGCCGTGGGTACCTTTATAATCAACACCAGCTTTTTTACAATAATCTTGTAATGCTTCACGAATAATAGAAGGTATTAAATAATGACCGTTATAATTTTGAAAGATAATGCCATCTTCATTTTTGCGGAATCTTGGATTTCCTAAAATTAATTCATTTTGCTTCAATTTGAACTTCTTTAATTCATGGACTATATCGTTATCAATTTTTATTGTGCGATAAGAAGCAGAATTTTTTAATGTTGTTAATTTCGGATTGTTATCATTCCTGCTTGTTTGTTTATCAATTGTTATCTTATTACCATTAATATCCGACCATCTTAAAGCTAATGCTTCAGCTATTCTTAAGCCTGTTTTACTTAAAAAGTATATAAGAATGTAATAAAGCTGATATTCTGGAAAGCGCTGATGCTTATATGTTTTCATAAAATCCAATAATTGATTTAAATCCTGAAGGCTGAAATATTTCACTTTTTCCTTTTGAATAGCAACACTATCTTGGACAGGAACCTTTAATTTATCAGCAGGATTTTTTTCAAGCACTTCAAGTTCATGAACGGCATAATGAAAAATGCTTTTTATAACTGAAAGATATCCCGATCTTGAACCGAATGAATATTTTTCTTTTCCGTTTTCATTAAGTTCACCAAATGTTGCGATCCATCTTTTTATTTCAGGTCTATGAATAGTCATGATTTTTTTATGTCCAAAAGTTGGTAAAATGTGCTTGCGAATAATCACTTCCAAATGCACAAAAGTTGATTCTTTTACGTTTGCTTTCTTATGTTCAATCCATTCTTTTGCAACTTCATCAAATAACATATTCCTATCATTTAATGTTTGACCGTAATAAATCCGTTCTTCAATTTTTGCCGCTTCAATTTCGGCTTCCTTTTTAGTGCGGAAGGTTCCAATGCTACTTTCTTTACCATCCTTTGAAACACGTGCCTGCCATTTTCCGCTCGGTAACTTTCTAAATGTTGCCATTTTTCCTTTCCCCCTTTCAATCCCTTAAAAAGATTTCGATAAGACTTTTTATTTTTGCCTTTTCTTCTTTTGTCAAAAGCCTGTCCTGAAAAAATATTGGATGATTAGAAATTAATAAAAAATCAAGTGCGAACGGCTCCTGCTCTTGCTCTGCTAGTGACCATTCTATTTCTTCTTGTCTATTTTTTTCGTTTTTTATTTTAATATAATCATGTGCGTCGATATATCCTGCTGCTACCATAAAATTTTCATATGGTTCATCTAAACCTTTTGCTAATCTTTCTATGATTTCTGGTGAAGGTCTATCTCGTTTGCCGCTTTCAAGATGTGAAATATACATAGCAGAAACACCAGATAATTCCCCAAGTTTATTCATTGAAAGGTTTTTTTCTTCTCTTTTCGTTTTGAGATAATCTGCAAAGTTTTTCATTAATAATCACTCTCCCTTTATAAACGCAATTATAAACAATAATTTATATTTTGTAAACAATAGTTTGTATAAAATATTGTTTACGGTGATATAATATTTTATAAACTGTAGTTTATGATTTAAAAGAAGCAAAATGTTTTAAAAATGATGCAAGAAACCAAAAAAATAAGGAGGAAATAAACAATGTTAAACGTCACTTTAGATGAAAATGAATTAAAAAAATTGTATCTAGAAGAAGTTCGTAAGCGTATTGACAAAATCGAGGAAGAAACATTGTTGATAGACGTAAAGGAATTGTGCAGAATGCTTTCAATAAGCAGACCGACATGCGAAAAACTATTTATTTTCAATCCGAAGTTTCCTGCTATGCGAGTGGGCAAGAAATGGTTATTTCATCGTAGGGAGGTAGAGGAATATATCCAAAAATGGGCGATAGATGTTAGGAAAAAAGGCGGACAAGTGGAATGTAATTGAGATGACAGAAAGTAAAACATTCATTAAATCGAGGATTAACTTGATTCAAACATAAACCCCACAAAACGTCCATTTCTTACTTTTAAAAGATTCCCGAAGGTACATACCAGACAGAATTTAAAACGCTTAGAATGGACGTTTATTAAAGGTCAAAATTGATCAATATTTCGGATTGCGAAATAATATTTTTTATGAAACCAAATGGTTTCCCTTATTGAATATTTTTATTCATTTTTTAAATTTAAAATGTAAAAATATAAATTTTTTATGTAAAATCTATGTATTTTTTAATCCAATTGTAGAAATACTAATAAGTTTAATTTTAGTCAAGATTAATGGGAGACGAAAAAAAAACACGCAGTTGGAAGCTACGTGTTTTCTTCGATAGTAATTTTTCTTACTATCAGCCTTTTGTCTAACTCTACTCTCTTTCCATATCAAAGAAAAATTACAATATTGGAATTATTATTAAGTTATATTTATTATTGATATATTTATTATTGACGTAATAAGGCTTATTGTATACCTCCTTTTTGTAAATTCTTCTTTGATGGATTAGAAGAAATTTATTAGAAAAGGAGCTTTTTTCATTGGAAGCAAATGAAAAAACATCATCAAAGTTATCAACAATGGTGTCATTAAATGAAATTTTTCCAAATGCACGAATTATAAAATTAAAAGGATGGGTAAGACAAAATCAAAAATATAATGAAGCTAAAACCCCGTACGGAGAAACATGGGAGTATTTAAAAAATGAAGCCGAAATAATAAGATGGTTAGCATTTAAGGGGTGGGTAGGTGCTGTCATTCCTGCAAATCGGATTGTTATTGATATAGATGATCTCTATTCTGGCGAAATGGTGAAGAAATTATTAGATGCAGAAGAAATTCGACATCATTGTATTAGAACACCAAATGGCTATCAATTTATTTTTAAATCAAGTGAACAAATGACAAAATCAATTAAAAATATTACAAAAAACTTTACTCAAATCGGTGTTGTCATTGATACACGGGTTACAGAAAAAGGATATGTTGTTTTTCCTAGTGAAACTACGGAAAATCGTTATATTGTTTCACAAGATGAAGAACTGGACGAACTGCCTTACTTTTTACATCCGATAGTGCAAATGAAATCAAAAGGACATAAAAATTATTACGAATTTCCCATTTCTCTTGAAAATGGAAGCAGAAATGATTCCTTGCATAAATTTGCTTGTAGATTAAAAGTGTGGGGAATACCATATGACCAAGCCATAAAATCCATGATGCTGATTTATGAACATTTCATGTTGAATAAAACGGATTTCCCCGAAGATCATATAGAAAAATTAACGAAATCAGCTTATGAATGGGAACCAGATAATCCACCAATACCTAATATTGATCCAAATGCTGATGAGCCTGAAAATTTTTATAAATATTTCTCAGGAGAAAATGGGAAAGAAGCTTTTGTCCCCAAATGGCTAGGTGATGAAATTATTGAAGAATATCCTTTGTTTTATGATGGCAATTATTTTTATATTTATAAAAATGGTGTTTATCAACGTGATCGAGGAAGCATTCTTGGAAAAATCATTATTCAAAAACTGGATAAGAAATTCAAAAAAAATCGATTGGTTGAGACACTTACTTATATGCAAAATAAGAAATGGATGACCATCGAGCAAATTAATAAAAACAATGATTTTATCAATTTACAAAATGGTTTGCTTGAATGGAAAACAGGTGTCCTGCATCCACATACACCTGAATATGTTTCTATTGTACAATTGCCGATTAAATATGATGAAACAGCAACATGTCCAAAGATTGATAAATTTTTATCAGAAGTTTTGCCAGCGGACAGTATTCCAACTATATTTGAATGGTTTGGATATTCGCTTATTCCGTCTACTGATTATGAAAAGTCAACGTTTTTAACCGGTTCAGGTGCAAATGGTAAAAGTGTATTAATTAAATTATATGAATGTTTCATTGGAAAAAATAATATTTCAAATGTACCGCTGCAAGAACTGGAAGATAATCGTTTTAAGCTTGCACAGTTATATGGAAAGTTAGCAAATGTATTTGCGGATATTCCATCAAGTGCATTGAAAAAAACTAGTGTATTCAAAACTGTAACTAGTGGAGATAGTTGTTCAGCCGAATTTAAAGGCAAGGATAGCTTTGATTTTAGACCATATGCGAGGTTATTATTTTCAGCTAATGAAATGCCAAAATCGGCAGATTTAACCGATGGATTTTTTAGAAGATTACTTGTATTCAATTTCCCTAATAAATTTGGTGAAGGTAACCTAAAAAAAGATCCACAATTATTTAATAAAATTTCGACCGAAACTGAATTATCAGGTTTATTGAATAAAGCATTAATAGGATTGCAAACCTTGATTAAAAATGGTGAATTTACCATCAACGAAAGCACCATTGAAGCAATAGAGCAATATAAATATGATATAGATCCATTGATTTCATTTATAGAAGATGAATGCGAATTGGATAATCAATATCATGAAGTCAAACAAACGGTTTATGAAATATATACATGGTGGACTACCCGTTCTGGTTCTAAGCCATTGGGAAGAAATAAATTTTACATTCGAATGGAAAAATCATTTAATCTTAAAGAAATGAGAACAGATCCTAGTAGTTCACGCAAATGGTGTGGAATAAGATTGAAGAAAGAAAGAACGTTTTAGCCAACTTTACTAGCCAACTTTTTTAAAATAATTGGAACACCTTCAAACCCTTGTGTACCAAGGGCTAGAGGGTGTTTTTTATATTTTCACTAGCCAACTTTTAGCCAACTTTTAAAAACGCTGTATCCATTGGGGCAGTAAGGCTGAGCCCTGTTTTTAGCCAACTATCCAACTTTTTTTTATTTCTTAGGAGATTTTATGTAAAAAAAAGAAGTAGAAAAAAATATATAGAAAAATAATATAGAGTAGTTGGAAAAAAGTTGGCTAAATTGGCTAAAAATCTTCAAAAACTCAGTGATACCAAGGGCTGAACCTTAGCCAACTTTTTTTAAAAAAGGGTAAAAAGTGGATAAAAGTTGGCTAGTAAGATGAAAAAGTTGGCTAGTAAATATTTTTTTTCAAAATTGTAGAAATGATTTTTTACATTTTTTAACGGTGTTAGATAATAAGATTGGATCTCCTTGTTTAAATTATCTTAATTATGTGAAAAATAATAATGAATAAAAACAAATCAACCTAAGGAAAACGATTAGATAAAGTTAGACGAAATCAGAATCCGAAGGAATGGTAATGATGTTTCAAGACCAATGTGAAAAAAGCCGAATCAAACAAAAACAATATTTTGCAATCGTCGCGGTACAAAATGCGCTTGATGAATTGATCGAATATAGTTGGTCAATTTGGGGCGATGATTGGACTAAAGAAAATTTGATTGCTTATCAAACGGCAATGGCATTAAATAAATTTTTAGCAGAAAATCCGTCGACGGAAGAATTATTTGAAAATCAAGTGAATTAAAAATATAAAACAAAACAAAAACCAATCCTCCAAAGGGATCGGTTTTTTTGTGTGGACGGTGATAGTAAGAATTGGCGAAAAATCAGTATTACTAATAGCATGCCTTAAGAATAAAGATTAATTCCTATAGGAATAATAAAATTAAATAATAAGTTAAATAAACGAGGTGTTATAAATGGAAAAATCATTTATTAATGATATGGACGAACAAGAATTAATCCGACTAAGCAGAAATGAATATATGCGAAATTACTTGCGTGATTATAGAAAACAGAATCCCGAAAAAATCAAAAAATGGCAAAATGATTGGTTAGTAAGAAGGGTAATGACAAAGGAATCGATTCAATCAATGTCCCCAAGGGAAAAAGCGTCATTCGAATTGGAGCAATTGAAACATCGAGGAATGGAAGTGGAAGCAAAAGAAGTCTTGAATAATAAATCATTTACGATCCCTACATTTTATTAAATGAAAGAAGGCCAAATGAAATGGCGAAAAAGATTAATATAAAAGGTGTCATTGTATCAGATAGTGACTATTGGGTTTATGAATATCTTGATATAGCCGCGGTCAGTCCGAAAATGATCCATCGACAACTAGAGGATGCGAACGGAAAACCAGTAGAAGTCGAAATAAATAGCGGCGGCGGGGATGTTTTCGCAGGAAGTGAAATCTATTCTGCTCTGAAAGCCTACAGTATGAACGGTGGATATGTTACGGTGAACATTGTCGGTCTAGCGGCGTCCGCGGCGTCTGTGGTGGCCATGGCGGGGGATCAAGTACTTATGTCACCTACTAGTCAATTAATGATCCACAATGCGTGGATAGGCGGCGCAAGTGGCGATCACAGGGACATGGATCATATGAGCGGTGTCTTAAAAAATGTTAATCAAACATTGGCGAATGCTTATCGGATTAAAACAGGAAAAACCGAAGCGGAATTATTAACTATGTTAGACGATGAGACATGGCTAACACCAGAGCAAGCGTTACTTCATAGGTTTATTGATGGGATTTTGTTTGAGGATAACACAATGCAGCGGTCTAATTTAAAAACGTTTCCATCAGCAAAATCAACAACAACAGGAAAAGCGGCGGCTACTTCATCAAATAAAATTGCGGCACAATCTCAACTATCGAAGTTACAGCAATATCAAATGGAATATGAAAAACTTGAACTATTAAAACTAAAAGGAATGGTATTGTAAATGAAAATTACTAAAGAAAAAGTAACGAACAATGAACCAAAGAAGGAACGGGGTTTTCAATTGTTCTCCAAACCTGAAACAGAAAAGACAGAAGATAAAGTGACATTGAAACTGACAAAGGCAGAATACTCCCTTATTATGACTGTATGTGTATGGAATGGGCTTGGGTATAAAAGTTATGTAAAAGATACCATTGAAGGGTTTGACGGTGTAACAGAGATTGTACTACCAGAGACAGGGGAAGAACCTGTAAAGGATTGGCTGACGTTTAGTTTTCCTATTGATACCGTTGACAGATTGATCAGAGCATCCAAGCAAGCAGGGATGACGGTTGAAATGTTTGTTAGAAGTTTAGTTTATACCAGAACCAGACAACTTCAACAGGTTCATCAAGAGCAGGAAGTAAGGCGGCAGGAGCAAATGCGGAAGCGACAGTTAAAACATGTTCATCTCAATCTTTCGTTGAATGATGAGATGATTACGAAATATGAAAAAAGATTCGGTGCCATCTCCAGCACAACCGATGTTGAAACTACATTAAAAGATTTGTTGATGAAAGAACTGGGATGATATCGCTAAGTTTTGTTTTAACTTCGGTATTTCTAGTTGCTTTGATAACTTATATTATATGGAAGCATGATTAATAAAATAAAAATGAAAAATATTTTCAAAAAAAAATAATTCCTAGTCCCCCTTAAAAATTTTAAATCTATACCCTTTGGGAACCGATGGAGGAACAAGAATTTTTCTGCGTGATGAATTTACAGAGACACCCCATATTTCGAAACATGAAAGGAGTTGTTTTATGAAAAATGCCCATGATTTTTCTCGAGATTTAACGATAGATGGCAGAATTAAAGCGGAAGAAGAACGACTTTTAAAAATTTATAAAGATATACCCAAAAATGCTCGGAATTTGATTATAGGCTTAATTGAGCGAGCATCATTTTTGAGAGTAACTTTATCAGATTATGAAAAAGATATTCATCAAAATGGAGCTACCGAAATGTATTGCCAATCAAAAGAAAAACAAATTGAATTTGAACGAAAAAAACCAATTACACAATTGTACAATCAAATGACCAAAAATTATGCAGCCATCATCAAGCAACTAACCGATCTATTGCCTAAAGGTGAAAGTAAATTAAAAGATGATTCGTTATTGAAATTTATTAAGAAATGATAAAAGCAGCTATTTTAATATAGCTGTTTATGTTATTTTTTAAGCTCTATATTTCTGCATTGCTTGCTCTTTTTAGTGAACTAGCATACGCAACAGAATACAATCATGCGGTAAAACTAACCGAATGGGATGAGGGATTTACGCACGACATTACAGGGCGTGTACATTATGTCGATCCAATAACTCATGAACTGCGGATTGAAGTGAAGCCTAATTTGAACGGGTGGCATTCGATAGTGTTGTCGGAGTGATGGTTTTGAATTGATCATTATTGAGTCAACCATATCCATAGGTTGGCATTTTTTTTAAAACTAAAAGGCAGATTAGCGAAAGTTGTGGAATAGTATATGCTGTATAATTAAAATAAATAGTGTGAAGACATAAATATGTAAAGATAAGGAGAAAAAAAGATTGGCTATACTGGAAAAAGAAGTTGAGGTTGGTTTAGATGGAAAAACTGTTAAGCATTATGAAGCATTGGGATATGACATACCCATATATAGGGATGATCGAGGGCATTTTCGACATGTAAAAATATTGGTTAAAGTTGAAGATTTGACAAAAGGTTCAAATGTAAAACTAACGAAAGTTTGTGATGACTGTAAGGAAAAAATTCCTGAACAATCATACTCTACTATCTTGAGGAGTAGAGGTCGCGATGGAAAAGATAGATGTCGTAAATGTGGGAGGTTTGCATCGTGGTCAGTAAGAAAAGATAACATTCCATATGAAAAATCATTAGAATATTATGTTAAAACAAATGGGCTGGAATATTTATTAACTTATTTTAGTGAAAACAATCCTAAGACGCCAAAAGATATATCTTTTGGAACTAGTGATGATTATTTTTGGAACTGCCCTCAGTGTGGTAACGAAAAAAAATTGAGAATTAGTAATTTAGTTAGACAAGGATTTTCATGCCAAAAATGTTCAGATGGGGTGAGTTATCCAGAAAAGTTTGTTTTTAATTTTTTAGAACAATTAAAAGAACAATTAACTATTGATTTTGAATATCAAAAAACATTTGATTGGTCGAAAAATATAGCCCATACCAATCCAAAGTTACGTGGAAAGAAAATATATGATTTTCATATCCCTTCTCGAAAAATGATCATTGAATCTCATGGTGAACAACACTTTAAGCAAGGAACTAGAAAAGGTGCCAAAGTTAAAACGTTAAAAGAAGAACAAGAAAATGACCAAATAAAAGAAGCGCTAGCCATAGAAAATGGGATTGAAATTTATGTGTCGTTGGATTGTAGAGAGTCAACAATGGAGTATATCAAAAACAGCATACTATCCAGTCGTTTGGCAAGTCTATTTGACCTTGAACACATTGATTGGCTCAAATGTCATGAAGCAGCATACAAAAGTTTAGTGATAAGGGCGGGTGATATGTATAGCCAAGGTAAGAGAGCAGTAGAAATTGCTGAAATCATGAAATTATCTGATACTACAATTAGATCTTATTTAACGCAAGGTGGATACGATCTCATTCATCCAAAAGAAATCGTCCAATTAACTTTAGATGGAAATTTCATGAAATATTGGGATAGAATGATCGAAGCAGCCAATGAAAATGGAATACTTTATGTTGGAATTTCTTCATGTTGTAGAGGCATAAGAGACACTGCAGGCGGTTTCAAATGGATGTACAAAGATGATTATGAAGCTAATAATTGTATCCCAATATTTTATGAAAGAGAAAATAAATTAAAAAAAAGTGTCGTTAAATTAGATTTAAACGGTAATTTCATCAATGAATATTCAAGTTTGACCGAAGCTGCCAATGAAATTGGAAAAAGCCATGATTCGATTTCGGCATGTTGCATAGGCAGACAAAAAACAGCTCATGGTTTCAAATGGATGTACAAAGGTGATTATGAAGAGAATGGTTACACTCGAATACTTAATGAAGTAAAATATATAGGAAAAAGAAACATCGTTAAATTAGATTTAAACGGTAATTTCATCAATGAATATTCAAGTTTGACCGAAGCTGCTAAAGAACTAGGAAAAGGTACTTCCAATATTTCTGAATGTTGCAGTGGTAAAATAAGAAAAGCTTATGGATTCATATGGATGTACAAAGAAGATTACGAAGGTTCGTTAGAATGATTGGAGAATAAAGACATTACCTTATTTAAATGACAGAGCAAATAAATTGCAAGCGCTGCCTTGTTCAATTAACGGGTAGCTTTAGTTGAACATTTAAAAAAATTCAGACCACAACAAGTGGTCTTTTTTAGGTCATAAAAAAAGTAAAGAGCAACCTCTTTGCCTAGAATGGACTTAAAATATGTAAAGGTCAGTAAAGTCTTTCTTTTTTAGGTTTCAATCGTGCAAGATAGCCTGACCTTAACATTCTATGAAGCGCATCACTTGCTTTTCCTTTTAAAACTGATTTTGCGTAAATTTGGTCAAGAGTAATTCCTTTGGCATTAGCTCTCTTAACAACCTCTGTAATGCTGTTCGTATAAGCATACTCCTTGATAATCCATTTTTCCAAGGTATCTGTTTGATATTCCTCTACCAAAGTTATGTACTGTTTAAGCCTTCTTATCTCCGATTGCGCTCTTAGAACAGTTATTAGTTTTGTTGCCATAAATTCACCTCCTTATTAAAGAAATTTCGACTAGTTTCTTTTTATTCCTTTCGACAACTTTATGAACAAATTTGCTCTTTTTTTATCGTTCTCTTATCCTAAATTTATATCGAAAATACAGAAATTTACTGGAGAGGGTTTTAATGAAATGAACATTATGATTGAAATTCATTATGATGCTGGCAGCAAAAGTTTGCAGTGTGGATCTTTTCAGTTAAAAGGTCGGAAACGAGAAATAGTTGCTCTCCAGTGGTGGAAACAAATCAAGAAAGAAATGTCTCACCATGCACAGTTAGAAAAGGTGATTATAAACGGTACTCAAAATATTACTGATTTGGTGAGGGAATTAGAGGATCAGGAATTTAAAAAGGCGATGGTTGATGATCTGCCTTTTTAGTTAATAACAAGGCTCTGATAAAGAATGGTGATGATTTTCTTATTCAACTCATCGTGCTTGAGATATAAGACGTAGAATAATGAAGCAACAAAAGTAAGGTACGGATTATTCCGTATCCTTTTTTATTTTTTAACAAGGAATTTAGACCTATATGTCGAATATTGGGAATGGAGGTGAATCATGAAATTTGAAACAAAGTATTTAATACGCTGGGGAATCCCTGGCTGGGTCTTTATTTTTTGGTTGTTCTATGCTTTTATTTTCTTGAAGGACATTAATATTTTAGATGTCAAATCATTAGAGTTATCCAAAGGTTTAGCATTATTAATTTCCTTGGCTGCTTTGGGTGTCCCTGTCGGTTATATTTTCCATCAAATATATTTTGGAATTATTTGGGTTGCTAATGTTACTAATAAGAGTCGAAATTATGATGAAATTGCCAACAAAATTGGAAGTAACTTTCCGAAGCACGCTGAGTGGGGCAATGATACAAATGAAGATTATTATCAATTTGAATATGTATGGCACATGGTCTTGCTCAATCAAAATGAAGAAACAAGAAAATACTTAGAAGGTAGATACAGTCACCTTTTAAGCACAATCCATAGTTTAGGTTCGTTATTTATTAGTTCAGCATTCTCTTTTTTAACATCTATAGTTTTAATTTGGAATTTACAGAATGATTTGACAAGTTGGATATACGTAATTATTGGTCTTACCACACAATTTATAGTGTTCACATCAGCAATGTTTAATTATATTTACTTTTCAAACAATTTAAATGCATTTCAAATAAAAATTATGAAAACCTATTTATAAAGGCATTCCTTCGGGAGTGCTTTTCATTTTGCACCAGAATTTTGTTTAGGTACCTGTGGTGCCAACAGAGGGCAACATGGTCCTCACTTCTTAAACGTGTTTTTTCCCTGATACGGGCGGGCTTAGGGTAACATTTTTGATATTCAACGCAAAATTGCGTTTTACCTTTTATGCAATCAATTTCGGAAAATATTGTACGGAAATCACGCAAAACCCATTAGAATCAACAATGTATAAAAATATGATTACGGATAATATTTTCGTAAAAAAGGAACGTTGGTCTTATCACATTCCTATATTACAAATTCATGTTGTGCAGATAAGTAATAACAAAGTATCTGAAGTTGAAGTTAAAGATAATTATTTTTCCGCACCTACACAAAAAGGGGTTTATTATTATTCTTACGGAGTTTGGTGGATGGACGAAAATGAAAAGAACTTATCACATAGCGATGCTTTTTATGCCTTCGTCTTAGAAGTAAAGTAGTTCTTATTCAACTGGGTGCTTGAGTTGAACACGGAGTTGCTACGGTTGCCCCTTTTTTGTTCCACTAACGAGGCAGTTTAGTGGAATAAGGAAAAATTGAAATTCTATGGAAAAAGGCAAAATTCCCCCAAATTACAGAAATCAATTGAATTGGTATAATATTTTTATATTACAAGAAAAAATAATTCTTGAGGACGAAATAATGGATAATATAAAAATCATTTTTAATGTTTTAGTAATTTTATTCGTAGTTTATAATATTTTGCGGTCTATAAGGCATCATAAAGAACTAAAAATGGATCTTAAAGATAAAAGGTTTAAAACTTATTTGGGAAAAGTAGATAGAGAATATAAAAGAGAGTTTATTGTTGTTATTATTTTAATTATTTTAAGTACCTTACATCATTTTTTATTTTAACTAACTAAAGTTGCAAAAATTTGGTTTGATTAAATTGATGTAATTCCTAGCGTCTAATAAAATTCAATCATCTTCAACTAACGGGTGCTTGAGTTTAAGATGTGGATCGCTTCGGCGGTCTTTTTTTTCTTGTACTAACGGTAGCAGTTTAGTTGAGGAAGGAATTTGTACCTTTTTACGAACTATGTAGTAAAATATTCAAAAACAAAACATAAAGGGAGTAAATTTATGACCTTCAAAAATATCGTGATTTTTTACATTTTTGCTGGAATTTTTTTTGTTGTTATTAAATCAATACTACGTGCCAATGGCATTCACATTCAAAGTGTTATATTAAGTGGTATAATTGATGCACTATATTGGGTTATTATTTTTTTATTGGGTATCTTTTTCTTAAAAAGAAGGTCTGATAGATAAGACTTATACATTGATAAAATCTTGTTTAACTAACGGGTGCTTGAGTTGAACAACGAATGGACTGTCCTTGGCAGTCCTTTTTTCTTTTTCGTTACTCAACTAACGGGGCAGGATAGTTGAAGAAGGGATTCGAGTAATTTAAGGAGAAATATAAGTAAAGTTCGTATAGATGAAGGTGGACAAATGGATAAATTTATACAGTTTTTAGAGGATTATCTAGGTACGATTGAATGTGGCTGGACTAATGATGATAGAGGCGAACGACTTCCTGTTCAAATTGCAAAATACAGTAAAGGTCCTTATTCTGGTACTAAAACATTTTCTACTTTGGGATTAAATAAAGTTTCATTGACTTCCTATGTTTCAGGAAAACAAATTTGGCAAGAATTAATTTTCGTTTCATACTCCAATATTGGAAATTTAAACATACCTGCATTATTGGCACAAGTTAGCCAAATGGCTTTAGATTCTAGGAAAGCATTCTTAAGAGGAGATGTAATTGGACCAAATGGACCAATTTTTGATGATTCAAATTTAGAAGCCCTTTATGTTACTATTCCAGGTTACTTTCCAGATTCATTTGATGCTTTTAAAGTAGATGATAAAAAAACTATAATAATGGCTTGGTTAATTCCAATTACTTCGAAGGAAGCAGAATTTATTAGACAAAATGGTTGGGAAGAATTCGAAGATAAACTTGAAGAACTAGACCCTGATTTGATTGACATTAAAAGGGAAAGTATTATCTAATGTCATTCGGTCTTCTTCAGCTAACGGGTGCTTTAGTTTAATAAGGAAAATATTATAAATGCAAAATTAGCGTCCACATCAAAAATCCCTCCAGATTTTCCGAGTCTGAAAGGTGATGAAGCGGCAAGATATAAATTGCTTATTCGAAGACTATCATAAGAATATGGTTTAATTCAATTCCAAAGGAGCGGATCATTTCTTTGAACATTCTAGCTGCCTTAAGTCCAACAGAAAATTTTCTCGAAAAGCAAGCCAGTATCATTCCTCCCGATGTCCACACATTTATATCTGAAATATGTAGTCAAGAAAGAAAAATCGTTGAAATGGCGACACAATGGCAAGAGCAAAAGTTTACAAGGAAACCTCCTGTAATCAGGTAGGTGAACCGTATAAAAAAATAACACATCCCCATAATAATTAATGGTAGTTTCAAGCCATTCTTTCGGTTTCTCATTCTCTATTGTTGAAATGTATGCCTTCACTGATTTCCTATTGGTGACATTGGTCATCTCCTTTCTTGAATAGCTTTTTTCTTTTTCCTCCATGGCGATGGCCGTGGAGGTTTTTTATTATTTAGTCATGCGGCTTCACGACGTGCCGAAATCGTGCCGATTTCATGCCGAATTGAGTTTAGTTTACATTTAATTCCATTCGAACAAATGGCTTTATATCAAGGTTTAGAAGACTTTTTTTATAAATTATTTCGAACCGTTTTAAACACTATTAATTAGGTTCATAATAAAACAAAAAGGAGGGAGAATCATGGACCAAAAATACAATACCGGCGTTGATGCTAGTATTGAATTAAAGAAGGCGTTAAACAAAAGTAAACCCAGAAGCAACCCGAATATGAGTGAAGCCGAACAAAAGTTGAAATTTCCAAATCAGAAAAGTTAATAAGATACTTGTGCATAAATAGGAGGTGACTCAATGCCAAAGAATAATCCGATTGAATATACTGGGAAAGTTCTAGACCAAAGAAATGATCTTACGGGTCCCGATGAAGGAAAGGCTTCCTACCCAGAACGGCCACAGCATGCTCCAATTCAGAAGTCATCTAGCAAAAATGTGAATAATTCCTAGGATCGCTTGGAATTTCTTAATTGGATCAGTAAGGAGGGATAAGTTTTGGAATCATCTTTACAGATTGGTGAAATAGCCCCGAACTTTTCATTATCGGCAACAACAAAGGAAAAGATTTCCTTGTCTGATTATCGCGGGAAGAAAAACATAGTCGTTGCCTTTTATGGAATGGACTTTACACCCGGCTGAATTAAGGAAATTTCCTCTTGGAAAGAGGATTACAAACGATTCGAGCAATTAAATGCAGAAGTACTTGGGATTAGTGTGGACCATATCCACTCCCACAGAGTCTTTGCCGCGAGTATGGGAACCCTGCCATACCCCTTATTATCAGATTGGTTTAAACAAACGGTAAAAAGTTATTATGTCTTCAACGAAAAAGGCGGAACAGCGATTCGATCAGTCTTTGTGGTGGATAAAGCTGGCGTGATAACCTACATAAACACCTCATTTAAAGCGGACAAGAAAGAAGATTATGAAGCAGTCTTTAGTGAACTTGAAAAATTATCAAACAAGTAATCAGCCATAAAAATAAAGGTGTCAGGCACCAAAAGGGTGCCTGACACCTTTATTTCTATTTTAATAATCGGTTACTATGAATCCTCTTTCAAGAAAATCTTCAATTACTTCACTGATTTGAAAGGAAACTTGGGGCGAATCATAATTTTCAAAGACATGTTCACAGATGTTTTTATAATTCATGGTTTCATCATAATGAGCCATATGACGGGCAATGTCTTGATCATTATCTTTTCGTGCTTTTTGTCGCTCTATGACTGTATCGCGGTCGGCGAATATGAAAAAGCGCATAACACGTTCACCATACATCTTCTTTAATTTTTCAGTTCCCTCAGGATTTAACGTTAGATAAACGAGGGTATGGGATTCAAATGCCTTTACAATATCCTCTTCTCGAATGCCATAGTGTATTCCATCGATTTCGACGCATTCAAGAAACTCCTGCTTCTCTTTCATCTTATTGAATGTTTCCTCGTTAATAAAATGGTAGTCTTCCCCATTTTTTTCGTAATGACGAGGAGAACGTGTTGTGTAGGAGATGACTGTTTCCATATCAAACGCAGTTGCAACCATTTTGGCAATCGTTTTTCTTCCTGAACCATCTGGGCCGGTGTAAATGAAAAGTTTTTCTTTATTCTTGATTTTATACATAGATAACCTCCTGAAATGGATTATATAAAAAAGAATCTACCTGAAGGTAAATACTTTTTAGTATTTCACCAAAATATGGACGAATTGGGTTATTTTAATTATAACAGATAGATCTCGAATGAAAAGTTTGACTTTTCTGTTTTTTGAAAGACAATCCTATAGTACTAAATCTTTACAAAAATCAACCAAACCTCACACTCACTTGCATCTTCAAAACAGAGTGTGGGCTTTTTTCCTCCATAAGTTTTTTCTATTGCATCAGTCTGATAGCAACTACGTCTTAGGTCTTAGTGGAAAATCAAGCTAAAGAGCAATTATGAAAGAGGTTGAAAAAAGGTAAGATGAAATCAAGATAACGATATGAAAAAACGCAGGTCAATTTAGATGAATAAAACAAAGGAGGATCATAACATGAAAAAATTTGGGTTACTTTTAGTAGGCGGCATTGCAGCATTTATTTTACTAAAAACGATCGGTCCGATGATCGGTTTACTGGTAAGCCTAGCTATTCTTTACTTTATTTATAAACAGTTTTTGAAGGCTGAATCAATTGGTTGGAAAATTGGGTTAATTATCATTGGCTTAATTGTCCTTTCAGCAACAATCCACCATATCCCGGCTCTGATCGGAGTAGGCGCGGCTTATGTATTGCTTCTGGTATATAAACAGTGGAATAAAAACAAAAAGCCACCCGTTAACAAGGAATCAGACCCATTTGAGAATTTTGATAAACAGTGGAATGATTTAAAAAAATATTAATTACAAAGGGGAAAATGAACATGGCAAACTTATTAACTAAAATTAAAGATCTCATTATTGCTGATTTGAATGAAACACGTCAACACAAGGAAACACATAATCCAATCGATTTACTTAATCAATATCTTCGTCAGTGTGAGCAGGAGACCGAAAAAGTTAGCAAGCTTTTCGAACGTCAGGCTAGTTTGAGGGATGAATTTACACGAGAATTTCTTCAGGCAACAGAACGGGCAGAAAAAAGAAAGTACCAAGCAGAGATTGCTTTAAAAGCAGGGGAAACAGAACTCTATCAATTTGCATCGGCAGAGCATCAGCAATATTCAGAGCGTGCCGAGCGTCTAAATTCATCTCTTGGCCAAGTAACTGAACAGTTAAGTGAATTAGAAAAAAAGCATGAAGAAATGAAGCATAAGTTAAAGGATATGCATCTTCGCCGAATGGAGTTAATGGGGCGGGAAAATGTAACACGTGCTAATCTAAAAATAAATCAGGTTTCAGAATCTACTTCTTACACAGATCCATTTTCATCAAAGTTTAAGGACATCGAAAACTATTTGGAACGTTTAGAACAAAAGGTAAACCATTCCTTTTTCCACAGTACGATTGATGCGCGGATGGAGCAGTTAGAAAAAGAGATGGGTAATCAAGACGTACAATCTGTAAAGCTAACAAAAGAATAAAGATAAAAAGGGCAGTGATTTGAGAATCACTGCCTTTTTGTTTGAACCCAAGTCAATAACTAGAAAATGGAATGAATCATGAAAATCTACGTATATGTAGTATTAATCACGGAGACTCCAACTATTAGAAAGAGGGGAATGTAGTTTGTGGCAAAATCCCAATAATTTAAATGGTCCCTTTAATATTTATAGTTATTTTATAGGTTCGAATCCATTGACCTCGGTAAATCCAACCCCCGTTTTTCCACAATCGTTTATAATGCCCAGGTCGGAGAAGGGAGTTTCGTCGCCACGGGAGCCGTTGTTACCGGTGGAGTCACCCTTAAGCCCGGAAGCTTTGTTCCACCCGAAGCTCACATTGATACACAGAAAAAGGCGGATTCCTTATCGCAAGTCCCTAAAAATGAGGTAGAGTTTGCGCGCGAAGTACAGCGGGTGAATCAAGAATTTCCTTCTTCCTACTCGTTTCTTTTTGGCAAAGATCGTTGTCCATGCGGTTTCTCTTTTTAAGCCTGTATTCCTGAATTATATGAGGAAAAAATTAACTTTTTAAAGGTTTTCTATCATATTTTGTTGAAATAAGTATACAGGTAAGAATTTTTGGGTGAGGTGGGGTAAATGAACGATATTCAATTTGCGTTTGTCGATGAGTCTGGTGATTATAGTTTTGATTTTGAAAATAATAATATCTCAACCCACTTTATAATCGTTGCTATTCTAGCAAAAGAGTCTAAGAAAGAATGGTTAGAACAGGAAGTTGAGAAGGTTAGACAAAAATACTTTCAAACAGAAGAAATGCAATCTGACAAAATCGACGATTCTCATCTAAGAATTCAACTATTAAATGAACTGAAGGATTTACCGTTTAATATATATGCGTATGTTGTTGATAAACGAAAAATTAGAGAAGATAGCGGTATCACGTTTGAAAAGACGTTTATTAAATACATGAATCGATTGATATTTGATGACTTAAATCGAACCTTTCAACAACTCGATCTTGTTTTAGTTGAACAGGAATCGAAAGAATTCATGACAGAATTTAAAACCTATATAACCGAAAAGAGTATCCCCGATTTATTTAATTACACCACCTTTGGATTTAATAACAGTACATCAGAGATCCTTCTTCAATTGGCTAATCTCATCGCTGGGACGATTGCCAAAGGGTATGACCAAACCCAGTACTCGGAACATTATCTACTTTTTAATAAAATCATTAAAAAGAAAATCATCGCGATTAATTTATGGCCACAAAACTACAAAAACTATTTACATGATTACATATCAAGAAATCAGGACTCCATGTTTGATGAGGTTATATTTAAACAATCGGTGAATTTAACCATTCAATATCTTGAGAAAAATAAAAAGTCTGAAGACCTGGATGAAAAGATCAGGATTGATTTCCTCAAGTTTCTGTTATTTAACGTCAGAGAAAATCCCAATGAATATGTCTTTACGCAAGAAATTTTAGATAATCTTAATGCAATTAGAGTGAACAAAATAAATCAACATTACTTTAGATCAAATATAGTTTCTAAGCTCCGTGATAGCGGGCTGTTAATTGCCAGCAGCAATAGGGGCTATAAACTGCCGGTTTGTTTATCAGACTTATACGATTTTGTTAATTTATCAAGCCTGACGATCCACCCGATGATCCAAAGAATATCCAAGTGTCGAAATCAAATTCTATTGGCAACTAACAATGAAATCGATATTCTCGAAAACAATGAATATGAATATCTAAAAAAAATTATTGAAATGGAAAAATTAAAAGTCAATTAATCCAAGGCCAGGACCCAGAAAGTTAAATCTTGCGGGGAACTGCCTTTTTTTTGCTTTTTGTGATAAAAACGTATAATTTTATACATATCCATAAATTTTTTCCAGCACAGATTATAGGGCAATTTAAAGCTTATTCTGGAATAAACACAACTATTGGCCTAATTTACTGAAAAGTTTGGTTTTGCTAGAATGGTAATGAGGATTTTATAATTATTTTTAGCTAATCTTAAGATTATTTTACAATAGTTTTGCAGGCCGATCTACCCTTCTTAAAACGTAATCCAGATGTGGAATGAGGAATAATAACAAAAGATTGGGACATCATGAGGAGGATTTCTATGAGTTTACAAATATTCGACATTTTACAATTAGAGATTATGAAAGACGCAAAAGTGTTAGCTGGTGCAAAATTAATTAATGAAAGAGCTGTTAAATGGGTATCCGCAATCGAAATGCCGGTTGAGAACTTTGTCCGAAAGAATGAATTTGTGCTAACAACCGCTATCGGCTGCGGTCATAACATTGAAGAATTTGAAAAATTTGTTCAGGATGTCATTGATTCTGGGGCATCCGCACTAGCAGTTGCATTAGGACGACATATTTATGAAATTCCCAAAGAAGTCATCGAAATGGCAGAAAAGAATAATTTTATTATTATTGAAATTCCGTGGGAAGTACGTTTTTCGAGCGTGATAGAATCGGTAATGGTGAAGTTAAATAATGTATCCAATGAAGAAAGTAAAAGATCAGAAAAAGTTCAGCAGGAGCTTTTAAATTTAATTTTAAAAGAGGCAGATCTTGCTTGTATATCAACGTATTTACACGAGCATTTAGGTTTCCCAGTCATTATCACAGATCAAACCGGTACAATTCATGCCCAAAGTCAGGAGATTCCTAATTTATTGGAAAACTGGAAGGGGTATGTTGTAAAAGGAATCATCCCTGCGATGAAATCTGTATCACCATCCCCGCATGATCCGATGATTCAAAAAATTCAAATGATTAAAATAGAAGATCATTGCATTGTACAGCTTCCGGTCATACAAGTGTCTGGAAATACACAAAATTATTTGTTTGTCGTCTTGAATTCTGATGTATTGTTGGATTGTTTTTTAACACAAAATACTGTCAATGTGTTAGAGCATGCCGTGACTACCATTGCTCTTTGGTTCTCACGGAAAAATGCTGTAGAAGAAACAAAAATAAAACTCCATGCATCTTTTATTAACGAACTTATTAATGGGGAATTTAATTCTTGGGAGCAGGCAAATTCCAGGGCTGAAATTATTGGATATAATCTTAACCTTCCATATCTTTGTATCATTGGAGCCCCAGAAAATTTAAAAGACCTTTTTAAGAAAAGGAAATTAACTGAAGAAGCCTATCAGCAATGGGCTGATAGCATGATACATTATATAAAAGAAGAAATTTTTTATGCTGCCCAAGCATTAAATAAAGAAGTGATGATTACCTACCAAGAAGAGAAATTATTAATTTTCCTTGAACATTCGCTCGATAGTAAGAATGAAAGCATCACGAACTTTTTAGATCTTGTCGATCGCCGCATGAGGAATTTACTGCCGAATGTGATTATTTCTTGGGGGATTGGTAATTACAATGAAGATATTACCGGTTTTAAAGAAAGTTATCAGAATGCAAAAATTGCCTTAAATATCGGCAGGAATAAAAAAGGGATTGGTCATCGGCTCATGTATGAAAATACTCGTATCGACCGTTTACTATTAAATCTCTTTCAAAACCCAGATATGAAAGAAATCATTATGTCTACCATTGAGCCTTTAGTAGAATACAATATACAGCGTAATCTTGACTTAATCGAAACGATTAGTACTTATAATTATTATCAAGGAAATGTCAGCCAAACAGCTAGAGCACTATTTTTGCATCGACAATCTTTACTTTACCGTTTAAGGAAGATTGAAGAATTAACAGGACTTTCACTTGTGGATCCTGATGATTTGTTTCTATTAGATTTAAGCATAAAAACTTGGAAAATGGGATGTTAATACATCAAAAAAGCCAACTATCAAAGTTGGCTTTTTTTGATGTCCATCGATTCGTTATTGTTTAAACTGGATAAATTTATTAAATAAATTCATACAAAATTGTCATTGTTCAATAGAGAGTGTTTATCTAAAATATAAATAACGCTTTAATGTTTTAAAAATTCAAATAATTTAATATTTTTGAAAGGAAGTGACCTCTATTAATATCTATGTTGAACTATTACCTTCTTTATTAAATGGAGCTAAGGTTACCGTGCAAGTCCTTGTATTGTCTATGATTTTTACTTACGTAATTGCATTTCTTGCAGGACTTGGAAAGTTATCTAAATTTAAAATGATAAGAGGAATTTGTACGTTTTACATTGAAATTTTCCGTGGAACATCACTGCTTGTCCAATTGTTCTGGATATACTTTGTACTGCCTTTCTTCGGAATAGAATTATCCGCACTAGCGGCAGGGGTTATTGCCATGTCCTTATGCTATGGGGCTTATGCCTCAGAGATTGTACGCGGGGCCATTCTTTCTATTCCCAAAGGTCAAACAGAAGCATCGATCGCCTTGAACATGACTCCTTTTCAAAGAATGAGGAATATTATTCTCCCTCAAGCAGTAAAAATCATGCTTCCTGGTTTTGGGAATATCTCAATTGAATTAGTGAAGGGAACTTCACTTGTCTCTTTAATCACTCTCGGGGATTTAACGTATCAGGCCCTAACATTACGGAATACCAATATTGGACAAACAACCGAAATCTTCACATCATTACTCATTATTTACTTTGTCATTGCCTTGCCTCTTATTATAGTAGCACGATGGTTAGAGCACAGAACTTCTGTAGGAGGTGTTTAAAATGAGTATTTGGGATTGGAATTATGCATTAGAGGTATTTCCACTTATCTTTAAAGCAATGTGGACAACATTAGCCGCCACTATTGTGGCGTACGGATTAGCTATGATACTAGGATTAGTATTAGCTGTTCTTCGCCGTTCAGCCTTTAAACCGCTTACTTGGATCGTAATAGGAGTAAGTGAATTTATCAGGGCAACACCACCTTTAGTACAAATCTTCTTTGTGTTTTATGTGTTACCATCTTTTGGTATATCTTTATCCCCTTTTGTTGCTGGAACACTTGCCTTAGGTGTTCATTACAGTACGTATTGTGCAGAAATTTATCGTTCAGGAATTAATTCTGTACCGCGAGGTCAATGGGAGGCAGCAACAGCCCTTAATTTCACTAGCAGCCAGAAATGGACGAAGGTAATCCTTCCACAAGCCATCCCGCCTATAATACCAATGTTAGGAAACTATCTAATATCAATGTTTAAAGATACCCCAATTCTTTCAGCTATAACTGTGGTTGAAATGCTGCAAACGGCAAAAATTGCAGGTTCTGGCTCATTTCGTTATTTGGAACCATTCACGATTGTCGGTTTACTTTTCTTACTATTAAGCTATCCATCTGTACTACTCATTAATAAATTAGAAGTGAAACTAAATAGAAGAACCGTAGTGAAAAAAGAAAAAAAATCTAAACATAAGGGAGTGGCGGCATAATGCTTGCAATTAAAAAACTTGAATTTGTAGAGGATTTAGCAGTTTACACAGAAACACCTCTTGTTTCATATAAAAAGGTAAGTAAGTCATTTGGTGATATTAAGGTCATTCGCGAGATAGATTTCTCTATTTCTCCAGGTGAAAAAGTGGCGATTATTGGACCAAGCGGATCAGGCAAAACTACCTTAATCAGGCTTTTAATGACTTTAGAGGAGCCTTCCTCTGGAGTTATTGAGATTAACGGTGAGCCGCTCTGGCATAAAGAAGTGAAGGGGAAACTGGTTAAAGCTGATGAGAAGCACTTACATAAAATGCGGGGACAAATTGGCATGGTTTTTCAGCAATTTAATCTTTTTCCACATATGACGGTTTTGCGTAACTGTATCGAGGCCCCGGTAAAAGTACTCGGAATGAGCCGTAAAGAGGCAGAGGATCGTTCCAAAGCAATGTTAGAGAAGGTAGGGTTAGGGAATAAATTAGATAGTTATCCTTCACAATTATCTGGTGGACAACAGCAGCGTGTCGCCATTGCGCGTGCCCTAGTGATGCGTCCAAAAGTTATGCTGTTTGATGAACCAACGTCAGCTCTTGATCCAGAACTAGTAGGTGAGGTACTTGATGTGATTCGAGAAATTGCTGCTGAGGGTGAAATGGCAATGATATTAGTAACCCATGAAATGGATTTTGCAAGGGATGTTTCCGACCGAGTGGTCTTTACGGATGGCGGAAAAATCGTTGAACAGGGACCGCCAAAAGAGGTCTTCGAAAATCCGAAAAGTGAACGTCTCCAAGCCTTTTTAAAAAGAATGAGATAGCAGTCAAAAAGATCCCCTTAGTTCCGATAAGTTATCGGGCTAAGGGGATCTTTTTATTTTATTATTGTAGTTTAGTAGAAAAATTGTTTTCTCTTACATTATGATTTACAAAGCTGTTCGGTTTGAATATCACCAGGGAGTTCGTTTTCAGAGAATCCAAAGGGACTAATAATTTTTAGTAATTCACCAGAATCCTTTAACTTTTTCAATTCACTATTAAAGGCATCACGGAATTCAGTATCTTCTAAACGGAAGGCAGAGGCTCCATATCCTTGAGTTGGCTTCCCATCAATTACGGGCTGTTTGAAATCATCTACTCTATCAATATCCTTACTTCCGGCACTATCTAACATCGCTTCCAATGAAGGTCCTGTCATTGTAATGGCATCTACTCGATCCGCAAGCAGGGCTTGTACAGCAGATGGAATATCTGGAATAATTGTGATTTGTTTGTCTGAAATTCCTGATTTCTTTAAATAATCATGTTCAATCGCTCCAGCCATGACACCGACTTTTGCGTCAGGATTTGATTTAATATCTTCGTAGCTTGTTAGGCCAAGCGGGTTATTTGCTTTTACTCCTAATGCTGCCCCAAGCGTGTATTCTGGATTGGCGAAGCTTACTTGTTCACAACGATCTGGTTTAATAAACATTCCGGCAGTTATCATATCAAATCGATTTGCTTTGAGGCCAGGAATTAATGATCCAAACTCTGTGAGGACCCCTTTTACCTCTTTAATTCCTAAATTTTTCAATACAACACGGGCTACCTCAACAGCCTCACCGGTAATCTTTCCATTACTATCTTGATAGGCGTAGGGTTTCTCATTGGCAAATCCGATCGTAACAACCCCCTTACTTTTTACTTTCTCTAAGGTTGATTGTGAAGATCCATTTGTTTCCTTTGACACTGAATTGGTTCCTTGACAAGCATTCAAAACTAGCAGCATTAATAAGCCTAGAATAGAAAATAGTTTCTTCATTTTTTTCCTCCTCTTATTTTTCAGATTTTTCCGAAACTTAATCTAAGTGTAGCTTTTCAGCTTTTTATTGACTATTGTCAAAATGTCGAAATTGTTTGCTGTTTTTTCTACATTTTGAAGAGGTAAACTATTAATTGTATTGATGTTAAATTTGTATTATTGTAAAATTTTAAAATATCGAGATAACTTTTTATTACACCTTCATCATTACATGTACCAATGTTGAAAAAAACTTTATATTGGAGGTTTTAAGACAAGTGCTGACAGTACAGGATGTTCTGGAACTAGATATTTTAAAAGGGGCTAAAGTAAGAACAGCAAAAAATAAGTTGTCTAAACAGCCAGTAGAATGGGTATCTATTATGGATATCCCTGTAGAAAATTATATTCGTAAAAATGAGTTCGTCTTAAATACAGGGGCAGGTTCAGGCAATGATATGGATGTTTTTCAGCAATTTGTTGAAAGTGTATATGAATCAGGAGCCTCAGCACTTGCGATTGCAAAGGGTAAGTATATAAAGGAAATTCCCAAAAGCGTGCTCTTGTTTGCAGAAGACAAGGAGTTTCCGATTATAGAAATCCCATGGGAAATACGCTTTGCTGAAATTTCCCATTCTATAATGAATAAGATTAATAGAGATCAAAACAAAGAAATGCAAATCGTTGAAAACATCCAACAAACACTTCTAAATATGATACTTAGTAACCAAAATCTATCAAAGATCGCGGATTTTGTTGGAGAAAAATTAGGTCAGTCGTTGATTATTGTGGATAAAGCCAATGTAATCAAAGGGAAAAGTATAAATGCGAAGGATTTAATTGAAAAATGGAATCATTATACGGCTGCCAAAGAAGTTGTATCTCGAGTCTCTCTACTGAATAGTCAGCATCCGCTTCTTACTAGAATCGAAAGAATTAATCTCTTAGAAAGCGTGATTTTACAAATCCCGATCCAGTCGACCAATCGTCTGCAAGGGTATCTAATCATTGAAATTAAAGATGAAACAAAAGTTGACTCCTTTCTCTCTATTCAAAATGTAAGTGTTCTGGAACATGCTTCTACAGTTCTTGCCATGTGGTTTCTTCGCGAAAATGCTATTGAAGAAACAAAAATGAAACTAAGAGGGGATTTTGTTTGGAGTCTTGCTAAGGGGGATTTTTCAAGTTGGGACCAAAAGATTTCACAGGCCAAATCTCTTGGCTATGTTTTGGAACTTCCCTATATTTGTCTAATTGGAACTCCAGAAAATCTACAAGAACTCTTCCAAAGAAATAATTCAGATACATCCTACGAACGATGGAAGGAAAGCATGCTTCACTATATTCAGGATGAAATTTTTCTTGCAGCTAATCTTTCAAAACAAAAGGTAATGACAACTGATCATAGAAATGACATTATCATCTTCGTAGAGACCTCATTAACAAGTAAATTTGATAAAGTACATAACTTTCTTGATTTATTAAATCGACGTTTAAATAAATTATTACCCGGGGTCATTTTGTCTTGGGGAATAGGCAGATGTCATGAGGGAGAGAAAAGGTTTTCTGATAGCTTTATAGATGCTCAAAAAGCGTTGCAAATCGGCAGAAAGAAAGACGGACCTGGCTGTTGTACAAATTATGAGGATACAAGAATGGAACGTGCCCTATTAAGAATCGCAAATGATAAAGAGATGAGTGAAATTGTCAATAATACGATCCACTCCCTCTTAAAGTACGACGAACAAAAAAACGCAAACTTAATTGAAACAGCGATGGTTTATAATGCAAATCAAGGGAAAACAAGTCAGACAGCAAGGGATTTACATCTACACCGGCACACTTTACTCTATCGATTGAAAAAAATCGAGTCGTTAACTAATCTTTCGTTATTCAATCCAGAAGATCGATTCCTGTTAGAATTAAGTATTAAATTATGGAAGCTGGGTGAGGCTTCCGAAGAATAGGATAGGAAGATTAATTCAAGGACAGGCATCTTTGCCTGTCCTTTTTACGTAAGAAAATAATACCTATCTTCAAAATGTCGTAATTCTATAAAAATAGTTCCAACAAAATGTCTAATGACGAGTTCTAGAACGGAGAGTTAATATGAATTCAGAAGATTTAGGATATTCCTAAAAAATCATAACCATAGTTAAGAGAGGTGTGTGGACAGTGATGAGTAATCTGCCAAAGACAGCTGATGTTGTCATAATCGGTGCGGGGTTAATGGGTTGCAGCACGGCCTATGAGCTTGCTAAGAGAAACGTAAAAAATATAGTAGTTTTGGATAAAAATGCAATTGGGTCCGGGGCAACCGGTCAATCAAGCGGTGTGCTTCGTGGACATTACAGCTATCCTATTTTAACGCGGATGGCCGTGCAAAGTTTGGAAACCTTTAAACATGCAAAAGAGATTTTAGGAAATGAAGTCGGCTACCAGCCGGTAGGGTATATGTTTGGTGTCGATCACGAAAATATTGAAACATTGAAGAAGAATGTTGAAATGCAAAAGAAAAATGGCGTGAATACAGGGATTGTCTCGAAGGAAGTAGTCAAGAAAGAAATTTGGAAACAATTGGATACGGATCAATTTGGTGCCTTTGCTTTTGAACCTGAAGGTGGGTATGGTGATCCCGTTCTAACGAACCAGGCGTTTGCCGATGCAGCGAGGGCTTTGGGAGTTACGATTAAACAGCATTGTGGTGTTAAGAGGGTATTGACAAGTGAAGATGGCAGCAGGGTTGTAGGGGTAGAGACTTTGGATGATCATATAATATTTACTCCATGTGTCATTGTAGCTGCAGGAGTAGGAGCACATCACCTGATGAAAAATGTGGGTGTGAATGTGCCAGTAAAAGGGCAGCGGGCACAGCTCATTTATGTATCTCCAGGTACTTCAATGGGTACAGTTCCTTCCTTCGGAGATTTCAAGCATGACCAGTATATTAAACCAGAAGTAAGCAGTGGTCACCTGCTGCTTGGGAATGCCGATCATGCTGATCCACAATATATCGATCCGGCTGATTACGATGCAGACCAATACCCGAAGCATGCCACGGAAGCAGCTATTGAGAAGGCGGTTATGAAATTTTTAAGCTGTTTTCCATCGCTTGAACAAGCTAAGTTGTTAGCTAGTTACTCTGCAGCCTATGAGGTAACTCCAGATGGAATTCCTTTTATTAGTCGCACTCCTATTGCTGGTGCCTACCTTTGTACTGGGTTCAGCGGACACGGATTCAAAATTACACCAAGCGTAGGTAAATTGACAGCAGATTTAGTCTTGGAAGGAAAAAGCAAGCAAGTGGGCATAGATCTTGCTCCATTCCGATTAACACGCTTTGAAGAAAATGATTTACTTTTACCCGATCATCCATATTCAACGACGGTTAACAGCCACGTGTAATATTAAATTTTCGTAAGAAAAAGGAGGTTAATGCAGATGAACATCATTGTCATCTTGAAACAAACGTTTGATACGGAAGAAAAAATTATTATCGAAAATGGGGAAGTTGTTAACGACAATGCGGAGTTAATTATCAACCCCTATGACGAATATGCGGTTGAAGAGGCTGTCAAATTAAAAGAGGTGCACGGCGGAGAGATAACCGTTATTACTGTTGGTCCATCAGAGGCTGAAAGTGCATTACGCACAGCTCTTGCCATGGGTGCAGACCATGCCGTCCTGATTGAAAATGAAGAGGAACTGCCGTTGGACGAAAATGGAATTGCAAAAATATTAGCTGCAGCTATCAAAGAAAGAGATTTTGACATCATTCTAGGAGGGAATATGTCTGTAGATAATGGGGCTAGCCAGGTAGGACCTCGTATTGCCGAGGAACTGGAAATTCCCCATGCAGCTACCATCACTAAGCTTGAGATTGAGGGCAGCTTCGTAAAAGCAGAAAGAGATGTTGAAGGTGATCTGGAATTCATTGAGTCTGCTTTGCCCATCTTAGTTACGGCTCAACAAGGATTGAATGAACCTCGTTATCCTTCCCTGCCTGGAATTATGAAGGCCAAAAAGAAACCGTTGGAACGACTGGATATTGAGGATTTAGATTTGGACGAGGATGATCTTCAGCCAAGGTCAAAAATTATAGACCACTATTTACCAAAGAAAAAACAAGCAGGACAAATTTTAAAAGGCGACATCCAAGCTCAGGTAAAAGAGTTAGTTCAATTACTGCATGCTGATGTTAAGGTTGTTTAAAGGGGGATAATGTGATGACAAAAGTACTTGTACTTGCTGAAGCCAAAAATGGGAAAATGAGAAATGTGTCGTTTGAAGTTTTAACTGTTGCAGCCAGTGTAGCTAACGGTGACGAAATTAGTGCGTGCGTATTTGGAAGTGACGCAGAAAAATATTGTAAGGAACTTGAAAAATACGGTGCACAGAAAGTATATATTTTCGATAATGAAGAGTTGAACAATTATTCCCCTGATGGCTATAAACAGGCATTGCTAAATGTTATTGATGAAGTAAAGCCGGAAGTTGTCTTAACAGGACATACATCGATCGGTAAAGACATTTTTCCTCGTGTAGCAGCACGGTTAAATGCTGCAGTCATCTCTGACTGTATCGAAGTAGAAGCAGGTGAGGAAATTGTTTTCACTAGACCGATTTACTCAGGAAAAGCGTTTCAAAAGAAAGTAGTTACAGATGGTCTGGTCATGGCGACAATTCGCCCAAACAATATCGAAGCTAAAGAGAACCAAGTTGTTAGTGAAACAATCAAATTACTAGTTGATATTAAAGATTTACGTACAGTGGTTAAAGAAGTTGTGAAAAAAGCTTCCGGTAAAGTTGATCTTTCAGAAGCGAAAGTGATTGTATCTGGTGGACGGGGCGTTAAAAGCTCTGATGGATTTAAACCATTACAAGAGCTAGCTGAGGTTCTCGGTGGAGCTGTAGGAGCATCTCGGGCTGCTTGTGATGCAGAATATTGTGATTACTCTTTGCAAATTGGTCAAACAGGGAAAGTGGTTACACCTGATTTATATATTGCATGTGGCATATCAGGTGCGATTCAGCATCTTGCAGGTATGTCCAGCTCTAAAGTGATTGTAGCGATTAACAAAGATCCAGAAGCAAATATTTTCCACATTGCTGATTATGGCATTGTCGGGGATTTGTTTGAAGTGGTGCCGTTATTAACGCAAGAATTCAAGAAAATAATTGCTGAAAAACAAGCGATAACTAATTAAATTTTGTGAGAAGAGTATATTTAGCTTTGGGGCTGCCAGTTTACTTATGGGTCAGCCCCATCATTTTTATTATCCTGATTATCTTTGTCATCGGAAATTTGAACTCAGCTGATGGGGTGAAACCATGGGAATGATTGAAACACGCCAAAGTATAGCAGAAGAAATTATCGAGTTTCGAAGGGAATTTCATAAGTATCCTGAACTTTCGTTTCATGAAAAAAGAACCTCCAAAATAGTAGCTGATTATTTGAGAAGCTGCGGTTTATACGTCCAGGAACATGTGAATGGTTTTGGTGTTACAGCCGATTTAATAGGAGGGGGAAAAGGACCGACTATTGCCTTCCGGGCTGATATGGATGCCTTGCCAATTCAAGAGGAAACGGATTTGCCTTTTGCCTCAGTTGTTCCGGGTGTAATGCATGCTTGCGGTCATGACGGGCATACCGCCATACTAATGGGGGCAGCAAAATTATTAACTCTAGAAAAAGAAAAATTAAAGGGGAATGTGCGATTTATATTTCAGCCTGCAGAAGAAGTAAATCCAGGTGGGGCGATTGGGATGATTCAAGCAGGCGTTTTAAATGGAGTCGAAGCGATCTTTGGCTTACATCTTTGGTCTGAATTGCCTTCAGGAACCTTTCAAACGTGCTGCGGACCAATGATGGCGGCAACAGACCGGTTTATGATTGAAATTGAAGGCAAGGGCGGCCATGGCGGTATGCCTCATAAAACGATAGATTCGATAGTTTTAGCATCACACCTGGTTATGGCATCCCAGCAAATTATAAGCCGCAGTATTGATCCATTAGAATCTGGAGTCATTACATTTGGGGAACTAAAATCAGGAACGGCTTTTAATATTATTGCAAACAAGGCAGTATTAGAAGGGACAACACGGAGTTTTACACCTGAAGTGAGGAATACACTGCAACAGAAACTAGAGGAATTAATAGAGGGTCTGGAAAAAATTTACGGAGCATCTATTAAACTAGATTATCAGTGTGGATATCCATCCGTTGTAAACCACGAAAAAGAAGTGAAGATTAGCTTAGAGGTTGCAAACCAACTGTTTGGATTTGATTCTACGGGAATCATGAAACCCAATATGGTGGGTGAAGATTTTGCCTATTATCTCAAAGAGGTTCCAGGCGCTTTTTGTTTTGTGGGTGCTGGAGCTCCGAACAAACCTATTTATCCACACCACCATCCGCGTTTTCGGATTGATGAAAGTGTGTTACCTAAAGCAGCCCAATGGTTTTGCCAGTTGGCTAGGAAGTATTTGGAATAGACAATAGGTTTGCTAGTGTGAAAAGTAGTCATCCTAAATAATATTGTTAAAATTGTATGAAAAGTTTCTGGACATTATAGTCAGTTTTGACAATGGAAATCTCTAATCGATGGATTTAGTATCTATAATATAAATACATAGGTTTAGGAACGAGGAGGGGAAACGTATGACTTTTACTAAACAAATAAAAGAATTCAAAGAGATGGACATCCGATCTGTTTGGGAAGCAAGAAAACGTATCAGCCCGATTATTAACAGAACACCAATCATCCAATCTTCGATTCTCTCAGAAAAAATCGGTCGAAATGTTTATTTAAAGCTGGAAAATGTTCATGAGGTTGGAGCATTCAAAGTGAGAGGGGCCGCTAATAAAATCCTAAGTTTGAATGAAGAAGAAAAAAAACGCGGGGTTGCCACGTTTTCCACAGGAAATCATGGGATGGCTGTTGCTTATATAGCCAAGAAGCTGGGAATTGATGCGGTTGTTTGTATTTCAAATCGGGTGCCCAAAGCAAAAGTAGACTCACTGAAAAGGCTTGGTGCTCAAATTGAAATCGTTGGCGACAGCCAGGACGACGCAGGAGTGCGCTGCTATGAATTAGAAAAGGAGAAGGGATTAACTGTTATCGAGCCCTTTGATGACCCTCATGTGATTGCCGGACAAGGAACGATAGGGTTGGAATTGTTGGAGGATCTTCCGCACTTAACAGATGTCATTGTTCCGCTTTCAGGTGGCGGGCTTCTCTCTGGAATTGGCTTAGCCTTAAAGTCCAACGATAAGAATATTCGTGTAACGGGTGTTTCAATGGAAAAATCTGCGGTTATGTATGAAAGCTTAAATGCTGGCAGACCTGTCGCACTTGAGGAAAGTGAGACACTCGCTGATAGTTTATTAGGTGGAATCGGTCTTGATAATCAATACACTTTCCAAATGGTCCAGCAATATATGGATGATGTCTTACTTATTCCTGAGGATGAAATTGCCCACAGTATGGCTTTTATGATGGATAAACACCGGATCATTATGGAAGGGGCAGCAGCAACTGGAATTGCGGCCGTTTTAGGGAACAAAGTCCCGCCTCAAGAAGGGGATCTGGCGGTAATAATAACTGGTCACAATGTTGATCTCTCTGTATTACATACGATCATACAAAAGTATACTTTTGAAAACAAAAGTGCTTATTAAAGGCTCTTTTCGTATAAGGGTCATTTACTAAGTTTCTAGGCAATTTTCGCAAATGTTCTTACGAAAAGATGCCACGAAGCTTATAGTTATACGGGTTGATGAACTTATACGAAAAACAACAATCTATGCGAAAATAGCCTTATTAAAAAAACCAGTGACCCCCTGCCAGCCGTAACAATTACGGCTGGCAGGGGAGTTGCTGGTTTTTGTTTATTTATGGAGCTATTTTACAAACAACTCTCGGGGAAATCTGGTAATTGTTTCGCAGCCATTTTCAGTGACTCTAATTGTTTCAGTGATGGCTACGCCATATCCATCCAGCCACATCCCAGGCATCATATGGAATGTCATATTCGGCTTTAGGACTGTCGTATCTCCAGGTTTAAAAAATGCTGAATTTTCCATCCACACAGGAGGATAGCCCAAGCCAACCGTATAGCCCATTCTAGATTCTTTTTCTAAACCGTATTTGTTAATGGTTGTTTGCCAAGCTTTTTCTACCTCTTCGCATGTTACTCCCGGCTTTACTGCCGATAAGGCTACGTTTAACCCTTCAATAACAATTTTTGCTGTCTCTTTAACTCTCTCAGGGGGCTCCCCAATAAAGATTGTCCTTGTCAACGGTGCATGATATCGTTTGTAACTGCCTGATAGTTCCATATATACTAACTGACTATCTTGATATTTCCCTTCTGTGGTCCATGAGAAGTGTGCTCCTGCAGTTCTTTCTCCTGCAGGCATAACTGGTGCGAGTGAAGGATACTCACCACCATATACTCCGGTTCCTTCAACTAAGTCACTATATACCTCGGCAGCAACGTGGCATTCTCTTACACCCACGCCAATTCTCTCGATCGCATTATACATGGTCTTTTCTACTATTCTAGCGGCTATCTGCATGTATTCCAATTCTCTTATCGATTTTTGTCCTCTTACCCAGTTTACAAGTGCGGTAGCATCAACAAAGGTTGCATCAGGCAAAGTTGTCTCTAATCGGTTATACCAGTGGGCGCTAAAATAATAAGCATCTAATTCAAGTCCTGTTTTCTTATTGTGAAGTCCTTTTTCTTTTAAAAAACCTCCAATAAAATCCATTACGTGCAAGACTTTTGGCTCCCACAAATATTTGTCAGGATAGGCAATGACATTTTCTTCGGACATCCAAGTGGTTTCGGATGCACAATACAAATCTTGCAATCTTACGATACATACCGGCTCTTCTATGCCTGTTGCAATGATTACTCCCTGAGGTACGTAATAAGACATCGCATCATAACCCGATACATAATTCATATTTGAGGGATCGGTGATTAATAATACCTCGATTCCTTGTTCTTCCATACTCGTCTTTACTTTTCTTACTCGTTCCTGGTATTCAGCTTTTTCAAATGGCAACATCTTGTCTACCTCCATTTCTTATTATTTATTCATCATAACGAAAAGAGAAGTGGACTATCATCCGACAGATTGTTGGAATAAATTCACGATAAAAGTGCATTTTGACAAATTTGACTAGAAAAGAGCAAAAACGTTCATACAATATGTCAGATGAAAAACTTAACTTGTATTTCGTATAATGAACCAGACAAATGAAAATATTCTAAAAATTTGGTTAAAGATTGATAGGAGTGAATGAGTATATGTCATTCGGAATAGCTGAGTACAAAGAAAGAATTCTTCAAACGAAAGAACGGATGCTGCAAAAAGGAATTGATGTCCTCCTGATTACAGATCCTGCCAATTTGAATTATCTATCCGGCTATGATGGTTGGTCATTTTATGTGCATCAGATGTTAGTTCTAATTATTGATGAAGATCAGCCAAAATGGATTGGTCGTGGTCAGGATGCCAACGGCGCAAAAGCAACGACATGGCTCTCACATGAGAATATCATAGCCTACCCGGATGATTATGTTCAGTCAGATAGTAAGCATCCTATGGATTTTGTGGCTGATAGATTAAGAGAGTTTGGTCAGGAAAAGCGCTCGATTGGTGTCGAAATGGAAAACTATTATTTCACAGCGAAATGCTATGAACAGCTTACTAAGGGTTTGCCGAATGCTACCTTTACAGATGCCACCTTACTTGTCAATTGGGTTCGTTTAATAAAGTCGAATGCAGAAATTGAATACATGAAGCGCGCGGCAAAAATCGTCGAAAAGGCAATGCAGTCAGGCATAGATTTGATTGAAGAAGGCGTCAGAGAATGTGATGTAGCCGCCAAGATTTTTTACACACAAATTACTGGAACCGAAGAATTTGGCGGAGATTATCCTTCAATCGTCCCGCTATTACCATCCGGAGAAAAAACTTCAACACCACATTTAACGTGGACGGATGAACGATATAAAAATGGCGACGCAGTTATTTTAGAAATCGCGGGTTGCTATAAAAGATATCATTCACCGCTAGCAAGAACGGTTCAGATCGGAAAACCGACCGATGAGATGAAAACCCTTTCAAGTGTTGCTGTAGAAGGTATAAATGCTTGCTTGGATATGATCAGACCAGGCATCGCTTGTGAAGAAATCGAAGAAACCTGGAGAAAAACTATCGAAAAAAGTGGATTTGTGAAAGACTCTCGCCTTGGTTATTCTATGGGCCTGAATTATCCGCCTGATTGGGGCGAACACACCATGAGTATTCGAAAGGGTGATAAAACGATCCTGCAGCCAAATATGACTTTCCACTTGATACCAGGATTATGGCTGGACAGTTACGGTTTTGAAGTAAGTGAGTCGGTCCGGGTAACTGAAACCGGATGTGAAACCTTTGCCAATGTCTCTAGAGACTTGACGTTAAAAGGTTTTCAGGTCACAAAGTAAAACTTTTCGGAGGTGAAATGAGTTGCTTATTTTTACCGAACAGGAATTAAAGCAATATGTTCAACTTAATCAAGAAGCAGTAAACGTGGTGGAAGATGCATTTACTAAGTTGTCCCAAAATGATGTTAAGATGCCGCCGATCATGAGAGTGGACCTTGACGACCAAAATGGCGAAGTAGATGTAAAAACAGCTTATATCAAGGACAAAGAAATGTTTGCGATTAAAATTTCTTCCGGCTTTTTTAATAATTATCAACTTGGCTTACCTAGCGGAAATGGAATGATGATCTTAATCAGCACCCAGACTGGCGTTCCCGAAGCAATTCTTTTAGATAATGGTTACTTAACAGATGTTCGTACGGCAGCTGCAGGTGCTGTGGCAGCAAAATATCTTTCCAAGAAAACAATCGAAACTGTCGGTGTGATTGGTACGGGGAGCCAGTCAAGATTCCAACTCAGAGCACTGAGTCTGGTAAGAAATTTTCATAAAGTTCTCGTGTACGGCCGCTCAAGCGAGCGTGCTCAAGAATTTGCGGTTGAAATGTCCGCCGAATTAGGAATTGAAGTAGTCGCAGTATCCAATGCGGAAACGGTTGTTAGAAACAGCGATACCGTAATTACCACAACCCCGGCAAAAGAGCCGGTCATTAAAGCAGAATGGCTCCATCCAGGATTACATATTACAGCGATGGGTTCGGATGCAGAACATAAACAAGAATTAGAAGCAGAAGTATTAGCGATGGCGGATTTGCTGGTCTGCGACACAAAGGCGCAATGCGCTCGTTTAGGGGAATTACACCATGCACTTTCAAAAGGTGTGCTTACGGAAAAATCACCAATTATTGAAATGGGTGAACTTACTTCCTTGAAGGTGGAAGGACGAGCCAATGATGAACAAATTACGGTGTGTGATTTAACAGGTACAGGTGTACAGGATACAGCTATTGCCTTGTTTGCTTATAAAGAAATGAAGAAAAGGAATCTAGGTTTAAATATTGAAGGCAGCGATATGTTGCTTAAAAACTAATTGAGGAGTGGTATTTATGACAAACAATCAACCAAAAATGGGAACAAAAGCAGTATGGGCAGGAGAAAAAGATTATTTAGTACATGGAGCAACACAAGTTCCAGTTGTTTTAAGTGTCGCTTATGGTTATGACGATATGGATGAATGGTATGATGTGGCAATTGGCAAGAAGAAAGGTCACATTTATGGCCGTAATACGAATCCAACCGTACAGGCATTTGAAGATAAAATCAAAATCCTTGAAGGCGCAGAAGCAGCGACAAGCTTTTCAACAGGGATGGCGGCAATCAGCAATACACTTTCTACCTTTTTAGTACCTGGTGACCGCATTGTTTCGATTAAAGATACTTATGGCGGAACAAATAAAATCTTTACTGAGTTCTTGCCTCGTCAGGAAATTGAAGTGGCATTATGTGAAACTGGAAATCATGATCAAATCGAAAGAGAAGTAGCTAAGGGATGCAAGATTTTATATCTAGAAACACCAACGAACCCAACAGTGAAAATTACCGATATTGAGCGTATGGCAAAAGCAGGTCGTGCAGCTGGGGCGCTTGTTGTCGTAGATAATACATTTGGTACTCCAATTAATCAAAATCCGTTAGCCTTAGGTGCAGATTTGGTTATCCATAGTGCTACAAAGTTTTTGGGAGGACACGCGGATGCGTTAGGCGGTGTCGTTTGCGGTTCTGAGGAACTTGTTGAAAAGATTTATCACTTCCGTGAAATTAACGGTGCAACAATGGATCCAATGGCAGCCTACCTTATTTTACGCGGAATGAAAACACTTCATTTACGTGTGCGTCAGCAATGTGAAAATGCGATGACCCTTGCAAAATACTTACAGACTAAGGAAATTGTTGAAGCCGTATATTACCCTGGTCTTGAAACACATCCACACCATGACGTTGCGAAGAAACAAATGAAAAACTTTGGTGGAATGTTAAGCTTTGCTGTTAAGGGCGGCGTGGATACAGTTCGTGATCTTCTCCCTAAATTACAATATGCTAACCGTGCAGCTAATTTAGGTGCTGTCGAAACAACTGTTGGGCCTGCACGTACAACTAGCCATGTAGAATGTACACCTGAAGAACGTGCGGCAATGGGAATTCCAGAAGGATTAATTCGAATCTCTTGTGGAATTGAAGAAATCGAAGATATTCTTGCAGATTTCGAGCAAGCCTTCAATTATGTGGAAAGTACATTAAAAGTTTAATCAGCTTTCAGTCATATCTTAGGAGGTAAAGAACAGATGCCGGAACGTAAAGAACATCCGATTGTCATCCAAGCAAACGAGTTATCAGAAAAGATTATTTCCTGGCGCCGTCTGTTTCATCAACATCCCGAACTCAGTTTTCACGAGTTCGGGACCTCAAAATTTGTTGCCGACACCCTGAAGAAAATTGATGGATTAAAGGTTGAAACGGGTATTGGCGTAGAAACGAGTGTCGTGGCTACATTAACATCAGGTGAGGGACCGGTTATTGCGATCCGTGCGGATATGGACGCGCTGCCGATTAAGGAAGAAAACACGCATTATTATAAATCAGTAAATGAAGGCGTTATGCACGCATGCGGTCACGATGCCCACACAGCAATATTGCTTGGAGCAGCCCACCTCCTTGCAGATCAATTTAAAAAAGAAGAGTATAAAGGAACTGTAAAATTTATTTTTCAGCCAGCTGAGGAGAGTACGGATGAAAAAGGGCTGTCAGGTTCACCATACATGGTTCAAGCAGGCGCCTATGACCATGTAGATGCTGCGATTGCTCTTCATATGTGCCCATGGCTTCCTGTTGGGGCAGCGCAAGTGAACGATGGATTCAGCATGGCAAATGTCGATGTGTTTACTGCTAAAATTTTTGGAACGGGCGGTCATGGTGCCTATCCTGAACTTGGAACGGATCCAATCTGGATGCTTGGGGTAGTCATGCAAGCATTGCATGGAATCGTTGCTCGAAAAATACCAGCCTTGGATGCTGGAGTAATAAGTATCGGTCAGATTCATGCGGGAACTGCAAGCAATATTATCCCAAATGAAGTAAATATCTCAGGAACGATTCGCAGCTATACACCTGAAGTCCGGGATTTATTGAGCTCCGAATTAAACAAAGCCCTCTCTGTGGTGGAATCATTAGGTGGAAGTTATACGCTCGACGTCGAAAGAGGAGAACCAGCTTTAAACAATGACGCTCGTGTGAATAATTTCTTTCTAAAATCAATAGAAGAAATGTATCCTGAGTGCCGAATTGTAAGACGTCCATTTGGGATGGGCGGTGAAGATTTCGGCTATGTGACACAAAAAATACCAGGAGCCTTATTTTTCCTTGGAAGCGGCACAGCTGATGGAATTCAAAGAGATTTACATACTCCGATCTTTGATATTAATGAAAACAGCCTAACAATGGGAGCAGCTATCCTTGCACAAACAGCTGTCCATTTTTTAAAAGACAAATCAAATTCACCAGTTAACAAGGAGGGAAATGCACATGTCTCATAAACTAGCTTTTATCGGATTTGGTGTAGTTGGTCAGGGGTTAGCAGAAATTTTGCTCAATAAAAAAGAAGAATTGAAACAAAAAGAGGGATTTGAAGCTACTGTAGTCGCCATTTCAGATTTCATAAAAGGGTCAATCTATCACCCTAATGGTCTTGATTTAAATGTTGTATTAAAAACCTTAAAAGAAACTGGGAATTTGGAAAATTACCCAGAGACTCCGGGATTAATAACTGGTTGGGATAGCCTGCAAACGATTGTTGGTACAAACGCAGATACGGTTATCGAGGTATCTTATACAGATGTAAAAACAGGTCAGCCTGCGATTGATCATTGTAAAGCAGCGTTTGAAAGCGGTAAAAATGTAGTCATGACAAATAAAGGACCGGTCGCTCTTGCATATAAAGAACTTTCAGAAATAGCAGAGAAGAATGGTGTTCATTGGGGATTTGAAGGCACCGTAATGAGTGGGACCCCTTCATTAAGAATGCCCGTTGTGACACTGGCTGGAAATGACATTAAAGAAATTCGCGGCATTCTAAACGGAACAACCAATTATATTTTAACAAAAATGGAACAAGAAGGCGTTTCCTATGAAGCAGCTTTAAAAGAAGCACAGGAGCTTGGGTATGCGGAAGCAGATCCAACTAGTGATGTAGAAGGCTACGATGCAAGATATAAAATTGTCATTCTAGCAAATTATATCATGGGCATCCCGTTAAATGTAGAAGATGTTTCATGCAAGGGAATTACAGAGATTTCTTTAAAAGATATTGAAGAAGCAAAAGCGGAAGGGAAACGCTGGAAGCTGCTTGCAAAAGTCAAAAAGGAAAACGGTAAGACTATTGCTTCCATTGCACCGGAGAAAGTGGATATCACGGATTCATTAGCATCGATTGGCGGCGCAGTCAATGCGATTACGTATGAGTGTGATTTACTAGGACCTGTCACGTTAAGTGGGGCGGGAGCTGGAAAAACGGAAACAGGATTTTCACTTTTAATAGATTTGATTAATATCAACCGTGAACGTAAACCGGTAACGGTTTAAGGAATCGAACTTCCTTTGGGCGGTGCCGGATCCGGTCTAAACATTTTATTAACGTTTAATAAGAGAAGGGCGGGAATGATAATGTCAGTTCAAATTGCAGGAAAGAAGATGCTGCTTGGTGGAGAATGGGTAGGCAGAGACCGGATTATTGAGGTCCGCAATCCTCAAGATAACAGCTTAATTGATACCGTTCCAGCTGCATCAGCTGAAGATATGATTCGCTGTATTGAGGAAGCTAAGGAAGGTGCTAAGATTGCTGCTGCCATGCCTGTTCATGAAAGAATGAGAGTTATCAACGCAGCAGCGGATTATATTCAAACGCATCATGAAAGATATGCGGCCATTATCTCCAAAGAAGGCAGCAAGACGATCAGGGAAGCCTCAAAAGAAACTACCAGATGTATTCAAACTTTAAGAATCAGCGCAGAAGAGGCTAGAAGAATAAATGGTGAAACCATTTCCTTTGATCAAATGCCAGGAAGCGAGAATCGAATCGGCTATTTCTATCGATTCCCAATCGGTATTATTGGTGCAATCACTCCATTTAATGATCCGTTAAACCTTGTTGCTCACAAAGTAGGACCTGCTATTGCAGCCGGCAACGCCATTATTGTGAAACCAGCTACTGTGACACCACTAAGCGCTCTTTTGCTTGCTGAAGCATTTGCCCATGCAGGACTTCCTCAGAAAGTTTTATCAGTCATAACAGGTTACGGACATGAGATTGGAGATGTTCTTGTAACACATCCTGCAATCCGGCTGATTTCCTTCACTGGGGGACTAGAAGCGGGAGACAATATTGTTCGTAAGGCAGGGCTGAAGAAAATTAGTATGGAGCTTGGGTCCAATTCTCCGGTCATTGTTTTGGAGGACGCTGATCTACAAGAAGCTGTTGAATCTACTGTTTCCGGTGCGTTTTGGGCAGCTGGCCAGAATTGTCTCGGTGTACAGCGTATCTATATTCAAGAAAGCATAATGACTTCCTTCCAAGAAAAATTCGTAGCACGTACAGAGCAATACATTGTAGGTGATAAACAATTACAAGAAACGGACATGGGTCCTCTTATTAATGAAAGAGAGGCTAAGCGAGTAGAAGCTTTGGTTAATGAAGCCATCGAAAAAGGGGCTGTTTTATTAACAGGCGGTAAACGCAAGGGGGCATTCTATTCCCCGACTGTTCTGGTCAATATTCCGGAAAATTGTAGAATCGCGAAGGAAGAAATTTTTGGACCAGTTGTTCTTCTTTACCCAGTAAAGGATTTAGATTCTGCGATTCAAGAAGCAAATAGTGTTGATTTTGGACTTCAAGCTGGAATTTTTACTAAAAACATTGAAAAAGCTCATCAGGCCATTGCCCAAATGGATGTAGGCGGCATAATGATCAATGACAGCAGTGACTACCGAATTGATGCCATGCCATTCGGCGGAGTTAAAAATTCTGGAATAGGCAGAGAGGGAATAAAGTTTGCCATCCAGGAAATGACCGAACCAAAGGTTGTGTGCTTTAAGTTATCTGACCAATCATTATAATACAATGCAACTTGAGATCATGGGGGGATTTTTTGATATCATTTTCAACTTTAGAGTACAAGGAAAGAATCCGAAAAACAAAAGACCGTATGGCGCAAAAAGGAATTGATGTTCTGCTTATTACAGATCCAGCCAATATTAATTATCTATCTGGCTATGATGGCTGGTCCTTCTATGTACATCAAATGCTGGTTCTAATCATTGATGAAGATCAGCCACTGTGGATTGGACGAGAAATGGATGCCAATGCCGCCAAGGTGACCACATGGCTTTATCGTGATAATATCATTCCTTATCCGGATGATTATGTTCAATCAGATAGTAAACATCCAATGGATTTTGTGGCCAATATTTTAAAGGAAATCGGCCAAGATAATCGCACCGTTGGCGTCGAAATGGAAAACTATTATTTTACAGCTAAGTGCTATGAACGCTTGAAAAAAGGATTGCCGAATGCTTCTTTTACAGATGCTACATTATTGGTTAATTGGGTCCGTCTAATAAAATCGGATGCTGAAATTAAATATATGCAAAAAGCGGCAATTATCGTAGAAAAAGCTATGAAGGCTGGTATTGAGTTGATCCAGGAGGGTGTCAGGGAATGTGATGTTGCAGCCAAGATTTTTTATACCCAAATTACTGGAACGGAAGAATTTGGCGGAGACTATCCTTCCATTGTCCCGTTACTGCCTTCAGGTGAAAAAACTTCTACACCGCATTTAACCTGGACCGATGAACGTTATAAAGATGGGGACGCCGTTATTTTAGAATTGGCAGGCTGTTATAAAAGGTACCATTCACCATTAGCTCGAACTGTACAGATTGGAAAGCCCAAAGAAGAAATGGAAACCCTTTCAAAAGTTGCGGTAGAAGGTATCAATGCCTGTTTGGAGATGATTCGTCCAGGGATTGCTTGTGAAGAAATTGAGGAAACATGGATAAAAACAATCGAAAAAAGTGGATTTGTAAAAGAATCACGTCTTGGATATTCAATGGGTCTGAATTATCCGCCGGACTGGGGCGAGCATACGGTGAGCATTCGAAAAGGTGACAAAACTATTCTGCAGCCTAATATGACTTTCCATCTAATCCCGGGATTGTGGCTCGATCATTATGGCTTTGAAGTAAGCGAGTCAATTCGAATCACAGAAAACGGCTGTGAAACCTTTGCCAATCTTCCAAGAAACCTGACTTTAAAAGAATTTGTTTAGCGATCAGAATTAAAAAAAGGGGATGGTGCATATATGAAGAAGGCTACAATGGCTACTGCAATAGGCAATCTCGTTGAATGGTATGAATATGGTATATATAGTTATACTGCTGCAATTATTGGAGCTCAGTTTTTTCCGGAAGGGAGCAGTACAACTGCTTTACTATACGCCTTTGCGGTGTTTGCCATTTCGTTCTTCTTTAGGCCGTTAGGAGGCTTGATTTTTGGATCAATCGGTGATCGTTTGGGAAGAAAGAAGATATTAGTCATAACGATTCTATTAATGTCACTTTCTACAGCTGCAATTGGTTTTATTCCGAATTTCGGATCAATAGGTGCTGCGGCTTCCGTGCTGCTAATCATTCTAAGGATAGCCCAGGGGCTAGCTGCAGGCGGGGAATATACGGGTGCCTCAGTGTTTATGAATGAGACATCTCCTAATAATCGCCGTGGACTTTTCACTAGTTTACTTGAATCAGGGTCTTTATTGGGTTATATTATTGGATCTGTTTTTGTAGCTATCCTTACGACTGCACTTAGCACTGAAGATATGGCAAGTTGGGGATGGCGTATTCCATTTATTTGTTCATTGCCTTTAGCATTAATAGGAATGTACGTTAGAACTAAGATTGACGATACGCCAACATTTATAAAAATGAAGAAAGAAAACACACTTTCGAAGAATCCACTAAAAGAGATGTTCTCAACAGCTCGAAAACCTATTCTACTCTCATTTTTAGTTGTAGCGTTTGCAAATGGTGCCTATTACACATTATTGACTTATCTTCCTTCCTACTTTGAGACACAAGTTGGATTATCGAATAGTCAATCGATGATTGTAACTACTCTGGGGATGGTACTAATGCTAATCCTCATTCCAATATTTGGTGTATTGAGTGATCGTTACGGTAAAAAGCCTTTTCTTCTATTGTCAGCTGGTTTAACGATTCTTACTGCAATACCAATCATTGCTTATGTATCTAGTGGGGCACCATCTGGCCCATTAGTCGGTTATTTTGCTTTAGATGTAATCGTTGCAATCTTTATAGGTGTTTTCCCATCAACACTTCCATTGCTGTTTCCAAATCGTGTGCGAAACACTGCATATGGTCTTTCCTACAATGTATCGACAGCTATTTTTGGAGGGGGAGCGCCTTTCATCATTACATCATTACAGACATCGACAGGAAATAAATTAATGCCGGCTTTCTTCTTAATGGGCACTGCATTAATGGCTATCGTAGCAATCATGTATTTGCCGAAAACGTTGAAAAATGCTAGTACAATTGATAGTGATCCTTCAATTAGAGAATCAAAAATAGTTTAATAGAAAATTGAATTTCCAGAGTAAAAATAATCCCCCAAAAAGTTTTTTGGGGGATTTCCTCTTTAATTTCTTCACTGTTACCATCTTTCACCAGCTCCGAATCGGGGGAGAACCAGGTGCATGCTGGGCCATATGGATAACGGGTATGGTGTAGGCGATAAGGACTAAAACAATTGTAATCCCAATCCATACCGACCATCGTTCAAGGATGGCAGGTGGTGTTGGCTGTTCCTCTTCCACCTCGCCAATTGGATAATCAACCGCACTTTCAGCTTTTGGTGAAAAGAACCATAAATATACGATATTGATCAGAAATAGCACAGCACTGAGAAAGAGTATAATACTGCCAATTCCTGTAAATAGTCGATAGGGTTCCCACACTGCTGCGGCAGGGTGGTCATTATAAGTAGTAAAGGACGTCCGGCGCGGTTCACCGAGAACACCGACGATATGCATAGCCGTTGACATGATTAACATACCGATTGTCCATATCCAGCATTGAATTAACCCCAGGTTATTAGCAAAAGGGGTTAATTGACGATTCCTTAAGGCCGGGACGAGCCAATAGGCAATTGCAAAAAAGGTTAAAATTACGGCGGCGGCAATGGTAATATGAAAATGCCCTGTAATAAATAGTGTGTTGTGAACGACTTGATCCAATTGAAAGCTGGCATTAACAACACCACCAGCTCCTGCAGGAATGAAAATTAGCATTCCAAGAAAGGTCGAGACAAATCTGACATCCTTCCAAGGTAATTTAGTAAACCAACCAAATAATCCTTTCGCCCCTTTGCTCCGTCCTGCCAATTCAAACGTGGCAATTAGCGCAAATGCCGTCATTAGTGATGGGATAACAACCAGCATCGTGAGGACAACCTGTAGGAATTTCCAAAATGAAGAAACTCCAGGCTCCATTAGTTGATGGTGAAACCCAACTGGAATCGAGTAAAGAATAAACAAGATAAATGTTAATCTTGGTAAGGAATTACTGAATATTTTTCCGCCAATTATCTTTGGGATCTGGACATACCAATAAATATAAGCAGGCAGGAGCCAAAAATAAACGAGCGGATGACCAAAATACCAGAAAAAAGTCCGGCTTAGTTCCACGTTGATCCTATCCGTCCATCCCAATGACCACGGGATTAATTGAAAGACCACTTCAATCGCGACCCCTACGGTACATATGAGCCACAGTATCATCGTGGCAACGGCCATATAGGCAAAAAGTGGCGAGGATTCACCAGGATGCTGCTTGCGCCATCGATTATAATTCATAAAGACAGCGATTCCGCTTAACCAGCTGCCGACAACCACTAATGCTAGACCAATATAAAAGACTGGAGAAGCCTGCATCGGAGCATAGAAGGTGTAAAGCACAGTTGCATCATTCGTTATAATTACATATAAGCCCAAGAGAGTCCCAATCACCATCAGGTAGAAGCCAATCCAAGCAACCCTGTTAGCGGAAGGCAGTAGCTTGCCGCCTAATGTTTTGGCTAGTCCTGAATAAAGAAACCCGATAATAAAAAAGGTTGTAAAGATCAGCGCGAGCGACACACCATGAGCAGTCAATAATTGATAGTACCCGATATTACTTGGGAGGGTAATAAATCCCGTCCTTTGTAAGGCTTGTACTAATCCTGCTACCACTCCAATTAGAAAAGCAATAAAGGCAAAACCAAGGTGAGCTAAGATTAGCCGGCGGTCTTGAACTTGAAAACTCATCTGATCAGAAGAGCGGTCGCGTAATGTATTTTCCATATCATGTGCTCCTTCTTAAACTACTTTTAATTTCCCCATCATTGCCTGATGTCCAGCACCACAATATTCGTGACAAAGCATTAAGTAGTCGCCTGCTGTTTTGAATGTGTAGGTATATTCGGCGACATGTCCTGGAATGACCATAATATTGATATTAGTGTTTGGCATGTACAAGCCATGAACCACATCTGGACTTGTAATCTCGAAGTGCACAGTCGATCCAACAGGTATCTCGAGTTCACTCGGCAAATAGGAAAACATTTGCGCAACCATTGTAGCTTTGAATTTGTTTGGTCCAATTTGAACAAGCGCGGGCTTATTAAAAGGGGCACTCGTCCTCACTTGCTCAGGGGGTACCGTTTTCATATGACCGGGCGGCTGTAAACCAAGTCCAATCGCTAATGTTCCCAGAATGATAAGGAATATAAACAAGGATACCATGCCAATTGTCAGCCAAATTCTCTCGTAACGAGGCAAATGCATATTACTAAACATATAATCCTCCTGTAATTTCTTAGAATAGGAATCATCGTTTCATATAGATATAGAACATTACGATCCAAAAGAGAAGAATGAAGGCCCCAATAATCAAAACGGAAAAAAACGTTCCCCGTAATTCTTCTTTATTGGTCGCATCAGAAGTTGTTTTTCCCTGTTGAGTCATATTACCACCCCTTCCATAATTCCCCTTAATCAGTTATGTACATTAAAGTCACTTTTTATAATTACATCTAATTATATTTCGCGAAGAAAGGGGAAAGGAAAGCTAGGGCGTCAGGCACCATGTGAAAAGTTCACATGGTGCCTGACACCCTAGTCTCGGTAAGCATTTATTTTTGATTTCTTCCTTCCTATTGTTACTATAGTAGTATTCTCGTTAGGGAAAGGATTGATAAAATGACAACTATTCATATACCTGTATCTGTCTTGAATTTAGCGCCGATTCGGAAGGGGCAAAGTCCCAGCCAAGCTATTGAATCAATGGTCGAGCTGGCTCAAGCTGTTGAAACTATGGGTTATCAACGCTATTGGATTGCAGAACATCATAATACGGCTACACTTGTTAGTTCAGCGACATCGATTTTAATCAAGCACGTTTTAGAACACACAAATACGATCCATGTAGGGTCAGGTGGGATCATGCTGCCCAATCATTCCCCGCTAGTGGTGGCTGAACAATTCGGCACATTAGCAACGATTTATCCCAATCGCGTCGATTTGGGACTTGGCCGTGCTCCTGGAACAGATATGATGACAGCAAGTGCCTTAAGACGTTCAAAAAATGATTCAGTCTATACTTTTCCGGATGATGTCAAGGCATTGCTCACTTATTTTGGCCCAGCCGAGCAGCAAAGTTATGTGAAAGCTTATCCTGGCGTTGATACGAATATTCCGATTTATATCCTTGGTTCGTCGACCGATTCCGCGTATTTAGCGGCAAGTCTGGGACTGCCGTATGTATTTGCGTCCCACTTTGCACCGAGATTTATGGAAGAGGCAATCTCAATCTATCGGAGTCGGTTCCAGCCATCTGAATATTTGGCGAAACCATATATGATGGTTTGTTTAAATGTAATTGCTGCCGAAACAGATGAAGAGGCCCAATTTTTATCCACAACGATGCAGCAATTTTTCCTAAATGTTGTCCGTGGTACACAAAATCCGTTACAACCCCCAGTTGAAGATTTGGATGAGATTTGGACCTCAATGGAAAAAGAAATGGCCGCATCAAAACAAAGTGTGACATTAATAGGAAGCAAGGAGACGATCCGCCAGCAGTTGATGAAGTTCCAGAATGATTATCATGTCGATGAACTCATGGCTGTATCCTATATTTACGACACTGAAAAACAAAAACGTTCCTATGAAATTTTAAAAGAAGTAGTGGACGGCAAATAAACCCATTTAAAAAGATCAGAGGAGACACCATATCTTCTTTGGTCTTTTTTGCTGTGCAGAATTTATGAAAGCTTTCATTCCAAGAATGTGGAATTCCCAGGTTCTAATATCTATAATCAAAACAATAACTTAATCGTGGGATTGGTGATATTTATAATTGGATTCCGGTTATGAATGTTCGTACGGGGTAAGAAAGAGGAGCTTATAACGCACAATTGATCAAAAATATCGGAGAACCGGTAAGAATGGTGGGCTTATAATGCCCGTAGGACCGAAAAAAATGAGGTACCAGTAAGAAAGAGGGGCTTATAATGCCTGTCAGACCGGAAAAGTTGCAGTAGCGGTAAGTAGAGGCCTTTACTAAACCAACAAATCAAATAAATCACCCTCTAAACAAATGAGAGGGTGATTATTTTTTATATTAGCTATTTTCTGATTTGAATTGAATCATAAATTCCTTGAATGCCTGGCAGGCTTCCACTGGAACGGCATTATAGGCTGATACGCGGACTCCTCCGATTGAACGGTGTCCGTTTACGCCGACAAAGCCTTCTTGTTTGGCTTGCTCGAGGAATTTCTTCTCTAAGTCTTTCGATGCTAAGTTAAAGGTTATATTCATGAGAGAACGACTGTCCGGTGTTGCATGGCCAATATAAAAACCGTTACTTGCGTCGATTGTCTCGTAAATCAGGTTCGCTTTTTTATCATTCAGCTCAGCTATGGCTGCCAACCCGCCCAATTCACGAGCCCAGTTTAATACCTCACCGAGCATGTAAATGCCAAAAGTTGGAGGAGTGTTATACAAGGAATTGTTCTTTGAATGTGTGCTATATTTTAACATCGTTGGGATATTTGTATTAGCTTGTTCAAGCAAATCCTTGCGAATAATCACAACTGTTACGCCTGAAGGACCAAGGTTCTTCTGGGCACCTGCATAAATGAGCGCAAACTTACTGACATCAATCGGTTTAGAAAGAATATCACTAGACATATCTGCGATTAAAGGTACATCGCCAGTGTCTGGGAAGTCCTTCCATTGGGTGCCATAAATCGTATTATTAGAAGTTAGATGTAAATAAGCGTCTGTTGGATCGTACTGTAATTGATCAAGCGCCGGGATACTGCGGTAGTTACCTTCTTTAGTAGAAGCCGTATGATAAACTTCACCAAATAGTTTTGCCTCCGTAAAAGCCTTCTCTGACCATGAACCAGTCATTACATATCCAGCTTTTTTTCCAGATTGTAAAAAATTCATTGGGATCATCGAAAACTGAAGACTTGCACCGCCTTGTAAGAAGAGGACTTCATGCGTATCCGGAATGGATAGAAGTTCCTTTAAACTGTCAATCGCTTGATTATGTACATCTTCATAAGCCTTGCTGCGGTGGCTAAGTTCCATGACGGACATTCCTGTTCCTCGAAAATCAATCAGTTCTGACTGAGCTTTTTCTAAAACAGAAATAGGTAATGCGGAAGGGCCAGCATTGAAATTATAAGTACGGTGGACTTGCAGTTTCATTTTTTATCACTCCATTTTTTCTTTTCTATGACTATATCACACTTATAATATTCCGAAAATAAATTTAATTTGGAAATCGTATATTTTTTTAATTTTTTAAAACGAAGGGGTAAAAATCAGTCACATTAGAAGATGTGGTCAACAGAAAAAGGGAAATAGGATGCCCTTTCAAACAGGTTCTATTTCCCAATTCATTAACTAGCTTTTTACAGACATTCTTTGATTGCTTCGGGACCAGATAACGACTGGGATTAGCAGGAGGGAAAGAATCCCGCCAGCCAATGAAAGACCAGCGTAACTCGTTTGTGCGACGACCATACCGGATAGGGCTCCCCCAGATGCCCCAGCCAAAGCAATCAAGACATCTACCGTACCTTGTGTTTTGGCACGGGTCGAAGGGTGTGTGGAATCGACGATCAATGCGGTGCCACTAATTAAACCGAAATTCCAGCCTAGCCCAAGCAAGGAAAGTGCGATAATCAGGACAAGCATGGAATCAGCAGGTGCACTGGCAGCCAGAATACCTGCCGTTAGGAGAGTAGCACCTGAAGCGATGGCCATGAAGGTCCGGCCAATTTTATCAACAAGAATACCAGTCACGAGAGAGGGGAGATACATGGCGCCAATATGGAAGCCGATGACCATTCCAACTTCTCTGAGACCATGTCCATGATGTTTCATGTAAACAGGTGTCATGGTCATTATCGAAGTCATGACAATTTGAGTCAACACCATGATGGTAGCGCCCACAACGATTCCTCGTTTATTATTTACGAGATTGCTAGATTGTTTCTCCAAAGAATGACTTCTGTCGCTATGCTGGCGATCTGCAATGGCGTTGGCCACTAACAAAGGATCTGGGCGTAGGAAAATCAAAAGGACTAAACCAGCTAGAAAAAAGGCAGCCGCTCCGAGAATGAAGGGACCTGCAAGTGCAGGAACACCGATTGAGGTCGCATATCGGCCCATGACATCCACTAAGTTTGGTCCCGCCACAGCACCGAAAGTCGTTGATACCATGGCAATGCTGATGGATGTCGCTCGTTGTGTAGGCTTGGCTAAATCAGTTCCCGCATAGCGTGCTTGTAAGTTTGAAGCGGAGCCCGCACCATACATGAGGAGTGATGCAAAAAGAAGTACGATATTATTAGTGATTGCAGAAAGGATGACCCCGATTGCACCGATCCCGCCAGTTAAGAACCCCCCCGCAAGTCCGATTTGGCGGCCAAAACGTTGCGAAGCACGACCAATAAGCAGCGCTGCTCCAGCAGAGCCAAACGTTAACAAAGCGGCCGGAATCCCTGCATACCTATCCGTCCCTAACATATCTTGGGCAAGGAGTGCGCCTACCGTAATACCAGCTGCAAGGCCCGCCCCACCAAAAATCTGTGACATGATTACAATCAGTAATGTTCGTCGATATAACTTTTGCTGCTTTTCAGGTGATTCGATAATCGTCTGTAGCCAGGCAGGTTGATCATTTAAAGCCTTTGAATTATCTGAGTTTTCTGACACACTAAACCTCTTTCCGAAGGAACTCACTACATTTTCCTTCAATTCCATTTGCTTCATATTTTATCAGGTAAGAATAGTGGTTTATATAGAAAAAATCTATATTTTTTTAAATATGAAGGGGTCCAGGTGTGGAGCGTCTACACGACCAAACTCGGGAAGGAAGAGGAAGAAGGGTCGCTTATGATCGGCGTACCTGTTCCTTTTATACTTCATTTTCATTTACTGCCTATATTCCGCATCATAAGAGTTTTCACCAGCATGGACCGCCAGCAGAGTATCCGCGTATCCGACGAGCCGGTTGACCAGTTCGTCTGCGACCGCATAAACCAGTGGATGAACATTGGGTTGATATAGCGCTGGATCATCTAAAATAACTGTCGTGTTAATAAAAATGTCTCGATTTCCATAAAGATCATAATGAACAATGGCTTTGCCAGCAGCTCCTCCTGTCCGTGGATCTTGGTAGCCGGGCAAAAAAAGATACCACTCCTCAGCCGTAACTGAGCGGAAATTTTTAATAAATGTCATACCATTAATTACACGTTCGATTTCTTGTTGCATCTGTGGTGTAACTGCTTCAATAATTTTGTCTTTCATAATAGTCCCCTTACCAATCCTAGTAATTATACAGTTCCCAAAATACAGCGGATAGTAATAACAATATATTTCCATCGAACACATTCATTGTTAAGGGAACATTATATTTGAGTACATTTGTTGAGGTGAGTAAAGTTGAAGAGTAATGAACTGCGTGATTATATAACAATTGAAGATAATAATGGGAACCTGAAGGAATATGCTGTTGAAGCATTATTTGATATGGAGGATGAATCCTATGCACTATTAAAGGCTGAGGATGAAACCATCGTAATGAAAATTGAAGGTGAAGATGGTAATCAAGACTTGGTAGGTATTAATGATCCCTCCGAAAGTGAAGCGATCTTGGAAGCCTACCAAATTGCCGTGGAACATGCTCCAGCCGAATAAGACATCATGAAGCGAAAGGTACCGCCAGATAATGGGGTTCCCTTTCGCTTCATTTTTTTATCAATAGTAATTAAAGCCTAAATAGATGATATAAAAAATGATTGCTGCAATTGCGATAATCCAGACAAGAAACACGGGATTCAGTAAATAAGGATGTCTTTGTGTTTTTTCGTTGATTGCCGTATCGAACTCGCCTTGTTTCGTACTAACCATTCTCCCTGTACCCAGCGTAAAAACCAAACCGATGATTAAGACTAATAAAACAACACCAGCCAAAATGAGATGCCAATTACTCATGATAAGACCACCTTTTTTTTCATATAGTTTGAGAAAATGAGGAGAAATATTCATAAATAGGTTTAAATTTCATCAGGACAACATGATTGATTATTCATTCATTTTTCGATACTGTTAATATAACAATTTTGAAAATTCGAAAAAAGAGGGGTGGACATAGTCGGTTATGGTGAACTTGTTTACGAATGAGGACGTTATCTGTATTGAGGGGAACGTACAAAGGTCAGGTCTTAAATTAGGAACCGTTTATTCTTTTTTGGTGGATGGCATGCTAATTGATACTGGGACCCAATGTCTTGAATCCGAATTAATTCCAATATATGAGCGTCATAGCTTTGATTTAGTAACGTTGACGCATAGCCATGAAGACCATTCCGGTTTAGCGCCTTGGATTCAGAAGCATAGAAATGTCCCCATCTATGTACATCCAAAAGGAATTCATATTTGTGCCGAGCATTGTCCCTATCCAAAGTATCGACAACTTACCTGGGGAGTGCGTGCGGCCTTCGATGCCTTGCCGCTTGGGGACATCATTCAATCACGCAGTCAAGAATGGAAAGTTATTTATACACCAGGACATGCCAATGATCATGTCTCTTTCTTTCATGAACAATCTGGTCGATTATTTTCGGGTGATATATTCGTAACGACAAGAACGAAGGTCATTATGGACAGCGAATCGATCCCTGTGATTATTTATTCGATTCGCACGCTGCTCAGTTTTGATTTTCAATCATTGTTTTGTGCCCACAGTGGCTATATTCAGGATGGAAAAAGCAAACTAAAGCAAAAGTTAGATTATCTTGAGAATCTGTCCGGTGAAGTGGTGAATCTCTACGAAGAAGGCCGCTCAATTGATGAAATTACACAAATGCTTTTTCCAAAAAAGTACCCAATTATTGCTTTTTCAGAAGGCCAATGGGATTCTCGGCATATTATCACTTCGATTGTTGGCGACAGATAAATCAAAAAAGCTGGAAAAGGTACCATTACCTTTTCCAGCTTTTTTAATGGCTATTTTCGCATCGATTGTTGTTTTTCGTATAAGATCAACAACGTATAACTTTTTGCTTCGTGGCATCTTTTCGTATGAACATTTGCGAAAATTGCCTAGAAACTTAGTAAATGACCCTTATAAAGCTCCAAAAGCATCAAAGTTTACGAAAAGAGCTTTTTTAATTTAGATTGGTTAATTCTGAGGTATGAACCAATTCAATATTATACAGACTATCGACTTCCTTAATTTCACAGAATCCCGATGTGTACTTATAAATGATTAAATATTTCTTGCCATTGTAAAGAACATACTCCATTTGATCTCCATCCTTTGACAATCTTAAAATTATTGTATATTTGCCATACATAGTAATCTATGAAGTTTATTTAAAGATTATGTAAATTTTTTTGAAGATTATTTGGGTTTAAAGGATGGACACCTTTCAAAAATATTATCATATTGAATGATTGTGATAAGATATCTAGGATAGTGTTACATCGTTAAAGGAGGAAGAAATTTGAGCAAGAAACCAATTATCGGCATAACAGGTGCCTATGTGAAACATAACGACAATATGGAAGGTGTCTATGTGCACCATGATTATCATAAATGCGTTGCATCTAATGGAGGGATACCGATTATCCTTCCCTATATTAACCCTGAGATAGCATTAGAAACGCTGCCATTATGTGACGGAATTATCCTCAGCGGGGGTGAGGATGTGGATCCAAAACTTTTTGGTCAGGATCCACATCTCCAATTAGGTCCAACGACACCGGAGCGGGACTTAGCAGAGATTGCGTTGGTGAAATATGCGCTTGAAAACAATATTCCATTGTTTGCCATTTGCAGAGGCGTTCAAATTTTGAATGTCGCCCTTGGTGGTACTTTAATCCAGGACATCCCAAGTCAAGTCAAAGAACCAATTCAACACTCACAACAAATAGATAGGAGTCAAGATACTCACTGGGTAACCATCTCTAGAGATAGTAAATTATTTGAAATTGTCGGTTCTGATCGAGTACGTGTAAATAGTCTTCATCATCAAGCAATCGATAGGGTAGCCAATGATCTTCGCGTCGTCGCCCAATCTTCCGACGGGATCGTTGAAGCGGTTGAGTATATCCATCCAACCACTTTTACGGTCGGGGTTCAGTGGCATCCTGAATCAATGGCGAGCACAAACCCTACAATGAACGATATGTTTAAAGAATTTATTAAGAGCAGTACAAATGTCTAGGTTTCAGTCTTAGGGGGAAGGGATGAATCAATGGATGGAAAAAATTTATCTTGATTACAATGCAAGTACACCGATTGCTCCTGAAGTAGCCGCAGCGATGAAGCCGCTTTTAGATCATTTTTATGGAAATCCGTCGGCCTTGCATTGGGCAGGCTTACCCGTAAAAGAAGTATTACAGCAAGCCAGAGACATGGTAGCCGATTTAATTGGCTGTACCCCTAGAGAAGTTATTTTTACAAGTGGTGGCAGTGAAGCTAATAACCTTGCGTTAAAAGGTTATTATTTTAAAAATCGGCACAAAGGCAACCATATCATAACTTCAAAAATTGAGCATCCTGCGATTATGAATCCTTGCAAATTTCTTGAACAAATTGGGGCAAAGGTCACATATGTAGACGTAGATCGCTATGGGAAAGTTACACTAGAAGAAATAAAAAAAGCAATTACTAAAGAAACAATTCTGATTTCGATTATGCACTCAAATAATGAAACAGGAACCTTGCAGCCAATCAAGGAAATTGGGGAAATAGCTCAACACCATAGGATTGCATTTCATACAGATGCATCCCAATCGGTTGGAAAAGTTCCAGTGAATGTGAATGACTTGAAAGTGGATATGCTTACGATTGCCGGTCATAAACTCTATGCACCAAAAGGAATAGGCGCCTTGTTTATCCGAGATGGAATTCAGCTGGAACCTTTAATCCATGGAGCGGGGCATGAATTTGGACTTCGGGCCGGTACGGAAAATACTTTATTGGCGGTTGGTTTAGGAAAGGCTTGTGAACTGGCAAACCATTATGTAGGAAATCATCAACTAAAGGATTTGACCGAGTATTTTTGGTTGCGATTACAGGATGCCTTCGGAGATCAAGTAGTATTGAATGGACATCCGGTGGATCGGCTGCCTAATACATTGAATGTCAGTTTTGTCAGAAGAGTGGGTCAAGATTTGTTAGATGCGATCCCTCAATTAGCTGCTTCCACTGGATCGGCATGTCATGCCGGCAGTATTGAATTATCCCCAGTTTTAAAGGTGATGGATGTACCTAAGGAGATTGGAATGGGTGCCATCCGTTTCAGTTTAGGCAGGAAAACAACAAAAGACGAGATTGATCAAGTGATGGAATTGTTAAAAGGGATTTTGTGAAATTAAAGGAAAGGGACTAACAGAGCGCAGTTAGTCCTTTTTTCTTTTAATGCTGTAGGGTAAAAAAGAGCCGTCTTCAGTATTGAAATTATTGTTTCATTGGTGGAAAATTCAGTTAACTGTTATAATATGTAAAAAGTGCAATTCGAGTGGTCCTGTGTTTGGTTAAAGTAAGGGAAACATGTAAAGGATATTACCTTGATATCATATAATCCATAAGGATGAGAGGATGAGGGAGATTGCAAAAAAGAATGTTAGGGAAAATGGGGTTGGAAGTATCGGCACTAGGATTAGGATGTATGGGGATGTCAGATTTTTATAGTGGAAGAAATGACGACGAATCAATCAAAACAATATATCGTGCCCTTGAACGCGGGATTACCTTTCTCGATACAGCTGATATGTATGGAGTCGGTAAAAATGAAGAATTAGTCGGAGCGGCCATCAAGGACCGACGGGATCAAGTGGTTATTGCCACTAAATTTGGAAATGTAAGAGCCGAGGATGGGGCATTTTTAGGAATAAATGGCCGTCCAGAATATGTTAAAAAAGCATGTGAAGCGAGTCTCCGCCGCTTAGGTGTGGACCATATTGACCTTTACTACCAACATCGAGTCGATCCAAACACTCCGATCGAAGAAACAGTCGGCGCGATGGCCGATTTAGTTCGGGAAGGAAAAGTTCGCTATTTAGGACTTTCGGAAGCATCTGCGGCAACGATACGCCGGGCGTATAGTGTGCACCCGATTACAGCTGTTCAGACGGAGTATTCTCTTTGGAGTCGGGATATAGAAGATGACATTCTGCCCACTTGCCGTGAACTAGGGATTGGTTTTGTTCCTTATAGTCCATTAGGAAGAGGGTTTCTTACAGGACAGATTCAGAAATTTGAAGACTTAGCAGCGGATGACTATCGCCGTTTTTCTCCTCGTTTTCAGGGAGAGAATTTCCAGAAAAATTTGGAACTTGTTCATAAAATAAATGAAATAGCTCGGGAAAAAGACTGCCAGCCATCCCAACTTGCGCTTGCTTGGCTACTAGCCCAAGGGGATGATATTGTGCCAATACCAGGGACAAAGAGAATCAAGTACTTAGAAGAAAATGTCGGGGCCCTTAAAATATCATTAACTGAAAATGATTTAGCCCGAATAAACGAAGTTGCTCCAAGGGGTGTTGCTGCTGGAGAGCGCTACCATGAAGCAGGCATGAAAGGCATTAATTTGTAAATGTAGATTGGAGACTTAACTGGATTTTTTTGGATAATGACGGTCGTCAATTCTTGTAATTGTTGACCGTCTTTGTTTTTTTGGGGGGTAATTCGGTATCCAATCGCCGCGATTGACGACGGGGCATCTTCGTTTTAACTAAGATAGGTAGCCAATGGCCCCCATTGACGACCGGGCATCTTCGTTTTAACTAAGATAGGTAGCCAATGGCCCCCATTAACGACCGAGCATCCTCGTTAACTACGATGGGTAGCCAATGGCTCCTATTGACGACCGAGCATCCTCGTTATAACTAAGATGGGTAGCCAATGGCTCCTATTGACGACTGAGCATCCTCGTTATAACTAAGATGGGTAGCCAATGGTCCCTATTGACGACCGAGCATCCTCGTTTCAACTAAGATGGGCAGCCAATAGCCCCTATTGACGACCGAGCATCCTCGTTTCAACTAAGATGGGTAGCCAATAGCCCCTTTTGACGACAACCCCAGCCACTTTTCAGCAAATTACGGTCAACATTACCGCTCTAACCAAAATTCTAATCAAGAAGTGTCATGAAATTGAAACTGATTTTATAGGGAAATCATGATGGAAATGGTAAAATAAAAAAATATCGAGAAAAGGAGCCTGAAAGTAATGAACCAAGTCGAAATTATCGCTCGTAGAATACTAGGTTGGAAGTTAAATAGATGGGACAGATGGTTTGATTATGAAAATGGGACATTCATTCCAGTTACTGATTTTCAGCCAGATCAAAATCTTGACCATGCGATGCTCATCGTGGAAAAATTAAAAGATTTCGGATTTACATATACCACCAATGGAGTCTCCGAAGTTTGCTTCAATAACATTTGTGAAACGGGCGATACCCTAGCACAAGCCATCACCAATGCAGCCTTCACCATTGCCGATAATAGCTCCATTGCAGAAGAATGGCTGTAAATACTAAAAAGACGTTCATTCCATACATATAAAAAGCTTGTAGAAGTAAGTCCATTTGGACAAATTCTACAAGCTTTTATTATTGCTTTTTACTTCGTAATACAGTAATAAACCCATTCAAAATTTCATGGATGAACATCCCGGATAACTTCAAATGATAAATTTATTCCATCTTCCTCTTTTTCTCCTATTTGCAATTCGGAAATTTGAGAAGAGCACTCCGTTTAAATTAAACCGAGGCGCTCTAATCCATACCGGACGCCGTCTTCTTCGGCAGTGAGGGTCACCATATTGGCAACTTTTTTTAACTCATCGCGGGCATTGCCCATAGCGACTCCCATTCCGACCAAAGATAGCATTTCCAAATCATTTAAACCATCACCAAAAGCAACAGCTTCATCAGGTGCAATCCCAAGTTTTTCTAATAATTTATTGAGACCTACAGCTTTATTTGAATTAGTTAAATTCACATCACAGGTTCGTGCCCCTGAACTCCACCTGCGGAAATCAAGTTCTGGAACCTTTGTTTGATAATGTGATTCTTCCTCAACATCACAATGAAGAAACAATTGATAAATTTCTTGGTCTGTCCAAAATTGCGGCGGGGCAAGTTCAGGTTTCCACGGATCATGCTGGTAGGCTTCCACAACAAATGGATGGCTTAGATCAGTCACTCTAAAATTCGTTTTACTTAAATAGGTCAATGGATGTTGATAATCATTTGACAATTGATGAACCCTCTCTAATACATGTTTCTCAATGGCACTCTTGTATATTTCTTTTCCTTCATGGAAGGCATAAGAACCATTAAAAAAGACCATCGAGTCGACGCCGGTTTCTTGAATAATGGACTCTGTAAAATAAGGGGCTCTCCCGGTAGCAATAACTACTTTCAAATGATTTTCTCGTAACCGCTGGACGGCATCCTTTGTGGCATGACTAAGTGTTTTTCCATGCGGGAGGATGGTTCCGTCGATATCTAAAATGACAACTTTGTAATTCATAAAACACACTCCTATGATGCATTCTCACTTTAAAAGCCAGTATCACTTTAGCACAGTATACCATGTTTGAACTTAAAGGGTATCTGAGTGGGTTTTCATTATACATGAAGGAGAGTTGGTTCGCACCTTTCATGGAGGTGTTACCTTACTTTTTTTATAAAAATTGCCTAACTAAGACTAATTGTATCCTGTATAAGAAAAATGAGAATCCAGTCAGTTACGATTTTTTTATTAACAATAATTATATTATGTAAACTAATAAAATTAACAAAGGAATTCATTCATATATCACAACTGTCTCGGGCACAATGTGAAAATGATGGGGTTTCATCAAAGTGAACAAAAGATAAATACAAAATACATGATGGAAGGTGTTCGTATGGAACAAAAAGCAAAAAAGCAAAAACTCCTACGTGATTATGGCTATCCTGAAAAAGCGATTCCTAGATTAATGGAAGAAATAAGTTCTATGGACTATGAGAAGTTGGAAAAACTTATCTTGCCGTATAACGACATAACATCAGCTAAATCCTAAAATAAAAGAAAAATAAGACCCCGAATAAGGGAGTCTTATTTTTCTTTTCAATATTAAATTAGTCCTCATTATTTTGCATTCCGGTAAACATGAGCACAAAACGAAGTAACTCTGCAACGGCTATAACGGTTGCAGCAACATAGGTTAACGCAGCCGCATTTAGCACTTTTTTCGCCCGATACTCTTCTTCATTTCTAATCAGACCAGAACCAACCATTACATTCAACGCTCTGGAACTCGCATTGAATTCAACCGGTAACGTGACCACCTGAAATAGCACTGCAGCGCCCATAGCGATAATCCCAAGTAATAAAAAGTTGGCAGAGGATAGAAGAATACCGATTAAGATTAAGATAAATGAAAAATTTGAGCCGATATTTGCAACAGGTACTAATGCATGTCTGACACGTAAAGGCACATAACCGTCTTTTTGCTGGAGACAGTGGCCAACCTCGTGAATGGCTACGGATATCGAGGCAATGGAAGTACCATGGAAATTTGTTGAAGAAAGCCGAACACTTCTACTTCTTGGATCATAGTGGTCCGATAAGTGACCTCTCACTTCTTCGACAGCAACATCGTATAAGCCATTTTGATCCAAAATTCTTCTTGCGGCATGGGCGCCAGTTAATCCAGAAGAGGATCCCACTTTTAAAAATTTCGAGTAGGTACTCCTTAAATACATTTGCACTAATAATGGAACTATCATGATTAGAATAAAATAAACAATAAAACCCATGATGCATGCTCCTTCTCTGATAGCTAATTTATATAATTATTATACTTTAAGGTGCACTTTTTTAGTAATAATGTGCTTTTTAAAAAAGGACTAACCAATGAGGTAAGTCCTTTTACGCGTGTTTTTGAGTCTGTGATAAGAACTAATTGTTCCCATTGCTCCAACTTTTTAGATGGCACGGTTAACAGTATTTAGTTTTTTCTTAAATATTTTTGTTTGTGTTCCAATATAAACCCCAGATAGGACAAAGGCTGCACCAACTCCGTGGGCCAAGGTGAAGGTTTCATTTAAAAAGATGGTTGCCATCAATACAGCTGAGACGGGCATGACATTAATAAAAATCGAAGCTTTTGCAGCGCCAATTTCTTTGATTCCGTAATAATACATGATAAATGAAACCACTGTGACGAAGATACTCATATGGGCAATGGCCAACCAAGTTGCATAGTCCGCATGCTGTACGTCCTTCCATGTGGTTTCCACAAGGGCAAAGGGCAATAAAAACAACGTCCCAAACGCAACCGCATAGGTGGTGGATTCCACGGGGGTGAATTTTTTTAAAACCACTTTACCGACCACGCTATATAAGGCCCAACAAATCACCGCACCAAGTAAAACAAAATCGATTGTTTCAAAGTCGAATCGCAGCAATGAAAGTACATGACCATCTGTAATAATAAAAGTTACTCCTATAAGAGCAATCACCATGCCAATTATATGATTCTTGGTGATCTTCTCTTTTAAAAAGACGCCTGATAAAAGGACAATTAATACGGGGTTCGAAGCAATAAATAAGGAACTTTTAATCACTGGTGCATGTTTGGTGGCAATAAAAAAGCAAATATTATAAAGAGCTATTCCTGTTAAACCTAAAACGGCAAATAAGCCATAATCTTTAAGGGTAGGTTTGGTCCGATTTTTCTCCGTTAGCCACATCAATGGAAACAATAGGACTGCAGCCCCTAAAAACCGTAAAAAAGCAACCGTTGCTGGTTCAAAGCTTTGAACGGCAATTTTTCCAGCAATAAATGCACTTCCCCAGGTCGCCGTAGCGAAAATCAACATTCCATAAATAAGCCATCGCTTTTTCTTCATCCATTTCCCTTCAATCTATAAATGTAATAATTAGTATTGTAACATCTTTTTCGGATTTCGAAATAATTATTTTTAATAGATTTAGAATAGTGCGACCATTTATTTGATGAAATATTTACTAGTCAGAATTAGGGGGTGACGATTCCTATTATTTACTTTGTTTATTTCTATAAGAAATAATATTTGTTTTTAACGAAGCATATGTCCCAATCGCTGCGTATCCGTAAAACCAACCCATAAATATACCGCCAAAAGTATTATGTTTATGACTAATAAAAATGGAAATTCCTAGGCCGAAGATTAGTGCTATGGTGGGTACAAACCATTTTGGTAACTTGAAATAAACCTTTATTAATTGAGTTAACATAATAATGAGGGGGATAGCAAAAATTGCATCCCAAAAATTCGTTTGAATGGTAGGGAAATTCACAGGTTAACACACCTTTTTTTTCCTTATTATGCGTGTTATCTGTGGATTTATTAATATTTAGTTCATACTAATATACCAAGCTAAACCTCCGATGGCAGCTATAATGACGATGACATAAATCCCCGTCAACCGTAATGTGTTTTGTTTTGTGGAACTTTTATAATTTTCATCAGGTTTACCTGTAAGTGCTAGTGTCCCAATCAATGCTGCTATTAAAACGATAACAATAAGAGCCATACCAAACTTCATTATCTTCATCCTCACTAAATAATTTTATTATAAAAAGATTGACTTTTCCTAAGAGTTTCAATGTATGATTCTTATATTAAAGTTAATGTTAGAAAAAATGACCATCCAATTCACAAAAAATTGGACCATCCACTTATGACGAATGGTTCATAACTTCTTCAATCAGATGGAAAGGAGTGATAATTTTGGGGTGGAAACCAAATCGTACGGAAAAAAGACCGATCTACAAACAAATTGCTGATTACATTGAGCAAGGAATTTCAACAGGAATGTATTCAACGGAGAGCATGTTACCCTCTGAACGAGTCTTAGCAGAAGAGCTGCAAGTCAACCGGAGTACAGTGATAGCAGCCTATGAAGAGCTCCAGTCTCTGGGGATTGTCGAGCGGAAAAAAGGTAGCGGCACCCGTGTTAGCACAGACATTTGGGGGCTTGAACATAGACGTATTCCAAACTGGAGTAGATATTTGGAAAGGGGGTCTTTTCTTCCCAACCTTCCTGTTGTTCAAAAAATACGTAAGGAAACCCAGGGAAATGATCTTATTAATATGGCTAGTGGTGAATTATCACCAAGTTTATTTCCAAATGAGCAATTTAGTCAAATCCTTTCCGAGCATCCATTTACAGGCTATCTTGGATATGACGATCCGCAAGGGAATGAAGATTTACGGAGAACTATTTCCGATCATGTAAAAGAGTATAAAAACATTACAACAACGCCAGCAGCGGTTCTTATTACATCTGGTGCACAGCAAGCCTTGCATTTAATTGTCCAATGCCTGCTTAAACCGGGTGACGCTGTTGCAATAGAGGACCCATCCTATTGTTTTTCTCTTCCCATGTTTCAAACGGCAGGTTTAAAGATCTACCGATTACCTGTGGATTCACAAGGGATAAACCCGGATGATCTTATTCATTTACATAAGAAACATCGCTTAAGAATGGTTTTTTTAAATCCTGATTATCAAAACCCAACAGGAACAGTACTTTCCATGGAACGGCGAAAACAAATTTTAAACCTCTCCGCTGAATTTGGTATTCCAATCATAGAAGACGATCCCTATAGTTTGACCTCCTTTGATGGGATAGTTAATTCGACATTAAAATCAATGGATGATAATGGAAATGTGCTTTATATCAGTTCGTTGTCCAAAATTATTGCATCTGGATTGCGTATTGGTTGGATAATTGGACCACCCAAGGTCATTCAACGACTTGCAGACGCCAAACAACAAGTTGATTTTGGACACAGTATCTTTCCACAATGGATAGCGAATCAATTTCTTGGGTCCGCATACTTTCATCCGCATATTCAATTTTTAAGAAAACAGTTGAAACAGAGGAGAGATCAAATTGTTATAAGCCTTAACCAGCTATTGGATGATAAAATTTCTTTTTCGATTCCCGAGGGTGGAATTCATATGTGGTGTAAATTACACAGGCCAGAAGATGAACAAAAATTACTGGAGGAATCAATAAGGAATGGGATCGCATTTGTACCAGGAACGGTCTTAGGGTCTGAAAAGGGTTATCAGCGTTTTACATTTGGCAGGGCGGAATCAACTTACATTCATGAAGGCATCAAAAGATTTTCCAAGGTGTTAATAAATTTAGAAAAATAAAAACGTATCAATATAATCGGAAATTTAAAAATTTTGGGGTGAGCATCCGTTGAATGAAAGCTTTAACGCACCGGATTACTCACCCCCTTTTTTATATTATTAAATAATTAATCTAATAGAAAAATCATGTGAGAAATCCTTACACTTTTAAAGACAAATCTTGTCCTCCTTATTATACTCCATTATATGGTATTAGTTGGTACTCAGGAGATAAAGAAGGATTCTTCAGAGGATTCATTTTACATAACATAAAAGAATTGATAGAAATCATTATACTTTTTGTCCAATGACAGGGTAAATGGGAGATATATAATATAGGATAGGGAGGTAGGTTTTCTTTTGCTTGTGCTTTGCCTGGAATAAAGAATAGTAGGGAGGGACGCAATGGTATTTAGTTTACATCTAATTTGAATTTTTTCAATATTCTCTCAAATTTTGTGTTAAGGTAAGTTCCATACCAATCCTAGGTAAATCTTAAAGATTTCTGATGTATCCCTTGATCTTTCGGCATAATTGTTTCACTAGGAAAACTCGTTGAATAACCAATAAGGGGGAATTTTGTTGAAAACGCAAATTGAACAAAATGGTATTGTTACCCTGACACCTGAAGCAGCCAATGGTTTGAGTAACAGTGAAATGTGGAATGATGATTTACGGCCCACGACAATGAAAGAACATTCATGGAAAGGGCTGAACTTTGCCACATTATGGATTGGTATGTGTTTATGTATTCCAGCATATACGATGGCAAGTGGCTTGATTTCGTTAGGAATGAATTGGTGGCAAGCGATTGGAACGATTTTTCTTGGAAATGTCATAGTTCTTATCCCTATTCTATTAAACTCACATGCAGGTACAAAATTTGGAATTCCATATCCCGTTTTTGCCCGTTTATGGTTTGGCTCTAAAGGAGCACATATCCCAGCTTTAGCGAGAGCCATTGTTGCAGCTGGATGGTTCGGGATCAACACCTGGATTGGTACAGGAGCAATTGATACTCTTTTATCAGCATCATTTCCTGCCTGGAGAAACTTAGCAGGCCATACGGCTATCGTCTTTGCCTTATTTTGGGCATTAAATGTTATTGTAGCCTATAAGGGACCACAGGCCATGAAAGTACTAGGCTTAATTGCAACACCGATTGTGGGTATCGCTTCAATTATTCTTCTAATATGGGCGTATACAAATGCAGGAGGCTGGGGGCCTATCTTGGACACCCCATCTGAATTCCAAACAACCGGGGCATTTTTAAAAGTATTTTTCCCGGCATTAACAGGCGTTATTGCTTTCTGGGCAACCCTTGCCTTGAATATTCCTGACTTTTGTCGTTATGCAAAAAGTCAAAAATCACAAATGCTTGCTCAAAGCTTCTCACTTCCACTTACGATGAGTATCTTCTCCTTCATTGGAATTGCCGTTACATCTGCAACAGTGGTGATTTTCGGGACAGCTCTTTGGGATCCCGTTCAATTGCTTGCGAAATTCCCGCCATATGTAATCTTTTTGGGGACTTTAATCATTGTCATAGCATCCTTAACGATTAATGTCGGTGCAAACATTGTCGCACCGGCCCGTGCGATCGAAAATTTAAATCCAAAACGGATTACATTTGGATTAGGTGCTTTAATCACTGGAGTCTTTGCCATCTTAATGCAGCCATGGTACATTATGGAGAACTTTGGAAACTATATCTTTGGCTGGCTGGGGACATATGGTGCCTTACTCGGTCCGATTGATGGAATTGCGATAGCGGATTACTGGCTTGTGCGCAAGAGAAGAATGGCACTTAATGAGCTCTATGATGTAAACGGCCGGTATAGCTATACATCTGGTTTTAATAAAAACGGTGTTTATGCCCTGATCATTGGTGTAGCAATTCCAGTCCTAGGACTTATTATTCCGGGACTTCGCTTTTTATGGGATAACGCGTGGACATTTGGATTGTTCATCTCTATTATTGCCTACACCTACTTAATGAGAGGAGACCAAAGCGTTTTAAAACCAGGAGAATATGAAAAAATTACGACCTTCAAATCGTCAACACCTGGCAATCAAATAGATTCAGTCAAAAACAATGAAACAGAATTCTTTTATTAAGGCTATTTTCGCATTGATTGTTGTTTCTCGTATAAGTCCATCAACCCGTAAAACTATATGCTTCGGGCATCTTTTCGTAAGAACCTGTGCGAAAATTGCCTATAATCTTAGTAAATGACCCTATTAAGGCTCCAAAAGCAACAAAGTTTACGGAAAGAGCCTTTATTAATAATTGAGTGTCAGGCACCATCCTCGTAATTGTAGGGGGGGCCTGACACTTTTTTTGTGTATAAAATGGCCCTTAAGATAGACTTTCGATTTGAAATTGTTAAAACGCTCGGATTATTGGTGATGCCCCAAAAAATGAAGTATAATGAAGGTGAAAAAGTAGAATAAAGGACTGATAGGATGACCTTTTTAGAAAAAATAAAACCTCATATAATTAGCAATGATTTATTAATTCAAGAAACGGTGCTTCATGCATTACACGATTATCCAAACGTCCCAGAAGAATGGACGATAGAATTATTGAAGGAAGCTTTTACTAACAAGGACAAGCAATCCTCGATCCTAATATACATTGATAACATGAAGTTCAATGAAGAGGCCGTCAAGATTTTGTTGGAAAATATCCCTAGGATGGATAAGACCCAGATCCATTTAGGGATAAGATTATTCTATGAGATTGACCCAATTCTAGCTTTAAAATATAAAGAGGAACTTTTAAGATATATTTCTGAGGATGATTGGTCATTTTATGAACTTTTAGTAAATGGTACAAAAGAAGAAGTTTACTTTGAATATAGAGAAACCTTACAGGCTCTTGAGAACGAAGAGTATCACCATCAGTCCTTATACATAAAAGCGAAAAAACTGGCAACTAGTATCGTTCAGCATGGCTGGATTACAGAAACAGAAATAGAACTAATCATCCAAGCGGAACGAAATAAACCATGGTATTCCTATGAAGGAATCCTTTCCGTTTATATGATAGGATTACTAGAAATTGAACAGTATATTCCATATCTAGCCAGCTTATTAGTCCGTGATGAAGATATCTTGTTGGAAGAAGTTGCATCCGCATTAATTCGCTTTCAATCAGATGATGTGGTGAACGCGGTTGGATCCTATTTAAAGAAATCGGAATCGGTGATTTTCGCTAGTTCGATAATTGAAAATATTAAATCTGACCAGGCTGTTCAGGCTTTAAAAGATGCCTATCGATGTTCAGATGAGCTTGAGGATCAAGACATGCTGATTGAGGCACTCTGCCATCAGTTGTCTAAGGAAGGATTACCTGAAGTTAGCGACCACATGCAAAAAGAATACTTCTCAAACCTAGTTGATATCGAACAGACAGTTTATAGTTATTATTCTATTTTAGGCGAGCAACACCCAGAATTAATGGATTGGAAATTAGCAGCGCTAGGAAGAGAAATGGAATATAGAAATAATAGTAAGCAGGGTGAACTTTCCCAGATTAGTCCAATTCATAATGAAAATAAAGTGGGTCGAAATGATCCATGTCCGTGCGGAAGCGGCAAAAAATATAAAAAGTGCTGTGGCAAATAAGGAGATTTGTTTGATGATAATGGATAAAGTTCGTTGGGGAATCATCGGATGCGGTGATGTAACCGAGGTGAAAAGTGGTCCGGCTTTCCAAAAAATTAGCCAATCAGAGTTGGTAGCCGTGATGAGAAGAACAGGTGAACTTGCGGAAGACTATGCAAAACGGCATGCTGTCCCAAAATGGTATGATAATGCGGATGATTTGATAAATGATCCTGAGGTTAATGCTGTTTATATAGCCACACCGCCTGGATCGCATAAAGAATACACAATCAAGGCTGCAAAGGCAGGGAAAACTGTTTATGTAGAAAAGCCAATGGCCCGAAATTACGAGGAATGTCAAGAAATGATAGCTGCTTGTAAGGAGGCAGGAGTGCCTTTGTATGTTGCTTATTACCGTAGAGCGCAAGAGCGATTTTAAAAAAATTAAAGAGCTGTTGAATAATGGAGCGATTGGTGAGGTACGGTTTGTATCATCAACACAATATCAAAAAGCTTCGGGAGACGTGTTGGACCCACAGAACCTACCCTGGAGAGTTCAACCCGAATTAGCAGGCGGGGGACTGTTTTTTGATTTAGCCAGCCATACGCTCGATCTATTAGATTTTCTGCTTGGTCCGATTACCACTGTTCAAGGATTAGCATCCAATCAAGCCGGCTATTACCATGCGGAAGATATTGTAACAGGTACATATAGATTTGAATCAGGCATCCATGGGGTGGGAAATTGGTGTTTTACTGCTTTTGAAGATGTCGATATCAATGAAATCGTGGGGAGCAAAGGGAAAATCACCTTTTCTACTTATGGAAACGAGCCCATCATATTAACGACGGCTAGCGGAATGGAGCAATGGAGTTTCGAACGACCAGAGCACGTCCATCAACCCCTTGTCGAAACAATTGTAACAGACTTAACAACTGGTAGCTCTCAGTGCCCTAGCAGCGGAGTGACAGGTGCAAGAACGAATTGGGTCATGGGTGAAATGGTGAAAAATTATTATTAAAATAAGTTATTTGGTTTTAATTAAGGACAACCATACGGTTCGTCCTTTTTTGTTTTTCAATTATGCCATTACACAGTAAAGAGCCCCTTGGTGCCTGACACTTTATTTATTTATATTTAGTGTTTTTCAATGATGTAAGCGCATACATTTATAATATAAAGGGAGGTGGAGTTGTTGCTCTATCCTTATGGGAATGATTATATCAAATACCTAAACGATGAAGGTTCATACGGAATCACGTATGACCAATGGAAATTTAAAAATAGTAAACAATACACAGACAAGTGCAGACAATGTGGAAATGGGAAAAACCCCTATCAACCTTGTCCAAAGTGCAATTATTAAGCGCCTATAGGCGTTTTTTCTATTTCTAGAAATGGTTGGTATCTAACCAAAGGAATCTGTTTTATAATTGAATAACAAAGGCAATCTAATTAGAAGAAGAAGCTGGAAAGTTTTCATAGATAGGATGCGAGATGAAAACAATAGGTTGGAGTTCATTAAACAAGCATTTTTAGAAAGAAAGGAAGTAACAGAATGGAAAAATCGATCGAGAAATTACATAAGCTGCACGATTCTGTGCAAAAATTAGAGGCGGTATTACAAGAGGTTTGGAGCTTGGTGGATGAAATTGGTGAGGATCATCAGTTTACTGACCTTATAAATAAAGCCCAAAAATATCAATCAAAGAAACTAAAGACAGATAAGAGCATGGAAGAACTGATTGTCAGGCTGGATGAGTTTGATCATAGCATGGAGGAAATTCCAGAAGACGGGACGGCAGCAGTTGATTTTGAAGATGCCATCGCAGAACTTATCGATTGGATGAAGAACAATCAAGCATAATCGTTTGTAAAACTAGGGACTAACTTATTGAAGTTAGGTCCCTTTTTCTAAGGATTTTACCTTAACTTAAAATCTTATTCGTTGATTGTACTATGGAATTCGCAGATATAAACAGAAAATTATCTAATAGAACTAGCAGTCCTGATAGATTCCGCTATTCGCTCGTTAAATACGAAATTCGCCCATTAAGTTCAAGAATTCGCCCATTGAATATAACAATTCGCCCATAAAATGCAAAAATCCGCTCATAGAATCAAAAAACTGCAAAAATGCCAACATTTTATTAGGAAAATTATTAAATTACATCTATAAAAAACGTTATCAACTTATCTTTTCTTTGTATTGTCAAAAATTGAGGATCAATTTCATTCCATTTCATGATATTTTAAGAAAATCAGGAATTGATATTTCCTAACAAGGATGAAAAGAATACTATACAAATTAGTAAATAGGATCAAGGAGATCGCAAAATGAAAGATAAAATCCCCTCGTTATCGTCCAATTCATTTTATTTGGGTATTTTATTAGCGGTGGTCGGAGGTTTTTTAGATGCCTATACGTTTATTAGCAGAGACGGCGTTTTTGCTAATGCCCAAACAGGAAATTTGGTCTTACTCGCTGTAAAAGCAGCTAATAGGGAATGGCAAGGCTCGTTGCTTTATATACCGCCGCTTTTAGCATTTATCTTAGGTGTTTTGGTATCAGAAATGGCTAAAATTCCTCGTGTTAGACAAGTTTTGCACAGCTATAGAAGGTCTATTCTTATCTTAGAATGCCTGGTATTAGTTATTGTAGGTCTTTTGCCGAAAAGTGTGCCTAACATCGTGGTAACTGTATGTATTGCATTTGTATCCTCTTTACAAATTTCCACTTTCAATAAGTTAGACAAGTGGGCCTATAATTCAACGATGACAACAGGGAACCTTCGGACGGCAACCCAAGCAGCATATTTGGCCTTAAAAGAAGATAATGATGAAGCAAAAAAACAATTCAAAGAGTTTTTTATTATCATTCTTTCTTTTTTATTTGGCGCGTTAACCGGGACATTTTCTACTACCTACATAGGGAACACCTCGATCTGGATAGCATCTGGGATCTTAGTGGTGGCACTTATTTTGTATCATCGGGATCGAGGGTATGTAAGTAAGTTCTTAACTTTAAAATAATTGGTTGGTTGTCCATTACATCTTATGTGGAAGAGGCTGGAACGCACTGTGGAGCCAGCCTCACCTTTTACCTTTTGAAACATTACTATTCTAGCATTTCCAACGTTTGAACGACCTCTTTCAATGCTTCGATTTCATCTTCCCCGGAAACTTCTAAGATAATTTCTGCCTGTTTAGGGATCGCCAACGATAAAACGCCGAGTACCGATTTTACATTTACCTTTCGTCCTTTGTAAGTAAGAAAGATATCAGAATTAAAACGAGACGCGTTTTGAACGAGTTTATTGACCGGCCGAGCATATAAACCTGCATTTCTGTTTATTATTACAGTTTGTTGTATCATGTTTTTCCTCCCTGGGTGCCATTTTGAATTTGTTAATCATGCACTTTTCTTATTTATGAAACCACATCATAAAAAATGCCCCAGATAATCCAATATGGGCCATTTTGTGTGGAAGTCCTCCTGACAATAGGTGAGAAGCCTCGAAATATTACTAGAATACATAATAGTCGAAGTTAATTTCTAGTATTTGTAAGCATTATGGCGTAATCTTATGAATTTTCAATAAAAATAGGCTTTTGCATCAGTGACAATACCCACCTAAAGCTCATATTTTGATGGAGAGAGTACTTGAAACATTGGTGGATTTTCCTAGGACACACTTATTTGTCAGGTTAAGTTTGTTTGGTTCCCCTTTTCATGTGCTGGTTTAGATTAAAAAAAGACGGAGGTATGAAAATGAATCCATTCCAAAATGAACTCCAAATGTTGAATGTTGGCGATTTTCAATCGACCCATGCTGTTCCTATAGACCCAAACCAATACTATTTTGATCAGTCTCGACAATTCGGTGGTGTTGGTGGTATCGGAGGTATTGGTGGTATCGGAGGTATTGGTGGTATTAGTGGTATTGGACGTTGTTTTAGTTGTTTCAGCTGCTTTAATTGCTTTAACTGTTTTAACTGTTTTAGCTGTTTCCATTGCTCTAATTGCTTTAGATGTTCACATTGCTCTAATTGCGGCGGGGGCCATCGATGCGGCGGAGGCCGATGCGGCGGTTAATTGTTCTGATTTTCAATGGAAAACTGGTTGGCTAATGAGAAGAGACCGTCCCTGCATGAGATTTTTGTAGGGGTTCTTCTCTATTAGCAAAGACATATGGGACAAATTGAGATACATAGAATTAGAGTGAAAGTAATGATACAGAAGGAGAAAAGCTAAAACTAAGGAGGAGTGAAATGACAAGTTTGGACCCTTCTATGCGTTTGAAAGTAAAAAGGGACACGTTTTTTCTCCCCGATTCAAATGGCGGTGTGTATTTTCGGAACAACATAAGTTCGTTCCGGATGGAAGGCAGTACGATCGATCAGTGGGTTGAAAAGCTGATACCGGTGTTCAACGGGGAATACACTTTGGGGGATTTAACAGAGGGATTACCGGGTCCACACCGAGATCGGGTGTATGAAATTGCTGAAGTGTTGTATCGAAATGGGTTTGTCCGAGATATAAGTAAAGACCATCCACATCAATTGGAGGAACAGGTTCTAAAAAGGCATGCTTCACAAATTGAATTTGTCGAGAGTTTTGTTGATTCGGGAGCGTACCGTTTTCAAACTTATCGTCAGGCCAAAGTGTTGGCCATTGGATCTGGTCCTTTATTTGTTTCGATGGTTTCTTCGTTGATTGAATCCGGATTGCCCAAGTTTAAGCTACTAATCACTGACGAGGTACCGACTAATAAACGGCGTTTACTGGAACTTGTCGCACATGCCCGTAAGACAGACCAAGAGGTTGCGGTAGAGGAAATCAAACTAAAGGCGAATGAGGTAAGTTTTTGGCGGGAGAATATACAGCATTTTGATTCGATTCTTTACGTGTCACAGGAGGGCAATCTAGGGGAACTGCGACTTCTTCATACGATTTGTAGGGAAGAGAAGAAATCTTTTCTCCCTGCTATATGCATTCAGCAAATGGGTATAGCAGGTCCGTTAGCTCGTCCAGATTCTGAGGCGTGCTGGGATTCTGCATGGCGCCGCTTGCACCAAACTGTGCTATTTAAAGAACAGCAAATACCTGCTTACTCTTCCACAGCTGGAGCGATGTTGGCAAATGTGATTGTATTTGAATTGTTCAAAGAGGTTACAGGAGTATCCGAGCAAGAACAGAAGAATCAACTTTTCCTCCTTGATCTGGATACGTTAGAAGGAAACTGGCATCCGTTTATCCCGCATCCTCTAGTGACTGGACGAATATTGGCTGAATGGGTTGAAGATTTCGATTTGCGACTTGAACAGGGATTGAGCAATGGTGAGCCAAGTGAATTACTTCTTTACTTCCACCAGTTGACATCAGAGGTGTCAGGTATTTTCCATATTTGGGGGGAAGAGGATTTAAAGCAGCTGCCGTTAGCCCAGTGTCGTGTTCAGGCGGTTGACCCGTTGTCGGAGGGACCGGCTGAGTTATTACGTGACATTGTCTGTACAGGTCTAACACATGAAGAGGCACGAAGGGAAGCAGGTCTTGCCGGGATTGAAGCCTATGTGTCACGAATGGCCGGTATGCTTCTTACCAGTCTAACTCCTTATCAAGAAGTCCAGTTTAATAGGATAGAACTACAAGAATTTGTTGGAATTGGTGCGGGGGAAACGTTTACGGAAGGTGTTTGCCGCGGATTACAAAAGTGTTTAGCCGAGGAGTTGAACATTCAACTGCCTGAACAGAGGATATCCGTCACTCGGGTGCAGTTGAGTTCTGTAGAAGATGAACGTTGCCGGTTTTATTTGCAGGCGCTGACTACAATACAGGGAGCACCTGTTATTGGTTTAGGAGAGGAAGTGTCCGGTTTCCCTGTGGTATGGCTTGGTACCTGTGACGGATGGTATCGCGGTGTAGATTTGAATCTAACATTGGCATTACGAAAAGTGTTACAACAAGCACTGGTTAAATTCCAAAACCCAGAAGCAAACCTTAAGGCGCAAGTGTTTAAGGTTTCGTCTTTGCTTCTGGAAGAAAAGGTGGGAGAAAGCATTGTCATTCCTGCATGTGATGAGAAGATCCAATCCTCCAACTTGCAGACCGCAATGGAAGTCTTGGAACGAAATCATAAGCGGATTTTGGTGTTTGAACAAAAAAAGGAACCATTTTTGAAAGAAGGATTGGCAGGGGTGTTTGGTGTGTTGCTTCGAGAGGAGGAAACTTGGTGAGCGCTATCGTGTTGGTTGTTGGAGATGGGGTGGTGGCGGACAGTGTGTGCCAAGAATTGTTTGCCCATTACCATGTAGTTCGCCAGGCCGAATTCGAGGCGGTTGTACCGAAAAAAACTGATTTAGCTCTTGTTCTGCAGGATTCCTGGAATCCTTCTGTTCATCAAAAGGCAGAAGAATGGTTTCGACGAACAGGTACACCATGGCTGCGAGGCTTCGTGTCATTTGGAGAGGGTGTGGTGGGGCCGCTTGTTCAGCCAGGGACACAGGGGTGTTCTCAGTGTGCGGACCTAAGACGGCTTATGGCAGGACGCGACCGTCAAGAGATGTGGGAGATGCAGCAGAGGATGAAGGAATCCAGAGGAATGCAGCCTGAAGGATGGGTATCCTCCACAGGACTCTTGCAGCTGGCACACCAGATCAGGGCGGAGGTCCAGCGAATTTTACAGGGTGATTATGCCCTTTCGGAAGGTCAAGTATGTTTAATCAATTTGAAAACATTGAAGAGTTCATGGCATTCCTTTCTGCCTGTCCCGTTGTGTCCGGTTTGCAGCCATTTACCCGACGATTCCGAGGACGCTGCGCAAATTTCATTGCAGCCAAGTCCGAAAAACAGCCGCAACAGTTTCCGGTGCCGTTCGTTGGATGAGCTGAATGAAGTTCTATCTAAGGATTATCTGGATCCGCGAATTGGACTATTGAATGGGAAAATGGTTGATCTTGTGCCACCATTTGCTGATGTCAGTGTTAATTTGCCTTTGTTCGAGGGGGATGAGGGAACAGCAGGCCGGACAAATTCCTATGCGGTAAGTGAGTTAACCGCCATTTTAGAAGGACTAGAGCGATACTGCGGACTGGAGCCGCGTGGTAAACGTACTGTTGTCTTTGATAGTTTCCGGAAGTTGAAACATAAAGCACTCAATCCGATTAAAGTAGGTGTGCACTCAAAGGAACAGTATGACCAGCCTGGTTATCCTTTTCAACCCTTTAATCCTGATCGGCCAATGAATTGGGTATGGGGTTATTCGTTTTTGGAAGAGCGACCGATTCTTGTCCCAGAGCTGCTTGCTTATTATAGTTTGGGCTGCGGACAGCGTGGTTTTGTCTATGAAACTTCCAACGGATGCGCGTTAGGCGGAAGTTTGGAGGAGGCTATTTTCTACGGAATAATGGAAGTGGTGGAGCGCGATTCCTTTCTGATGACTTGGTACGCCCGGATGAACCTTCCGCGTCTTGACCCTGCTTCGGCGGACGACCAAGAATTGCAGTTGATGATCGAGCGAATGCGGGCGGTCGCTGGATATGATCTTTATTTGTATAACTCAACGATGGAGCACGGAATTCCAAGTATTTTTACGATTGCGAAAAATAGAAAGAAAGAGGGATTGAATCTTATCTGTGCAGCTGGGGCACATCTCGACCCGGTACGGGCAGTTAAGAGTGCGGTTCATGAATTGGCTGGCATGATGCTGACCCTTGACGAGAAATTGGAGACGAACCAGAAGGAATATACCCGAATGCTTAAAGATTCATCTCTGGTAAAACAAATGGATGATCATGGCATGCTATACGGTTTGCCGCAAGCGGAAGAGCGCCTGAACTTTTTACTGAACGATCATCGTCCATTGCTTACATTTGCCGAGGAATTCAAGTGGGAGTCAAGTCATTTGGACCTTACTGATGATCTGCAGGATATTCTTGAAGTATTTCGGCAAATAAATCTTGATGTGATTGTGGTAGATCAGACGACCCCTGAATTAATACGGAACGGACTATATTGTGTGAAGGTGTTGATTCCAGGGATGCTTCCAATGACATTCGGACAACATCTTACCCGTGTTACTGGTCTGGATCGGGTGCTACGGGTACCGATGGAACTCGGATATTCACAGCAGCCGCTGACATTTGAACAGCTAAACCCACATCCACATCCGTTTCCATAAGCGGCGACTAGGAGGCAAGGAGGATGAGTCTAGAGGAGTTTTTGCACAATTTACATTTTGATATTGATGCGGCAAGCGTGCCTAACTGGGAAGTTGATTGGGCAGATGCACCACTCCCATATAAGCTTTATCGTGGCTTGCCAGAGGTACCATTTTCTCTAGAAGTACCGCTGACACTTGAAGGACAAGAACCGCCAGCGAAGCCTGATCTTCGCAAAATGGGTCATTTTCTCTGGTATGTTTACGGTCTTTCTCAAGTTAGCCAGTCAGTGTTTCCCTTGGATTCCATCGATAAAACGGCGAATCTATTACAATCCTTTCGGCGGTTTGCTCCTTCGGGAGGTGCATTGTATCCCAATGAATTATACGTATATCTCAAGGTAGAGGATTTACCTGTTGGGGTGTACCATTATGATGTGGCCCATCATCGCTTGGGATTGTTACGAGAAGGAAATTTCGATTCATATATAGCTCGTGCCCTTGGTAATCGCTGTGAAATATCTGCTTGTTTTGGTACTGTATTTGTGTCAACCATGTTTTGGAAAAATTTCTTCAAATATAATAACTTTTCTTACCGTTTACAAGGGTTGGATGCAGGTGTAGTGATTGGACAGTTACTGGAAGTAGCAAAACGTTTTGGCTTTGCATCAGGGGTTTACTTCCAGTTTCTTGATCGTGCTATTAACCATCTTGTTGGACTTTCCGAACAGGAGGAGAGTGTTTATGCGGTGATCCCACTTTCAGTAGAACCCACTATCTGGTCTGCTAATGGGAGTGAAAGTGACGGTATTGGCTCTGCCGCTGAATTGTGTCGAGAGCTAATAGCCATTCACCCTCATCACTACGTCCGGTCACGGAGAATCAAAGAGTATCCGATGTTAACAATGTTGAATGAAGCGTCGATGCTTCATTCAACTCAATCGTTTCGGATGATCGAGGCGAAAGAAAGTATGAATTGTGAGGGTCAAGCGGAAGCTCTGCCTCTCTTGGAGCGGTTGTCCTATGATCTGGCGTCAGTTTGCCGAAAGAGATTCTCACCCGACATGGATTTTGTTTTGGGGAAAGTAAGTCAATCTCAACTGGCTACACTATTGCAGGAGGCGGCAGCGTCCTTTTCTTATCGGAATGATTTGGATGAAACATATCGGAAGAACAAGCCGCGTGTTTCCCTGTATTGCAGTTTGTATAATGTTGAAGGTATTCCGGATGGTGCCTATCATTATGACAGTACTGCTCATGTGTTACGACAGGTACATCTCGGAGACCATCGGCTTTATTTACAATCTGGCATGTCTCTAGATAATGTAAATTTACTCCAAGTACCGCTCTGCCTCCATGTGGTAGGAGACAGGGAAACATACAGAACGGCCCTGGGCTATAGAGGATACCGTATTCAACAAATGGAAGCTGGCATGCTTGTGCAACGGTTACTGTTAGCGGCGTCCGCCCTCGGCATGGGGGGGCACCCACTCCTTGGGTTTGATGCGAACCTGAGTGATGAGATTTACAGGATAGAGCCACAAGGAAAAACCAGCCTAATCCAAATTCCGATTGGTCCCTATCGACATCGTCCTTGGTTGAAGGGAAGCTTGCATAGTTAAGATTAATAGGTTTACTGATTGCTGAAATCTGGCAAATACCTGAATTATAGATAATAAATATTCTAAAGACTTAATTCCTGAAAGGAGTTGAGGCTTTTTTATTTTTAGGTCTAAATAAGACTATCAAACCAAAAAAGTTCGAATTGATTTTATATAGTTTCTTTTTTAATAAGCACTTAACAGTACTCAAGTCAAAGAGAATAATATGAATTGGTTCAAAATATAATGGTTTGGATAGAATGACGCAAAGTTGATCCTTGTAATGGATAAAAGCTTTAATGAATCCTTCACAATGACTCTTGTACATATTTTGCTAAGTGTGTCAAACAATGCCTTAATTGGATAGGGGATGTTTATGGCTGCTATTGGTATAGAACCTTATTTGCATGTTCGTTTTGCCAAAAATCCAGTATACGACCCGATTGGTCACAAGTTAAGCTTTATCGCTGATTATACTGGTTTGCCACAAGTTTGGGAACTTAATCTAGAGGAAGGGTGTGAAGGATGGCCTGTCCAAACTTCCTTTACAAAAGAAAGAATCACCTTTATTAGCTATATAAATGGCAAATCTAATTTGATTGTTGGTATGGATGTGGGCGGAAATGAAAATCAGCAATTGTACTTACTTAAGGAAGAAGGAAAACCAATTGAGTTGACAAACTCACCGGACCATATACACCGTTATGGTGGAAGCTCTCCAGATGGAAAATGGATCGCCTGGTCGAGTAATCGCCGGAATCCAGCCTTTTTTGATATCTATATTCAAAATCTGGAATCGTTGGATATTCGTCTTTTGACGTCTGGTGATGGGACATTTTCAGCGGTTAAATGGTCTCCTGATGGTAATTCCATTTTGCTCCAGAAGATAAATTCCCCTCTAGATAATGATTTGGGCATAATTGACCTTTCAACAGGGTCTATAAACTGGTTAACAGAACATACAGGGGAAGCTAGTTTCAAAGATGCCCATTTTAATAGGGATGCGGACCATATATATTTATTATCGAATAAAGACAAAGAATTCTATGGGCTTGCTCTTATAAATATAAAAACCAAGCATCTCGAGTGGCTTGAGGTGGGAAAGTGGGATTTTGAGGATTTGGCAATGAATAGTGATAAAAATTTGTTAGCTTATTCGATCAATGAGGGAGGAATTTCCAAGGGGGTACTTATAGACATAAACCGAAGTTACCTTTATACGTGGAAAACTCCAATCGGAGTCATTTCAAATCTAAAATTTTCCCCTGATAGCCAAAAACTAGCCTATGAGTTTAAGGGAGCGGCCTATCCTTCTGATATATGGGAACTTGACCTAAAGACTATTCAGGCGGAGAGGCTTACATATGTTTCCCGCTTAACAGTCCTGGAACATAAATTAGTTGAGCCAGAACTTATAACCTTTCGCTCTTTTGATAACCTTGAAGTTCCTGCCTTTTATTCGAAGCCGAAAGAATCCACTGACAAGCTTCCAGTTGTTATTTATATTCATGGCGGGCCGGAGAGTCAAGCTCGTGCGGTATACAACCCCGTTCAACAGTATTTACTAAACCAGGGCTATGCCGTGTGTACACCTAACATTAGGGGGAGTACAGGTTACGGAAAAACGTATACACATTTGGACGATGTCCGAAAAAGAATGGATGCAGTGAAAGATCTCATTTTTTTAGTGGATTGGCTAAAGGCGAATGGGAACATTGATTCCAAAAAGATCGCGATCATGGGGGGGAGCTATGGCGGGTTTATGGTTCTTGCTGCCATCAGTCACTACCCACATCTTTGGTCTGCTGCTATTGATATTGTGGGAATGTCCAGCCTTAGAACGTTCCTTCAAACAACAAGTCCATGGCGTAAGATGCTCAGGGAGAGTGAATATGGAACAATTGAAAGAGACGGAGAATTTTTTGATAGAATTGATCCATTGAATTATTCAAATCAGATTACCACCCCATTATTAGTTATTCACGGGAAGGGAGATCCGCGAGTCCACATAAAAGAATCTGAGCAAATAGTCGATAAACTAAAGGAACGAAATCACATAGTTGATTTTATTCGCTTCGAAGATGAAGGCCATTCCATTGTAAAACAAAAAAATAAAATTACTGCCTATAAGGAAATGGTAAAGTTTCTCGATCGATATATTGGTAATGAATCCTAACTTGATGTAGGATATGAAAATTTGCCCAAGAGTAATGGACAGTTGCTTAAATTAAGCAAACCGCTCGTTAAGCTGGTAAATCAATAAGTGAAAATCAAAACGGCTCCGGGAATTGTTCCAATTCCGGGGCCGTTTTGAATTAAAAATTTAAAAAAACGCTCAATTTGTAGAGCGGCACATTTCAAAATGCGACTGAAAATGGTTAATACTTCAAACTGGAGGAGATCAATGCACCTTACCTAAAGCAATATCAAATCTGCTCTTTCTGGACCTAGAGTTATGAAAAAATTATCCATTTTTTTATAAGCACCATCTTCCACTTCATTTTCCTCTTTTTCCATTCTCATACACCACTGTCCAAGTTAAGTTTTGTAGGGAATTTTATCTAATTTTATTTACCATCAATTAATTATAAATCTATATTCTATTTAAACTTTATTAACGCTCCCTTATTAGAATGATAAATAAAAGAACTTGTGTCTAGATAAAAATCTGTCATTACACAAATGAATTGGTGAAATTACTTGATTAAGGGTGGGAGAAACGTTGGGAAAAATAGTAACATGGTTCGTCATATTTTCATGCTTAATTTCGTTATTGCTTCCTTCAATTAATGCGTCAGCCCACACAGATAATAGTGAAGGCTACTCAAAGATCACTATGGATGGGGAAAAGCTGCGAGTGGAGCTGCATATTGACTTTTTCGAACTGGGAAGAATGATTGATTTCGGTGTTAAACCAGGTGCTCAAGCAGAACAGTTGAATACGTCATTAGAAAATCATCGTAATACTGTGGCTTCATACCTTTCGTCCCATTTCGAGGTATTCACAGATGGAGCGAAAGCGGAGGGTAAAGTAGTTTCCACAGACATAAATAGGAGAGTAGGCCGGGATTACGCCAAAATGGTACTTGAATATCCGGCACCTTTCTCTAATTCCTCTGTTCAAATACATTATAGTATCTTCTTTGATGATAATGATCCGATGCATCGAAATATCGTATCATACGACCTTGGAAACAAAACTGGTCAGTTTGTTTTCAATGCTGGTGAACGGGAACTAAACATTGGAAAGGAAACTGTTTTCGGCCAGGTGATCCGGTTTGTTCACCTTGGTTTTCACCATATCATGATTGGTTATGACCATATTCTTTTTGTCATGGCGTTAGTTTTAGGTACACGCCGTATCACTGATGTAATCAAGGTCATTTCGTTATTCACGATAGCCCATACGATTACCCTCGGCCTAACAGCTTTGAAGCTGCTTAATATGCCTTCCGAGATTGTCGAACCGCTTATTGCGTTAAGCATCGCATTTGTAGCGGTAGAAAATTATTTTGGATTCTCAGCTAAATATCGGTACGCAGTAGTCTTTGGATTTGGGTTAATTCACGGGGTCGGCTTCGCCGGTGCTTTGCAACTGTCTAACGATGTAACTTGGCGATCCATTTTGTCCATCTTTTCATTCAACATCGGTGTTGAAGGGGGACAAGCCTTAATCATCCTGCTCCTATTTCCTCTTCTGCTTTATATCAGGAGGTTCAATTGGTCTAATGTCTTCAGTGGAGCTGCAACTGCAGGGATTTTTGGAATGGGATTAATCTGGTACTTCCAGCGTTTTCTCCTCTAATTCAAATCTTTAAAAGAATTATTCCATTTGGATAAAAAGGACCACTTGATGTGACAAAGTGCACTGATTTTAATCGTCACAATAAACCCTTTTTTGCCTAGTGACTTTATATTATAAAGGAGGTGGTGCAATCTAACTTACATTCCAATTTACCAGAAAATATAAAACTATTAGGAGGAAAAATTCTTGAAGTCTTTAGAAGGCAAAGGGAGAACGATTAAACAAAAACTTAAACCTGTAGCAGCTGCTGCAATGTGCGGTATGGCTCTAGCTGCTGTGGTTAAACCAGTTGTCGCAGATAATCCAACTGCAACGATTAATGGAACGGTATTTGCTGACAAAAACGGGAATGGAACCCGTGACGGGAATGAACAGGGGATTCCACATGTGTCCGTCTCGGACGGAAAAAATATGACCGTCACAGACGATCAAGGGAATTATACGATAACAATCGATACAGACAGGCGTCAAGAGGATATCGTCTTTGTATCAGTACCAAGTGGTTACACCGTACCGACTGACAAAAACAAAACTCCGCAGTTTTACCAGCAGTTAGGAAATGTTCAGGCTGGGGAAACAAAGGAACAAAACTTTGGTCTTTTACATACGCCGGAGAGCAGTAATCCGAACTTTAGCTTTGTCAACATTGCAGATGTACACGTTCAAGCAGGTACTGCCAACAACCGTGAGCGCTTCACAGACCAATTAGCACAGATTAATCAATCGACAGGTAATCCGGCCTTTATTGCTGTTAGTGGAGATTTAACAAACCGAGCAGATGATTCGGAATTTCAGGATTATAAAGCAAGTACGGCTACATCTTCCCTTCCAGTCTACCCAGCGGTTGGAAACCATGATTTCGCCCCGGGTTCGGACTATAAGACGAGAATTGATAAGTACCGCAATAATCTCGGACCGGAGTGGTATTCCTTTGATTATGGCAATCTGCACTTCGTAACATTAGAAAACACTTTAGGTTTCAATGAATCCGACCAGCTTGAGTGGTTAAAGCAGGATCTTGCTCAGAATGCGAAAGACAAGGAAGTAGTTGTATTTGTTCATAAACCTATGAATACACCAGAAACCCCGTCACCGGATAACACGAAAAAATTTATTGAACTTCTAAGCAAATATCATACACGCTTGGTGATGGTGGGACATACGCATGTCAACGATGTAGCACAGGATACAATTCCAGGCGCTGATCATGTGACCACGGTTTCCAGTGCCTACACAATTGACCAGATGCCGAACGGGTTTAGAATGGTTACGTTCCAGGGTGGTAAGCAAGAAGAAAATTATAAAATGTATGACGTAAAGCAAAGTGCGTCTATTGTTCATCCAGCAGCTGGCAGCGAGGTTCCAGAAGGTAAAGTGGACATATTGGTAAACGCATACAACACTTCAAGTAAGGTAACAGATGTCCAATACCGTGTGGACGGCGGTTCTTGGAAAAAACTTAAACAAAGCAGCGGAATGGCTTGGTATGACCAATGGGATTCTGGGAAGGCCACTAAAGTTCAGCATGCTATCGAAGTTAGGGTAACAGATGATGCTGGAAAGGTTTGGGTAAAAAACAATACATTTAGTATAGTGGATAATGATAATCGGATTGCACCGAAAAAAGGGACCGACTGGTCGATGTTCCACGGCAATGCCCAGCACACTGGAGTGTCAAAGGATACACTCGAAGCTGGTCTGAGTCTTGGCTGGACCTACCGAACAGCGGGAACAATACTTACCTCCTCCCCAGCCATTTCCAATGGAATGGTTTATATTGGCACACGTGATGAAAATGGCACTGATCAACATGCCATCCATGCTGTTGACCTTGAGACAGGTAACAAGCGTTGGGAAGTGAAGGCTGATGCACAGGTACAAGCCTCACCTGCAGTTGCTGATGGAATCGTCTATGCATCATCCATTCGTGGCACCCTTTATGCGATGAATGCTCAAACGGGTGAGATGATTTGGGAAAAGACTGTTGGGAAAGATCAAGTTCAAAGAGCCTGGATGTACTATTCTCCAACAGTAACAAATGGAGTAGTCTACCAGGCATACAGCACAGGCAGAGGCGGTGCATTGATGGCACTTGATGCCAAAACTGGGGCAGAATTATGGAATGCTCCTTTAGCAGGCGGCTGGATTGTTGAATCCACTCCTGTTGTTCAGGACGGAAAGGTTTATGTTGGAGCAGATGGCGGCTGGCTGATCTCTTTTGACGCTTCCACTGGTAAAGAATTGTGGAGGAAAAAACCGGCCGGTGGATGGATGCACTCCATGCCTTCAATTGCTGATGGAAAATTATATATGGGATATGGAGGTGGATTGTTAGTTGCGCTAGATGCTGCTACTGGAAAAGAGCTTTGGCGTTACAAGAGCCAGGATTCATCCTATATTCACGGTGATACAACTGGTTCCTCTCCTGCGGTAGCGAATGGAGTCGTTTATATGGGATTCCCGGATGGAAACGTTGCAGCCTTCGATGCAGCATCCGGTACAAAGAAATGGAGTTATCGAACGAAGGGCGGAATCATTTCCTCTGCAGCAGTAAGCGGCGAAACAGTTTTTATCGGCTCGAACGACGGAAATCTTTATGCATTCGACAGCCTCACTGGACAACCTCTATGGCAGCATGAAATTGGAGCATGGGTTGCTTCTTCACCGGCTATTTCTGGAAATACGCTAGTAGTTGGAGCTCTTGATGGGAACCTATATGCTTTTACTCCAGGTGGTAAAGCTGCCCAACGCTGGCCGCGACTTTCTGGACAAGTAACAGATAAATTAACAGGCAAATCAATAGGAGGCGCTACTGTTACTGCGACTGACAAAGAGGGGAACCGTCAAGTTTCCACTTCAAATCCGGAGGGACAATACCTTCTAGGACTACAGCCGGGTAAGTATACGCTGACAGCCAAAAGCAGAGGCTATCAAAGTAGTACGGCTGTTTCGCTAGAAGTTGCGAACGGAGAAAACCGGACCGTTCCATTGCAAGTAAGTGGCATCACAGAACCTGTCGCAGGAATATCGTATGAAGCACCGGACTTTAATTCAGGCAGCCCGCGATTGGATGCTATAGATGGGAAAACTTTTCACTATGTGATGAATAACCGGATCCAAGCGACGATTTCCTCCCAGATGGCTGCCAATAACCAGCCAGGTACTTTCCAGCCAGGATGGCTAGGGGATATTGCCTTGCTCGATAACAATGCTATGGAGACGCTCGATTGGAGTGAATGGATTCTCTCGCCAATTATGAATGATACAAAACGTCCATGGAACCGCGAGGGAGAGTGGCTTTCGCTTCCGAATATCGAAGCGTTTGGTAATGCCGTTTATGCCACCGGACAAGCACAAATTGATCCTTCTATCAAAACTTCGGTTACTTATCGTGCACTTCCGAATGCACCAGTGGTCAAATTTACACTGGAATTGGAGAATACCGGAGAGGAAGATTTTAAAGGATATTTCCAATACCTGCTTGACCCAGACAGCTCAGATGACACAGCCATGGTTCCAGGTATCGCCAAGGTGAATCCAGGCTTTATAACCAACGGATGGACTGGGAACTACATCTATGATGGTCCTAAAACCGCTATTTCCAGCCCAGCCCATGGGATTGCTTGGGTAAAAGATAAACCTGCTGGTTTAAGTGCTTTCGGTTATATCTTTGGTGCCTCGTTTGATGCAAGTGTGAAAGCCGGTGAAAAACGCACCATTAGCTGGTACCATATTACTGACTACCCTGCTGACGGGGGCAATCCAGCAGCCACTATCGCTCAGTGGGCATCCCAACTAGGTACCCTAGACTCAGAGGCAGCAAACTAATCTTCGGTTTGAATGAATGATCAAGAATATATGATAAAGGAAAATCCCAATTAGAAAAGTTTTAATTGGCATTTTCCTTTTTTTATAAGCAAAAAAAGGAGTATCCCTGCGTAGAATTCATGGAAACAAGTGATAATACCGTTATTATTATTGATGAAATCTTTGTTGGACTTGATCACCTTCTAGAATACATCTGAGAAAAGAAAACGCTGGTTAACCAAAGGTTTCGAAAACGGCACCATAGAGGGTGGAAATACCTTTAAAGCTGAAAACCTTTAAATGGTTGAATTAGTAGTAATAAATGCTTAAATGCATGACTAAAGTGGGAAACCGATTTACACTGGTTTCCCACTTTAGTATTCAATAATAGCAATAAATCATTCATAGAGGGTGTGTTGTTTTTCCTATTTTTCAATCCTATAAATAGGTTAAACCTAACTGGACAATAAAATTAAGGTTAAGTAGACTAAAAAATAAATCTTGTTAAATAACTTTATTATCGTAAGAGATCTATATATTAGTAGATTTACTTGGACAGGTGTATAGGAGGAATGAACATGTTGGAGTTTGATACAAATTACGACCAACTTGCCAGTATTAAAGTCATCGGTGTTGGTGGCGGGGGAAACAACGCCGTGAACCGTATGATCGATGAAGGAGTTGAGGGTGTAGAATTTATTTCCGTTAATACAGATGCACAAGCTCTTAATCAATCCAAAGCAGAGGTTACGATGCAAATTGGTACAGCATTGACAAGAGGTTTGGGAGCAGGGGCAAATCCTGAAATAGGTAGAAGAGCTGTGGAGGAAAGCAAACAGCAAATAAAGGAAGTGTTAGAAGGCGCAGACATGGTTTTCGTGACAGCTGGAATGGGCGGTGGTACAGGCACAGGGGCAGCGCCTGCCATTGCTGAAATTGCCCGTAATCTTGGTGCGCTGACAATTGGGGTTGTAACACGTCCGTTTAAATTTGAAGGCCGCAAGCGTGCAGCTAACGCAGAAAGTGGAATTAATGAAATGAGGGAAGCAGTAGACACCTTAATTATTATTCCCAACGATCGCTTGTTAGAGATTGTTGATAAAAAAACACCCATGATTGAGGCTTTCCGTGAAGCGGATAATGTACTACGCCAGGGTGTTCAAGGGATTTCCGATTTAATTGCTGTGCCTGGTTTAATCAACCTTGATTTTGCTGACGTGAAAACGGTCATGTCCCATAAGGGAACTGCGTTAATGGGAATTGGTATTGCCAAAGGTAAAGATCGTGCCGTTGAGGCAGCGCAGAAGGCCTTAAATAGTCCGTTACTTGAAACTTCCATCAATGGGGCTCATGGTGTGATTATGAACATAACTGGCGGGAATAATTTAAGTCTTTTTGAAGTACAGGAGGCAGCCGACATAGTTGCTTCTGCATCTCATGAGGAATTAAATATGATTTTTGGTTCGGTCATTAACGAAAACTTAGTGGAAGAAATAATCGTAACGGTCATTGCCACTGGATTCACTGAGGAAAAGGATCCAATAATACAAACATCTTCCCAGCCACCAGTAGAAGGAATGTCTAACCCTTTTCAAAGGGAAAAACGTATACAGCGTGACCCTGTTTACCGTGGCGAACCAGTTCAAAATTATGACAGACACCCAGAGCAACCAGAACACCAAGAACATTCAGAAGAATCTCTGGATATACCAGCATTCTTGCGTAATCGAAAAAAACGATTTTGATCAATCGATTGTATGAATTTTCCGGACAAACCTAGTGGACGAAAAAGTACATTTTTTAAATTGAGTGAATTTTCTTTCAGGTGGAAAGGAATCCCTATCTTCGTTATTCTAAAAGAATAATTAAGAAGGGTGGAATCATGGTGTGGACAAAAAGCACGAAGGTGAGAAATTACAACGCGGCCTAGACAACCGGCATATACAGTTAATAGCACTTGGTGGGGCAATTGGTGTTGGTTTATTCTATGGTTCAAGTGCTACGATTCAAATGGCAGGTCCGGCAATTTTGCTCTCCTACTTAGTTGGAGGCATAGTTATTTTTACCATAATGAGAGCATTAGGGGAAATGGCTGTAGATGAGCCAGTTTCAGGTTCATTTAGTTCCTATGCCAATCGTTATTTAGGTCCGTTTGCGGGTTACTTAACCGGTTGGACCTATTGGTTTATGTGGGTTGTCGTCGGGATGGCAGAAATAACTGTTGTCGGCGTTTATGTGAATTACTGGTTTCCGGATATACCACAATGGGTGACGGCACTTGCCACACTACTAGTAATCACGATCATAAACCTAACTAGTGTAAAAGCATTTGGTGAGTTTGAATTCTGGTTCGCGATGATTAAAGTGGTAGCGATTATTGGAATGATCGTTGTTGGCTTAGGAATGATCCTTCTAGGTATCGGCAACGAAGGTCAGCCCATCGGTTTTAACAATCTTTGGGAACATGGCGGATTTATGCCCAATGGTCTGAAAGGTATATTAATGTCATTGGTTCTTGTTATGTTTTCATTTGGCGGAGTAGAGCTAGTCGGTATTACAGCTGGGGAGGCTAAAAATCCTCGGAAATCCATTCCAGCTGCCATCAACAATGTAGTCTGGCGGATTTTAATTTTTTATATTGCTGCATTAGGAATCATGATGAGTTTATATCCTTGGAATGAAGTAGGTTCGAATGGCAGTCCGTTTGTGTTGATATTTGATAAAGTTGGAATCCCTGGAGCTGCCCATATCATTAATTTTGTCGTCTTAACTGCAGCTTTGTCTGCATTTAATAGTGGTCTTTTTAGTACAGGAAGAATGCTTTACAATTTATCATTACAAAATAACGGACCAAAATATTTTGGTAAGCTGAACAAGCATTCTACACCAAGACGGGGAATCCTATTTTCGGCCTCATTTTTATTAGTGGCCGTAGTTTTAAATTATATTGTTCCTGAAAAAGTATTTATGTATATTTCTTCTGTCGCAACCGTCGCTGTAATTACGAGCTGGACAATTATACTGATTACACAAATTAAGTTCAGACAATCAAAATCAAAAGAGGAAATAAAAAAACTAGCATTTAAAATGCCTCTTTATCCAGTTTCAAGTTACCTAGCACTTGCTTTTTTAGCAGTTGTTGTTGTTTTAATGGCCTTAATAGAGGAAATGCGAGTCGCATTATTTGTAGCACCTGTTTGGTTTACGATCCTTTATGTAGGTTACCGTTTGAAAAAGGAAAAATAAATTAGATGAATGCAACAGTCCCGACAATCAAAAAAGTGTCAGGCACCAGCCATAAAAAATGGCAGGTGCCTGACACTTTTTTTTCTATTCAGACTTTATATCTAGCCCAAAAACGAGTCAATGGTCGCGGTTTAAATAGGACAAGATCGGAATAGGATGTAAGTAATCCTGAAAATTTCCATATTTTATAAGTTTTAAATTAGGGGGTCAAGAATGATTGAATTTAAGCAGGTAAATAAGTTTTTTGGGGATTTTCATGTCTTAAAAGATATTAATCTCAGAATCCATCAAGGGGAAGTAGTAGTCGTCATTGGACCTTCCGGTTCAGGAAAAAGTACATTGCTCCGTTGTATCAATCAACTCGAAACCATCTCCGCCGGGACACTCACCGTAAATGGAATATCTGTAGGGGATAAAAAAACAGATATCAATAAGCTACGGCGCAACATTGGCATGGTTTTTCAACATTTTTATTTATATCCGCACAAAACAGTGCTTAAAAATATCACGCTAGCACCTATGAAAGTATTGGGTAAATCCGAAAAAGAAGCAAATGATACAGCCAGACATTACCTTAATAAGGTAGGGATATTAGACAAGGCCGAAGCTTATCCTTCCCAACTCTCCGGAGGTCAGCAGCAGCGAGTGGCCATCGCCCGAGGTCTTGCCATGCACCCGGAAATTATGCTTTTCGATGAACCAACTTCGGCACTTGATCCCGAAATGATTGGGGAGGTCCTGGATGTTATGAAGGCCCTCGCAAAAGAGGGCATGACAATGGTTGTCGTAACCCACGAAATGGGCTTTGCTAGGGAGGTGGCTGACCGAATCGTATTTATGGATGAAGGGCGAATATTAGAGGAAGCAGTTCCGGCTGAATTTTATGAGCAACCCCGTGAAGAACGCGCGCGCTTATTTCTTAGCCGTATCTTAAATCATTAATTGGAGGTAAAGGAATGTTAAAGACTAGAAATTTTGTAAAACTGGCATTAGTAACTACAATGGCTGCCTTCTTTCTTGCTGGCTGCGGTGGGGACAAGGACCCCAAAGGAAGCAGCAAGGACGTACTTGCGCAGATTAAAGAGGAGAAAAAAATCGTTTTTGGCGTAAAACATGACACTCGTTTGTTTGGGTTGAAAAATCCATCAACAGGTGAGGTGGAAGGGTTCGATATTGATATCTCCAAAGCGTTGGCAGAAGAAATGTTTGGCAAGGATGTGAAGCCAGAGTATGTAGAGGTTACTTCGAAAACGAGGGTAGGTCTCCTGAATAATGGCAAGGTGGATGCGGTAGTCGCGACGATGACCATCACGGATGAACGGAAGAAAGAAGTGGATTTTACCGATGTCTATTTTGAAGCTGGACAATCATTACTAGTGAAGAAGGGAAGCAAGGTTCAAAGTATTAAAGACTTAAAGAAAGGAACAAAGGTGCTTGCTGTTAAAGGCTCGACTTCGACAATCAATATTCGTGAGAAAGCTCCTGAAACAACCGTCCTTGAATTTGAAAACTATGCGGAGGCCTTTACAGCCTTAAAGGCAGGTAAGGGGGATGCCCTGACTACAGATGATGCGATCCTATATGGGATGGCAGAAGAGGATCCGTCATTTGAACTAGTTGGAGGAACATTCACAGAAGAGCCATATGGGATTGCTGTTAAAAAAGGCAACAAAGCCCTTGTCGATGAGTTGAATAAAGCATTAAAAAGCCTGAAGGATTCAGGTAAGTACGATGAAATTAAGAACAAATGGATTAAAAATTAATCATTTATTCCTGGGTTCTCATCAGGATGGTCAGTTGACCGTATGGTATCTTACGGTCTTACTCGTCCTGTTTAATGAGGAGGAGATCGTTTGCTGGATTTCTCGATTCTAACCAATAACATCGATGCATTTTTGGAAGGATTAAAAATAACGATTATCTCTAGTTTAATCGCTTTATTCTCCAGCTTTATTTTGGGTACTTTGATTGCTGTCATGCGAATGGCCCCAGTTACACTTCTGAACTGGCTGGGGACGGCATATGTTGAATTTATCCGTAATATTCCCGTACTTGTTATTATCTTTTTCACTTACTTGGCAGGAAACTTTGGCGGAATGGCTGCCGGAACAATCGGACTGACGATTTATACGGCAGCTTTCATTGCCGAAGCCATCCGTGCTGGAATTATGTCTGTTCCGAGGGGGCAAATGGAAGCAGCACGTTCGACAGGATTGAGTTACGGCCAGGCGATGAGAATGGTGATTCTTCCTCAGGCAATCAAAATCGTCATTCCTTCACTTGGCAACCAATTTATCAATCTAGTTAAAAATTCATCGTTGCTAGCCGTCGTTGCGGGCGGGGATTTAATGTATCAAGGGGATTTAATCTCGGCAAAGACCTACGTAACCTTTGATACCTATATTTTAGTTGCGTTATTTTATTTAATTTTAACGATCCCCTTAAGTCTTGGTGTGGGATTATTAGAAAAACATATGGCTCGAAGTCAATAAGGAGGTGCAGAGATGGATTTTCTAGCACCGTTCGTTGAAGTTTATACTCTGGACCATTTTAAATTTTTGCTGGAGGGATTTGGGGTTACCCTAAAGGTCGCGGCCATTTCGATTGTGCTCAGTTTTGTTATTGGTGGTCTTATCGGCACGCTTAGATATGCGAGAATTCCCGTTGTATCTCCCTTACTTGCCCTGGTGGTCGAGACGATACGGAATCTTCCCTTACTGCTGATTATTTTCTTTACCTATTTTGCTTTGCCCGAAATCGGGATTGAAATGGAAATAACGACCGCGGCTATCGCCGCATTGACAGTTTTTGAATCTGCTATGATTTCAGAAATTATTCGCGGCGGATTAAACTCGATTGAAAAAGGTCAGATAGAAGCAGGTCGGGCGTCCGGATTGACTTACATCCAGACATTAAGCTATATTATCATGCCACAGGCACTAAGAAGAATGGTTCCTCCGATTGTTAGTCAATTTATATCACTGCTCAAAGATACCTCGTTAGCAGTCGTTATTGCCCTACCGGATTTACTGCACAACGGTCAAATTATTTACGCACAAAAGGGATCGTACGTGATACCAGTTTTTATCATGTTGGCGTTTATGTACTTTATCGTTAATTATGCCTTGTCTCTAGTTGCCCGGAGGCTAGAATTAAAACAAACATAAGAAATTCGGCTCAGGTATGGGGCCGGATTTTTTTGTGAAATCAAAGTAAATTACACTTTAATATTTGGGGCTATAAACAACGAGTTCCTTTTATAGGCGAATTTTTGCGTCTTATGAGCGAATTTATGGTTTCAATGAGCGAATTTTGGTTCTTTATGGGATAATCTATTATTTCAATGGGCGAATTTATACACATCCAATCTTTTAGAAATGAGCGAAAAGAAAAGAAGGTGAATTTCACCTTCTTAATAGTTTGCTAATTTACATGTTAGGTTCGTTGAATCGTAGTGGTTGAGAAGTTTTTAACCATCTTTTGCAAGTTTCGATGACCTTCTCTTAACTTTATTGTTTCTTCGATAATTTTTTGGAATCCTTCCAAATCTCTATCAGTTGCATTTAATAAGGACTTCGGTAGACCTTCGACGATTTGTTGTAGGGATAAATCCATGCTCAAGCAAAATGACCACCTTTCAACTTTTTCGTTAGACATCTTTTACGTCTTCTTTACTATTTTTGTAACTAGATGATTTTTTCCTGCTATCACGTTAAAAAACTTATCTACATGAATCTCCATATTTCAAGAGAAATAGGAAATTTATTTCTTAATCGGACAAAATAAGACGGAAAATCAAGAGGGGCTTCTACAGTTTGTAGAAAAATATTAAATATTGATCTAAAAAGTTTAATTCAATGTATCATACTTTAAACCTTTTAGGGTTACCATCATATTAAAATTGATTAAGAATTATTTTCAATGTTAACAAAAAATGGATCATTTTTTCTTTTGTTAAACAAGATTAACAATTCCTTTAAAAGTCATTAAATACACGTTCAATCGACAAATTCTTAAAAAATGTATTTTATAATTGTATTTATGGAAAGGAGTTGAAAAGCTCCTCTAAAAATGTGAAGTTGTTCTAAGAAAAGGTAATGAACCCATTGTCATAACACTAATCAATAGCCCCATTCACCTATTCCTTACATCTGATTTTTAAACCTTCCTATACCGCAGCAATCCTTGTGAACCAATTAAATACCAGTTTTGAATTAGGAGGAGTCTCTCTATGAAAAATTCACATCGAAAAGCTATCCAGCAAAAAAGGCAATTTTTAATGAATGAACTGATTAGATTCGGAATTTTTAAAAAAAATAATAAACATCTTTATGAATGGACTTTGAGTGAATTAGAAACAGAGTACCATTATATTGAAAACAATGGTTTGGGGTTATGTAAAAACACAATTAGTAAAAAAGAAATCTTCTGGTAAAATAAAGGTTTAAAAAATACGAAGATCCTTTTATAAGTCCAATACATATGAGAACAAAAAAGGCAATTAGCTGTATTGAAAAGTAAAATCCAGTAAAAAGAGTATGGCATCTTAATAATAGGCTGTGTTAAAGGTTATTGTTGATTTTTCCACTCTGTTGATTGGAGCGGAAGGCGAAGCGCCTGGAGCGGAAATCAAAAGACATGTTTAACACAGCCTAATAATAAATGGAATAAAAACAATTTTTATGTAGAAAATACTTCTATTAAATTCTTAATAGGAGTGTATATATGGAACAAACACTTTATGAAAAAGTTGGCGGAGAAGAAGCGATTACAAAAGTTGTGGACTATTTTTACTCTGAGTTGGTCCTTAAGGATGATACAGTTAATCATTTTTTTAAAGAAACGGATATGGAAAAACAACGCCTTCACCAGTCAAAATTTATTAGTTTTGCATTAGGTGGTCCGAATCAATATTCTGGTCAATCTATGGCAAAGGCTCACCAAGGAATGAATCTGCAACCAGCCCATTTTAATGCCATTGAAAAACATCTTCACGATGCACTTGCTAACTTTGGAGTGAATGAAGCAGACATAGATACAGCCTTAACTAAAGTTGCTTCACTCAGAGACGATATATTGTATAAATAATATAATAAATTAATCAAAGCCCCAACTTACGAGAAGGGGCTTCACAAAATAATGACAAGGACCTAAAGTTTGCCTATGCAGATGGCGTTATATACTATTGTTGATATATCAACGTTGTCTATTCAACAACTTTTATGGAGATTGATGCCTTTTGAATTTAAATGAACATATCGGAATTTTAATTCGAAATACTGATTTGGCCATTGCCAATTATGTTAAAAAAAAATTAGAACCCTTCAATCTTGCACCAGAGCAGAATTTAATTATGATGATCCTTTGGAAGCAAGAGGGGATATCGCCCAACGAATTCGTTTTACACCTAAATAAGGACAAAGGCAATTTTCTAGCTGCACCTGGTGTTCAGGCTAAAATACTTCCACCAGGAGGAAATGAGGTACTGATTGGTTCTGCGAATCAGAAGTTTGATGAGCAAACAGGTCAGTTGGTTGATGAAGGGACACTTAGGTTCTTAGATAGTAAAGTAGATGCGTTTATTAATTTTGTAAAATCGGTTTAAAGTGCATCTTGGCGGAGTTTGGACATAGACCTTCCGATTTATTATCATGAAAAAAACCGACCTTTCTCTATGGAGGTCGATTTTTTCATGAGTAAAATTATGCTCTTTCAGATATTCCTTTAACGATCTGAGTTAATCCTACATTAATTGGTGTTGCAGGACGACCAAGAAGTTTTTCGAAATCGTTGCTTTCGATTTCTAGTGTACCTTCGCGAATGCCTTTCTGGATGCCAACAAGGAAAGGAATAAGGAAATCTGGTACGCCAGCATTCTTCATAATTTTAGCATAAGTCTTATCATCCACTTGTTGTACAGGTACTTCTTTACCCAATACAGTACTAAGTGCAGAAGCAAGTTCTTCTTGAGTCAATAACTTGCCAGAAAGCTCGTAGATTGTGTTTTCGTGGCCGTTACTAAATAGTACTGCTGCCGCAGCCTCAGCGTAATCTTCTTGTAATGCCCAACCTACTTTTCCAGTTCCTGCAGATGTAACCCATGGGGCCCCTGCTAGTACACCCTGAATGCTTGAACTTTCATTCTCCAGGTACCAATTATTACGTAAGAATGAATAAGGAATGCCAGTTTTTATAATAGCTTCTTCAGTTGCCTTATGAGTTGGAGCAAGGAAGTTATTACTTTCCATTCCGTTAGCTATGCTAGTATACGCAATAAAGGTAACTCCCGCACGTGCTGCTGCAGCTACTGCATTAGTATGCTGTCTAATTCTAGTTTCATTATCGCCATCTGCAGAAATAATTAATAGCCTGTTAATACCTGAAAAAGCGGCATCCAATGTGTCTGGACGGTCAAAATCACCTTGGCGAACTTCAACTCCACGAGCCCGTAATCCTTCTGCTTTCTCAGGGTTGCGAACACTCACTGCTAATTGATTAGCTGGTACTGTTTTCAATAAGGCTTCTACAACTTTCGTACCCAATTTTCCTGTAGCTCCTGTTACTAACATTTTCATGGTCTGTACCTCCAATAATAATTTCTAAATAATTTTATCCTGTATCTAGATTGAATACCTGTATTCATAATAGTTACTTCTTGTGGTTTTGTCAACATGTTTAATAAACCTTTTTTATTTATGATGAATTTTAAGGTATAATATGTTGTAATCAAATTAAATACATGCTAATTCTATATAACAATTAATTGTGACCAAATATAAGTAGGTGAATGATATGTCCATAAGCAGCCGATTTTCCGTTGGTATTCATATATTAGCTCTTATTGAATTGAATAAAGACGGGATCAGTTCATCGGAATTTTTAGCAGGCAGCGTAAACACGAACCCAACCTTGATAAGAAAAATTATGGGGATGTTAAAAAAAGCAGGGTTAATCATAGTACAACCCGGTATTGCAGGAGCAAAACTAGCAAAGGAACCATCGTATATAACATTACTTGACGTTTATAAGGCGGTGGATGTTGTCCAGGAAAAAGAATTGTTTAGTGTGCATGAAAACCCGCACCCTAATTGCATTGTGGGCAGGAACATTCAAGATTCAATCACCCCTATATTGTCAGCAGCGCAATTAGCAATGGAAAAAGTACTAGGAAATGTAACCATTGAAGATATTGTTTCGGATATTGTGGAAAAAGAGAAAGTTAAAATTGAATAAAAATAATTTATAAAAGACATTTTTGGAAAATAAAATGTCTTTTTTTGTTGCTTAATTTCCTCCTTCAACCTGCTTAGGTTGTACCTTAAAGCTAAATTCAGGAGGAGTTTAATAAGAAATTATGAGAATTAGTACAAGAATTGAAAAATATATTTAAAAAGTAAGTGGATATAGAGGAAAACCGTGGTTAATTGTGCTGTAGCCGTCATTAGGAGCTAGAAATAGAAGGTATTAGATGTAACTCTCCGACTTATAGGCCCAGTGAGAGGTGATGAAATCATGTTTTCTGCAACAAAAATGCGGGATTTCACTTTGTTTTCTATGCCCCATATTGTTACGTTAATTATCTTCTTTACTACATTCTGCGTGATGATTTATAACAGAAAGAAACTTAAACCACATCAGCCAATAATGAAATGGACCATATTTAGTACCTTGCTTGTTTGTGAGATTTCACAGCATTTGTGGTTAATACTAACAAATAAATGGGAAATCGATGATCTTCCATTAGAGCTATGTTCATTTAGTACCTTTATAGCACTGTTCTTATGCTTGAAAAACAATCAAAAAGCATTTCATTTGTTATTTTTTATCGGTACTCTCCCTCCCATTTTAAGTATGTTTACACCTGGTATTGTCAACCAATTTCCTCATTTTCGTTTCATAAGATATTTCCTTCAACATTCAGCAATTCCACTGTCCGTACTGTATTTTATTCTATTTGAGGGTTACAGAGTGCCTAGGAAGGCTGTTTTATTTGGCTTTTTAACTGTGAACATTATCGCCGTACCTATTTTTATTTTGAATCAACTACTTGGAACGAATTTTTTCTTCTTAGCGAACCCATCAGAAACAAAAACGATATTATCATTTTTCGGTACTGGGATAATGTATTATGTTAACCTTGAGATTGCTGCTTTGATTGTATTTATCATTACGTATATACCAATGGAAATTTTGCAAAAAAAGGAAAATAAGCACATAAGAGTTGAAGAGAGAACAGGAGAGAGTGAATAAAAAAATGCTGAATTATTAAAGTGCCAGGCACCACCCATTTACTGGTTGGTCCATGGCACTTTTTTTGTTTAAAAAAAACAGTAAATTTTTTTAAAAAAAGATTTCTAAATATTCAACAAATAAAGTATAATAAAAAACAATAAAGAAGTCCCTGCAACAAAATTAAATTATGAAGCATTTCCTGCATGGATAGGAGGAAGCCATGAAAAACTTTGAAACAATCATTAAGGAAAAATTTGAAACTTTGTCCCCAGGGCAAAAAAAAGTAGCAAAACATCTAATAGAGAAACTGGATGAAGCAGCTTTTAACACAGCTACGATGATTGGACGAAAGGTAGAAGTTAGTGAAACCACGGTTATTCGACTTTCATATGCGTTGGGATTTAATGGTTTCAGTGAAATGCAGCATTACATTCAACAGCAGATCGTGAACAAAAGTTTGCATCCCTTTAGTTCAGATCCGAAAGTCGAAAATCGAGTGGAAGAGCACACCTCAGTATTCACCGAAATCATGGAAAAGGATATCCTTTCTCAGCGACAAACCAATCATCAGCTCAATGAAACAGAACTATGGAAGGTCGTTGATGTATTAATCAAAGCCGATCGAATCTTCATTTTGGGAATGGGTGCATCCTATGCACCCGCACACTGGTTTTCTTTTCAACTCCATTCCCTTCGCGATCAAGTCACACTTTGCCCCTCAACGGGCGAGATCTATGAGCGGTTGGGCGATTTAAGTGATCACTCTGTTCTATTTGTAATCTCGTTTCCTCGTTATTCGAAGGAAACCCTGCATATTGCAGAGTGTGCAAAAAAACAGGGTGTTCCATTAATTTGTGTGACAGATCGATTATTGTCTCCGATTGGTCGAATCGCTGATTATACATTGACAACGGAGGAAGATTCCGAATCGGCCGCCCATTCCATCACACCAGCAATCATGTTGTTAGATTTCATCATTGCTGGGATGAAAGTGAAAGATTCAGAGCAGATCCAAGTGCGACAGCAGAAATTAGAAGAGCTTTACTCAAACTATGGTGTTTTTGTTGAATGACCAAAGGAGAAGAGATAATTCATGAGCCTCCTTATCAATTATATTAACGAGCAGGAACAAAGTATTTTAAAGACGTATGCTGACCTGCACCAATTGGCTGAGCCAAGCTGGCAGGAACAAAAGACCTCACAATATATTCAGCGAGTATTAACAGAGGCGGGGATACCATTTAAAACATACGAAGGGCATTTTGGGATTGTTGCCGATATACCAGGAGAAGGCAACGAGATCGTCGCATTACGTGCCGATCTGGATGCCCTTTTACAAGAAGTAAAGGGGAAGGTTCAACCCAATCATTCCTGCGGGCATGATGCCCACAGCACCATGGTACTACATACTGCCTTGGCTTTTGCGGCTTGTAAACCTTACGTATCTAAACCGGTTCGTTTCATTTTTCAACCCGCAGAGGAGAAAGGCGAGGGTGCACTAAAAATGATAAAAGAAGGAGCTTTGGTAGGTGTCCACTATTTATTTGGTGTTCATCTTCGTCCTTGGTCAGAAGTTCCAATGGGGAAAGTGGCTCCAGCCATCGTTCATAGCTCCTGTGCTACCATTTACGGGGTAATTAAGGGGAAGCAAGCACATGCATCACGACCCCAGGATGGAAACAATCCGATTGAAGCTGCATCTTACTTAATCCAAGCCTTGCAAAACATTCGTTTAAAAAGCCCTGATTCTTTTTCGATTAAAATGACAGGCTTACATGCTGGTGGAGATTCATCCAATGTCATTCCAGAAACCGCTAATTTTATGTTGGACTTACGGGCAACAACAAATGAAGCAATGGACGAGCTGCAGAATAGAGCAGTGGATTTGCTAGAGAAGGTAGGTGCTCTAACAGGGACAAATATAAATGGAACTGTAAAAGAATTTGTTCCAGCTGCAAGATTAAACAGGGATGCGATTATGCTAGCAAAAGAGGCAGCTTCCTCTGTCTTGGGAGATGAAAATGTGGTAGCCAACTGTATTTCACAAGGTGGCGAAGATTTTCACTTCTATACCCTTCAAAAGCCAAAAGTAAAGGCGACCATGATTGGATTAGGCTGTGACTTGCGTCCTGGACTTCACCATCCGGACATGCAGTTTAATCAAGAGGCGCTCCTTAATGGGACGAAAATATTAACAAGTCTAATCTACAATGCTGCTTCAAAAAATCACGATAATAAACATTAATGGGGGATCATTATGAAAAAGTTTATAGTTGGTTTGTGTATAGCAGGTCTAGTCATGACCATGGCCGCGTGCGGTGGGAGCAAAGAAACTAGTGGATCAGGAAAAGGTGAAGCCCTTAAATCTATTAAAGATAAGGGAGAAATTGAGATTGCTATGGAAGGGGCGTACCCTCCCTATAACTACATTAATAAAAGCAATAAACTAGAAGGTTTTGACGTGGATATTGCTCAAGAAGTAGCGAAAAGACTGGGTGTAAAAGCGGTTTTAGTTTCCAACCCATGGGATAGTATGATCCCTGCCTTAACAGGCAAAAAGTTTGATTTGATCATTTCCGATATGGCGATTACCGAGGAAAGAAAGAAGAAAGTATCGTTTAGCGACCCTTATTTTACCACTGGAAATCAGTTGTTTGTTCCAAAAGACTCTTCCATAAAAGCTCCAAAAGACATGAAGGGTAAAAAAATAGGTGTAACGATTTCAACAACTGCTGCCGAAGAGGTAACAAAGCTTGGAGCTGATGTGAAACTGTATAAAAATGATTTTCTTGCCTTTGAGGACTTGGTAAATGGCCGTCTTGAAGGTGTCTCAACAGACCAAGGTGTAGGTGCCAAAATTATTCTTGATCAGAATTATAGTTTAGTAGCAGTTGACGGTCTTTTGAACACGGAATTAGCAGGCATGACAATACGTAAAGAAGACAATGATCTCCGAAATGAAATCAATAAGATTATCACCGAAATGCAAAAAGACGGTAAGTATGAAGAAATAAGTAAAAAATGGTTTGGAAAAGACATCCGATAAGGAGCAAATGATATGTTAGATTTTTCTCTTGTTACCCAATACATTCCATTTTTACTCGAGGCATCACTAATGACACTTGAAATCTCGATTCTTTCCTTAGTCCTAGGGTTAGTTATGGGAATTATCATCGTAATCTTGAAGATTTCAAAATTTAAAGTCTTGTCTTTGTTCGCAGACTTTTATATTTGGGTTCTTAGAGGGACACCTCTTTTGGTCCAACTATTTCTTGTTTACTTTGGCCTTCCGCAAATCGGAATTGAATTGAATCCCTTTACCGCCTCCGTACTTGCATTAGGAATAAATGCCGGAGCCTATATTGCCGAAATTCTAAGAGGAGGAATCTTGTCCATTCCTAAGGGCCAGATGGAAGCCGCCCAGTCGTTAGGATTGAGCTATCCAACCATCATGCGAAGAATTATTCTTCCACAGGCATTAAGAGTTAGCATCCCTGCGATTGGCAATGAGTCTATTACACTTCTAAAAGATTCATCGCTTGCCTCTCTTGTCACTTTATCAGAATTAATGATGACCTCACAAAGATTTGCATCAACAAATTATGCATTTATTGAATTCTATATTACTGCAGCCGTTCTTTACTTAGTGATGACAACGATCTTTTCCTTTTTCCTAAGAAAAGTAGAATTTAGGTTGTCGGTTAGTGAACGTTAGTCAAGGGAGGACCTACCCGTGTCAAATAAAGTGAAAGATCATCTTCGCCCAATTATCGAAATTGAAAATGTTCATAAAAGTTTTAAACAATTGGAAGTGTTAAAAGGGATTAATTTACAGGTGTATCCTGGTGAGGTGGTTGCCCTGATTGGTTCAAGCGGTTCGGGGAAAAGTACGCTTCTTCGCTGTTTGAACGGTCTTGAGACCCTATCATCTGGTCTAATTTCGATAGATGGGACGGAATTAAACTATTCGCCGCGGAGTATTCAACAGATTAGACGGGAAGTAGGGATGGTATTTCAACAATTTAATTTGTTCCCGCACCTGACAGTGTTACAAAACATTATTGAAGCGCCAATTCAGGCATTAAAGAAGCCTAAAGGAGAAACTGTTGAACATGCCTTAGCGCTCCTGGAAAGGGTGGGTCTAAAGGATAAAAAGGATGTATATCCAAGAAAACTTTCCGGAGGTCAGCAGCAGCGGGTCGCGATTGCACGAGCAATGGCAATGAATCCGAAAATTATGCTCTTTGATGAGCCGACCTCTGCGTTAGATCCAGAACTAGTTAGTGAGGTTCTTAATGTTATGAAGGGTTTAGCAGAAGAAGGAATGACGATGCTGATTGTAACTCACGAAATGAAGTTTGCTAGAGAAGTGGCCGATCGCGTCATTTATATGTGTGACGGTGTCATCGAAGAACAAGGACCGCCACTTCAACTATTCAGCAATCCTAATAGCGATCGTTTAAAAAGCTTTCTTAAAAGTGTCATTTAATCAAGGACAGGAGGATCGTTACTCAAAATGGATTTACAAGAACCGATAATAATACGCATGTTACATACGGCAGAAGAATTGACTGCCGTTAGAGACTTAGAAAGTTTGATTTGGTCTGATGAGGATCCGGTCCCAGTTAACCATAGTATCGCTGTTGTAAAAAATGGCGGGATGGTGATCGGCGCTTTTTCTGGCGTACAATTAATTGGATTTCAATATAGTTTTCCAGGATTTAATGGGTCAAGTGTCTATCTTTGTTCGCACAGTATGGGGATTCACCCAGATTTTCGGAAAATGGGAATTGGCGAAAAATTAAAATTAAGGCAGCGAGAAGAGGCTCTTAACATGGGCTATCGATTAATCACATGGACGTATGATCCACTGGAAACGGTCAATGGCTATCTTAATTTAAGCAAATTAGGCGGCGTATGTACGCAGTACATTGAGAATTGTTACGGTGATATGCCTGACATCCTTAACGCCGGCTTGCCATCTGATCGCTTTTTAGTGGAATGGAACATAGCTGAGGAAACATCTAAGCGGAGGGAAGATTTTATTGATAACCAAGAAGTGCCCTTCTTGATTCATGTAGAGGAGGATGCCCAAGGCTACCCAGTTCCGAAAGCGGTCTTACTTGATAGCGAGAAGGAAGCGAATGTTCTATATGTGCCAATTCCTAATCAATTCCAAACGATTAAATCTAATAATTTAAAAGCGGCATTAGAATGGAGACTGAAAACACGAGAGGTTTTTACCCATTATTTGAGCAAAGGGTGGATGGTTACAGCATTACGGAAGAGTGATCATCCTTACCTCCATCATTATGTATTAGAAAAGAAACATACTTAACGGAGTGAGGGATAAATAGTATGGAAATACAACGAATCGTGTTAAGACATATGAAAATGGATCTTTTACACCCCTTTACCACAGCTGTTGGGACGGAATATGATAAAGATTTTATTTTGGTGGAAGTCATTACAAAGGATGGTATTACGGGATGGGCGGAGTCAGTTGCTGCGATAGATGCTACTTATAAAGAAGAGACAGTCAAAACCAATTGGCATATGATGGAGGATTTTTTGATACCAATTCTTCTGAAGGAGCCAATTTCTCATCCGGATGAGGTCTCAGAACGCTTTCACCATATTCGTGGAAATTATATGGCAAAGGCTGCCCTTGAAGGAGCCATTTGGGATGCCTATGCTAAACAGCAGGGAGTAAGTCTTGCGAGTGCCCTCGGAGGATCCTTAGAAAAAATTGAAGTCGGCGTCAGTATTGGGATCCAGGACAATGTCGAAGAATTATTATCTTTGATAGAGGGTTATTTACAAGAAGGATATAAACGCATTAAAGTAAAAATTCAACCAGGTTGGGATGTAAATATTTTAGCGGAGATTCGAAAATACTACCCAGATATTCCATTAATGGCTGACGCAAATACGGCTTATACCTTAGATGATATCGAAACCCTAAAGGCGATGGATCAATTCAATTTAATGATGATCGAGCAGCCATTGGGCTTTGATGATATCGTCGATCACGCACAGCTTCAGGCGCAAATTGAGACACCGATATGCTTGGATGAAAGTATCCATAGTATTGAAGATGTGAGAAAAGCCATCTATCTAGGAAGCTGTAAAATCATTAACATTAAGATCGGACGTGTTGGAGGCTTAACAGAATCTAAAAAAATCCATGATTTATGTGCGGCTAATGGTATTCCAGTCTGGTGTGGAGGTATGCTTGAAGCTGGAGTTGGAAGGGCACATAATATTGCGATCACAAGCCTGTCTAATTTTACTCTTCCGGGTGATACGGCTGCATCTGAGCGTTACTGGAAGGAAGATATTATTGATCCTGAGGTAGTCGTGGAGGATGGGATGATTACCATTCCAAAACAACCCGGAATCGGGTATGAACCGAATCGTCAACGAATTGAAAAGTACACTCTTTATAGCCGTACCTTTCATGCATAGATAAGTATTTGTATTGAATAATCATGGGAAAAAGGAATCATTCTGGAGAGGAACATTTTACAGTGTAACGTATTGAAGAAAGTTTTCACATAATATGGTAATAGGAGAATGACCGAATATGTCCCACATGTTCGGTCATTTAGTATTTCCTCGTTTCAATTAATAGAAAAGGAACAACAGAGCCTATAAATTTTATAGGCACCGTTTAAATTTAAGACTTATATATTAATCTCTTGTTGTAGGATCCGTAATTCTATTAGTAGCTTCTGGAATGGCATCATAAATCGCAGGATCTATGTCGTTAATCGAGCCGTCAGCTAGCCCTTTAAATACCTCATATAATGGAACTTTTACGGTTTCTTTCAACATACCGGACTGTTTTTGTCCTAGAGTCTGGCTTTGGCCCTTGATTTCAATCAACATGATGGAAGTATCATTTAAAGCAAATGCTCCAAGTGCGGTACCAGGAAGGTTAACATCTGGATATTTTTGAACGGCCCCATACTGTGAATACCCTCTCTGAAGGGCAAGAGATGCGAGGGCATTGACTTGTTTGCCGAATTTCAATACGTCTTCATCTACTTCATAGGTTTTACCTGAGAACGGATCTTTGTAAGGATCAGCCACTACAGCCGCTACTTGTACTGGAACAGATCTGTTATCCTCATCTGATAGAGTATTAAATCCGCGATGGTGCACGTCAACATACACATCCGGTTTAAATTCTTTAAAGACGCCTGAAACCGTTCTGGCTTCAGCTGTTACAAAAAAGCCGCCATTGCTGCTGTTATTTGTTGTTTTGTTATTCAAAAATGATGCTACTTCGGCTTTGTCCGCATTTTCGACCCTAAAATCTAAATTTGGATTATAATCTCTGTTCTGGTCATAACCAGGGATACCATAAACTACACGGCCTTCATCTGTCTGACCCCGTTCACTGCCATCTGAATTGTAATACCATGGTGCCTTTGTACCTGCTGGAAGTGAAATATTTTCTGGTAGCCATGTTTGGTGAGTATATCGAGTTGGGTACCATTTTCCTTCGAATTGGTTATCAGCTCCTTCGGGATTAATTCGGGGCATGATCCAAATGGAAACTTTATCAAGAATATCGTTAATTTCCTTACCACCGCTTGAAAGCTTTTGGATAATGTCAATGGCAGCTTCTGTGCCGATTTGCTCGTTACCATGAATTTGAGTTGTAATTAAGATTCTTTTTTTGTTTGGATCGGCATCACCGAATTTTACCACATATAAGGGATCTCCTTTGTCCGTTTCGGTTTTGTATCCATCTGGAGATTGATTGGAATATCCTGCAATCTCTAATTTCATTTTGCCTTTAGAAGACGCCTGAAGTTTTTCTAGAGTGCTGGCTAATTCCTCATTTGACATATAACTGGACAGAGAGATGTTTTGCTCATCCTCAATATAAGGTCCGTTTGGTTTTGACTGAGGCTCAGCCATCGCAGTAGAGGATAGTGTCATGGTTAGTGCCATTGCCGTTGGGATGACAACCTTTGTAAACTTTTTCATTTAAATTCCCTCCAATATTTAATTGGTCCCACCTTTATCTTTATGTATTTGGAAAAATATGTGGTGCCAATGAATAGTTTACCAGAGAGAATAATAGTTATTAACTGAAAATACTATAAATTTGGAAAATTGATACAATATTACCTTATTTAACTATATTTTTTAGTACATATATCCTGTTAAATTCTGGATTTTTAATAAGTAGTTAGGACTATCAACACGTTTCTTTATATTAAGCCTGGGGTTAATTTCGAGACCATTCGCAAGCTAAGGTGACTATTCTAACGAGAATTCGGTTATATTTATTAGAACCGTAGATTTAGTGCCTGACCCGTGTGCTTTAACTTCGTAGAGTGCTTGTTTACCTCAACTTGCTCCTGGGAAACTGGAATTATGATGCTTTCCTGAGAGATGGTAGAGTTGACACCTTAAACTGGTAAAGAGCCTCTCCATAAGGAAAGGCTCCTATTTTTACAAAAGAATTAAAATGGTTATTGACCAGTTCTCCATCAAAAATAACCTTGTTAATGAGTATTAACGTTTACCAGAAGATAGTTCATCGATCATGCAAAAAATGCTTTTGTTACCAAAAATAATACGGAAGGGCCAAGCAGGCAGCCTAAGCCAGTATAAAAAGTGGCGGTTACTGCTCCGTAGGGAACAAGTTTTGGGTCTGTTGCGGCCAATCCTCCGGCGACCCCGCTTGTTGTTCCCATTAATCCTCCATATACCATTGCCGTACGCGGGTTGTTTAACCCGATATATTTTGCTACGAATGGGGTGCCGATCATTGTAAGGATTGATTTTATAAGCCCGGCAGCAATACTTATGGTAATGACTTCAGAGCTTGCCCCTATTGCTGTTCCTGTAACAGGACCCACTATGTAGGTGGCTGTTCCTGCACCTATCGTAGTTAAGCTAACCGCGTCTTTATATCCGAATGCCAATGCAATACATACTCCGACAATAAAGGAGAGAATCACACCAATAAACAGAGATAAGACTCCATTTACTCCAGCCTTTTTAATTTCACTGAAGTTTGCTCCAAAAGCAGTAGCAACAATCGCAAAGTCCCGGAGCATACCGCCGCCCATCAGACCGATTCCTGTAAAGAGGCTTATGTCTGCAATTCCTTTCTCTCCCCCTGTAATTACTCCCCCTATATAAGCAAGCACAAGGCCGAGGGTGATGGCAATAGCTGATCCGTGAATCCGCCCTTTTGTTAACTTGTCAGAAATGAAATAAGAGAGATACATAGTAAAGCCAACAATGGCAAAAGAAACAATTAAACCATTATTTTGAAAAACACTACCTAATGTTTCTAACACGCTGCTCGCCTCCAATCAATTCACTTTCATGAGACTCATTAATTGTACCGCCCCTGCTAAGAAGGGGAACAACTGCCCAACTAATTAGGACTACGACCACACCTGCAGTAATTGCAAGTACTCCCCCATCAAGAGCTGCTACGACATTTTGCTGTGCCGACATGGCAACAACAATCGGGATGTACATTCCACTCCAAAAAGCCAATCCTTCTTGCGTCTGTTTGTTTAACTTTTCTTTCTTTTTCAGGTATTCCACAATCAGAATCAGCAACAGCATGGCAAAACCGACCCCGCCGACATTGGCGTCAATACCAAGTATGTCCCCTAGGAGATCCCCAAAAAATACCCCTGCTAAAAAGCAAATTGATAATAAAGCGACACCAAAAATGATCATAGAATTTCTCCTTTTCAATTTTTTTGCTTTAGACAAAAGAGACAAAAAGCTATAACGCGGAGAGAAAACAAAACAATGCTTGTCTAGACAAGAGGAGAGATTGAAAGACCAAAAGATGAGTAAGCGTTTTCAAACTTAGAATCAACAGTCGACTGTATTCTAAAATCCATAATAAAACGAAAGAAAAGAATGTGTCAATTCATTTTTAAAATTTTCTAAAAATATTGAATTTTCTAATGGGTCACGTTATAATTAAAAAAATCGACAGTCGACCAAATTTTCTATTAGGAGGAGACAGAGTCATGCAATCTCGTAAAATTAATGAAAATGCTCTATCAAACCATATAGCTGAACATATTACTGAGCAAATAATTAAGGGGGAGTTAGTACCAGGGGAAAAGCTGATTGAACATATTTATGCAGAGGAGTATGGAACAAGCCGTGCCCCAGTCCGGGAGGCCATTTATTTACTCTCAATTGAAGGTCTTGTGGAAAGAATACCGCGGAAGGGAGCGGTGGTAAAAGATTATACAGAGAATGAAATTTATGATCTCCTCGAAATTCGTAATATGCTTGAAACAATGGCCATCGAACGGATTCGGAGAAACGGTACGGATCATGGTTGCTTGCAAAAAATGGCTGCTATTTTGAAAGAAATGAAGGATATTACGGATGTTCATCTGTATACCCAGTTAAATCACTCCTTTCATATGAAAATTGTGGAGATGAGTAAAAGCGAAACAATTAAAACAATGTATTCCCGTTTGGGCTGGCCGTTGCTTAGGATCCAAAGTCTTTCATTCGCAAACAACGGAAACATTGAAAAATCAGTAGATGAACACGAAAGATTGATTGACCTATTGACTAAGGACAAAATAGCAGAGGCCGCAGAGTTATTAACCAGCCATAACCAAGATGTTATTTCCAGCATTAGAAAAAAGTTAGCTCAATAGAATTGTATTGACATTGCCTAAGAAGGTGGATGAAAGATGAAACTAGCATTCTTATTTCCTGGCCAAGGATCCCAAAAGCCGAATATGCTTCATCATCTGCAGGATCACCCTGTTATTTCAGAGGTCATGGAGCAAGCTAGTGATATCCTTGGTGAAAGCGTATACAAACTAGATTCGATGGCTGCATTGGAGTCGACGATTTCAGTGCAGCTTTCAATACTTGTTTCCTCTGTTGCAGTTTTAAAAGCATTTGCATCGGAAGGAGTACTTCCAGATATTGCAGCAGGCCATTCTGTCGGCTCATTCAGTGCAGCGGTCGCATGCAAGGCGATTGAATTTGCTGATGCTATTAGGCTGGTGAAGCTTAGAGGGCAATTGATGGAACAGGCCTTTCCGTCTGGATACGGGATGGGTGTTGTAACAGGAATCGACGAACGAACAATGAAAGAAATAGTAAAGTGCTATTTTAGTGAAAAGGATCCTATTTACCTAGCAAATATTAATGCTCCCGACCAAGTTACAATTTCAGGTTCAATTACGGGAGTTGACAGGGTTATCCATCATGCCAGGGATATAGGGGCGAGAAAAGCGGATGTTCTAAATATTAGTGTCCCTTCACATTGCCCATTACTCCAGCCGGTTTCTGTTTCATTATACAAAGAACTTTCAAAAGTTCATTTTCGTTCACCAATTATTCCCTATGCCTGCAATCGGACAGCAAGACTTTTAAAATCACCAGAACAAATTAAAGAGGATCTTGCTTTTAACCTTTCTCATCCAGTCAAATGGCATGATATCTCTTCCATACTTTGCGAACATGGAACAAGACTTTTTATTGAAATGCCTCCAGGGAACGTGCTGGCAAGTTTAGCAAAAAAAGCTTTGCCTGGTGCCCGAGCACTTTCTGTTGAAGAAAATGGGTTTAGGAATTGTCTGTTATTGGCCAATCGTTTCATTTCAAATCAATCTTAGGTTTAAAAAAAATAATATTTGAAAGGGGTTACAGTTAAATGCAGACAATCAAACAACGTTCTTGGAAGACCCGATTAGAAGCAAAAGGAAAAAGAATCGCGAACATGCAAAGTATAACCAATAACCGAATTATTCCTACAAACAAAATCGTCGAGGCGCTTGAAACATTGATCATGCCTGGAGACCGCGTCGTGTTGGAGGGGAATAACCAAAAGCAGGCATCCTTCCTTTCTACAGCCCTTGCCCAGGCAGATCCTAGAAAATTGTACGATTTACATATGATTATGTCGAGTATATCTCGTCCCGAGCATTTAGATTTGTTTGAATCGGGCATTGCCAAAAAAGTGGATTTTTCCTATGCAGGCCCACAAAGCCTTCGAATGGCACAAATGCTTGAAGATGGCAAGCTGACCATGGGTGAGATTCATACCTACGTGGAACTGTATGGAAGGCTATTCATTGATTTGATTCCATCTGTTGCTTTAGTAGCAGCCGACAAGGCAGATGCAGAAGGTAATTTATACACAGGAGCTAACACGGAAGAGACTCCGACCCTTATTGAAGCAGCAGCTTTTCGAGATGGAATTGTGATTGCACAGGTAAATGAATTGGTAGATGAATTGCCGCGGGTTGATATACCAGGTTCTTGGATCGACTATGTAGTAGTTGCTGATAAGCCGTACCAGCTTGAGCCTCTTTTCACCCGTGATCCCCGTCATATTACCGATATTCAGGTACTTCAAGCAATGATGATTATCCGTGGTATTTATGAAAAACATCAGGTGAAATCGCTGAATCATGGGATTGGTTATAATACAGCTGCTGTTGAGCTGCTCCTTCCCACATACGGGGAGTCACTAGGACTGAAGGGGAAAATATGCAAACACTGGGCCTTGAACCCGCACCCTACGCTTATCCCTGCTATTGAAAGCGGCTGGGTGGAGAGTATCCATTGTTTTGGAGGGGAGGTAGGGATGGAAAAGTATGTGGCTGCAAGGCGTGACGTATTTTTTACAGGACATGATGGAAGTATGCGTTCCAACCGTACGTTATGCCAGCTTGCGGGACAATATGCGGTTGATTTGTTTGTCGGTTCCAGTTTACAAATAGACGCCGCAGGTAATTCCTCAACCGTTACCCGAGGAAGGCTGGCAGGGTTTGGAGGTGCACCCAATATGGGGCATGACCCAGGGGGAAGGCGACACTCTTCCCAAGCGTGGCTCGACATGATAACGGATGACGATCCGCTAGTACGCGGCCGAAAACTTGTTGTCCAGGTCGTCGAAACATTTCAAAAGGGGAATAAACCAATTTTCGTTGAAAATTTGGATGCTGTGGATGTTAAAAACGATGCAGGGCTTGCTGTTGCACCCGTTATGATTTACGGCCAGGATGTTACCCATATTGTAACCGAAGAAGGAATTGCCTACTTGTATAAAGCAAGTAGCATGGAAGAGCGGAGACAGGCGATTGCTGCAATCGCAGGTGTTACCCCGATTGGATTGGAACATAACGTGAAAAATACTGATAAATTAAGAAGAGAAGGGCTGATTGCTCTTCCGGAAGACCTCGGAATTAAAAGGACAGAAGCAAAGCGTTCCTTATTGGCAGCTAAAAATATTGAAGAGCTGGTGGAATGGTCAGAGGGATTATATGAGCCGCCGGCTAAATTTAGAAGTTGGTAACAGGGGGCCGAAGAGGATGAATCACATCCAAACAAATATTCAGGATCTTGGAAGGCTTGCAGTACAATCGCTCATCGAGGAAGCAGAACTGACGCCAAAACCAGGACTCGTTGATAAAGAAAATTCCGGATCGCATACGGACATGTCGATAGATTTAATGATCAGATCGGCTAAAGCATTGGAGCGGACATTCAGAGAGATTGCTAAGGCAAGCTCAAACAGAAAGCCGTCACAGAAACTGCGCGAAGAGATTGCCGCGATCGGACGCCAAGGAGAAAAGGATATGTTCGAAGCAACCGGAGGGGTTAACACACATAAAGGGGCCATTTGGGCATTAGGTCTGCTTGTCTCGAGCTCAGCCATGAACCCTGAAGAATCTTCTATGGACAATATTGCATTGTCCGCAGGAAAGCTTGCTCGCTTTCCAGATCGGAATCAACCGAAAGTAATAACCAATGGTGCGCATGTAAAAGTAAGATACGGGGTAAATGGTGCCAAAGGTGAAGCTCAGCAAGGGTTCCCTCATTTAAGAAATATAGCCTTACCTGTTCTTTATGCGTCAAGAAGAAGTGGTGTAACAGAAAATCTTTGCAGGTTAAACGTCTTAATTGCGCTAATGGCTAGTCTTGATGATACTTGTATTTTGCACCGGGGGGGTTTGAAAGCGCTGGTCAGTACAAAGGAGCTTGCCAATGAAATCCTGAAATCAGGCGGAGTATGGACTGTAAATGGTTGGAAGGTTTTAATGCAGTTAGATCAATTATTGCGCTGGACTAATGCTTCCCCAGGTGGAAGCGCAGATCTTCTAGCGGCTACTTTATTTCTCGATTCACTTCATCTGTATACCAGGAATCAAACTTATCCGCAAGTCACATTAGCTAATTAATAATGGCTCTTTTCGTAAACTTTGTTGCTTTTGGAGCTTAATAAGGGTCATTTACTAAGTTTCTTGGCAATTTTCGCAAATGTTCTTACGAAAAGGTGCCACGAAGTATCTATTTATACGGGTTGATTAACTTATACGAAAAACAACAATCTTTGCGAAAATAGCCTTAATAATAAAAAATGGGGGACTGCCAATTGGAAAGATTAACATTTCGTTTTCCCGCAACTAAAATCCTTGAATCGCAAGCACATGTGGGAGTAGTTGGATCAGGTGATCTTGAAATCTTAATGGTACCTACTGATGGGGATTTTGCAGAAGTAACTATACGAACTGGAACCACAGGATATAAAGAAATTTGGAAATCGGTCTTGGAACGATTTTTTATACAAAATGCTGTATCTGCCAGAATTATGATTAATGATTTTGGAGCAACTCCAGGTGTTGTCACATTAAGACTAGCACAAGCATTGGAGGTGGCTAATAATGCTGAATACAATAAAAACTAGCTTTGTAGAATGTAGTGGCCGTGAAAGGGCACATTTTTTACTGGATGATTCCAGCTTTAGGGAACTACTGGATCCATTTACAGGGATTGAATCACCTCACTTGGAACCTCAAGGAATTGTTCCGCAAAGCGATGATGGAGTGATCATTGCCAGAGGTGAAATGAATGGACATTCTTTATTAGTGATATCAATAGAAGGAAATTTTCAGGGTGGAGGAATTGGTGAAGTTTCGGGTGCTAAAATTGCAGGAGCTTTAGAGCTTGCTTTGAAGGACAATCAATCCGGCACCTGCATTTACCCTATTCTTATATTCGACACAGGCGGAGTCAGGCTGCAGGAGGCAAACTATGGCCTATTGTCTATTGCAGAAATCGGATCAGCGATTGTTGCTCTTAAGGAATATGTCCCTGTCATTGGCATCATCCCAGGCAAAATCGGTGCTTTTGGAGGTATGTCCATTACTGCTGGTTTATGCAGCTCATTAATCATGACTCGCGAAGGACGCCTCGGCTTAAATGGACCGGAAGTAATTGAGCAGGAAGCTGGCATCGAGGAATTCGATTCGACGGACCGCCGCCTGATTTGGAATACGATCGGAGGAAATCAAAGAACAGCTTCAGGCTTTGCAGAAATATTGGTCGAAGATGATATCGGCAGATTAAAGCAGTCTATACTTTCTGAAATCGTGAAGGGGACAAGGGATACCGCAAGAAGTGCTCAGGTTGATCGATATTTATCCTTTTTAGAATCTATTAATCTGTCTGAGAAGCTAAGACCGGAATCAGTCAGAAGCTTATGGATGCAGTCCGACCTAATCGTTGATGGGGAAGGCGAGCACGGCAGTAAAAAAGTCCCGATTGATGAAATAAAAAGCAGGGGCCAAAAATGGTTTAAACTATTGGCATCGGGGTCACCGAATATTAGCGAAATCCCTTCGGTGCTTTGTGCCGACTCCTTTATCGGCAATAAGGCTGCCCGTTTCCTTGCAGTTGTGCCCGATAGAGACAGTCGCTTTCCAAGAGCCCGAACTGGTGAATTCGGACTAGAGCAGGGATGGATAATCGCCAAGTATATCAGGGAAGCAATCGAGGAGGACCGAAATAAAGAGAAGCGGGCAATTGTTGCAGTTGTTGATGTACCTAGTCAGGCGTATGGATATTGTGAAGAACTTTTGGGAATCCATCAGGCATGCGCAGCAGCTGTGGATGCCTATGCATCAGCAAGATTAGCAGGCCATCCAGTGATAGCATTTATTCCAGGTAAGGCGATTTCAGGAGCATTTCTTTCCCATGGGTTGCAGGCCAATCGTTTGATCGCTTTAGATGACGAGGGTGTAAATGTGCATGTAATGTCCAAAAAATCGGCGGCAAGAATCACGCTTCGAACAATTGATGAGCTTGAAGAAGCAACGAAAAAAGTTCCGGCGATGGCTTATGATATCCGATCCTTTGAAAAACTAGGCGCTCTTTATGAACTAATAGTCGGAGTAAATGCAGATGATCCCAATGAAGCCGACCTACTGACAGTACGCAGTAATTTAATGGATGCAATCGCGGACATAAAAAATAACCCAAGGGATTTAAGTAGTCGGCTAACTTCTACTTTTGCAAGAAACGGCGGACGGTCAGCTTCCATTTTGGTCAGAGAAAAGTTGAGAGAACAATGGTTTTAGAACCACACGATATACTGGAGATTAACAGCAGGGATTTAATCAGCCACTCTCCTCTCCCTGAATGGGCCGTTCTTTCCCTTGAACTTGCTCCATTTGTCGTTGTCCGCAGGGCAAATGCTCCTCATGGGCAGGTAGCTGTCGGGATTAGGGGCAAAAAAAGAAATGAACGATTTGCCGCGTTTTTACCGGATAATAAAGTGATTCCGCAAATAAAACCTGAACATCTTACTGAAAGGTACCTATGGGAAAATAAACAGTCTCCTGTGTTTTCGTCTCTTACAATTTCTGCAGACCTATTTAACAAATACAGGTTTTCCTGGGGACCGGGAGGCAGTGTTGGCTTTGAGCTTGCCAGCAGCGTACAAACAGTAACCTTAGAAAGTGATCTCGATATCATCGTTCGTGCCCCTGAACCGCTCCCAATGAATGTGGGTGTCCAGATTGTCAATGAGCTGAAAAAAAGCCCAGTAAGAATTGATGTCCAAGTAGAAACACCAGCTGGTGCGTTTTCATTAATCGAGTATGTGAGTGACAGCGGCCATGTATTATTAAAAACAATATACGGACCAAAGCTGAGCAAAAACCCGTGGATGGATCCAAAATCATAAACACAAAGCGGTTCAATTCCTTAAAATTAGAATTGAACCGCTTTTTTACTTTTATTACAATTTTGAAACACCTCATGTAAAATAATTTCTCAAGACTCTCAGGAATTGGGGTTAATTCACATGCTGTCAAGGTAATATCTACCTATAATAGGTAGTAATGAGTGAATTATTATACCAGGCAGTACATTTTTATAAAAAATTATTATGTAGACGATAATAATGACTTAAAGTAAAATTAAAAAATATGAAAGTTAATTGATAAATAAAAATATATATTGAATTTTTTGTTTTTTGTGACAACTAATCTTTGACATCAATAAATTAAACTTTTAATGATAGTATATCTGGAGGTTATATGAAATTTACAACAAAACTCTATACGAGCATAGGGTCATTACTGCTGTTATTTTTTATTATTGCTGTCATTTTAATGAACATGCTCGAACAGACCACAGTGAATATGAATGTTGTTGTTAATGATTTAAATGAGAGAATCGAAAAGGCTTCAGATATTAAATATGAGACTTCTAGAATAGGACTAGAGCTATCTTCGATGTTATCTGATCATGGAAATGGTATCGATTTAAATGCGACGAATTCTTGGGAAGATTCCCATACCAATCTGCACGTTGCGATTGAATCACTAGAAAAAATGGACAAGCAAGAGAAATCTAAAGAACTAATTGCAAAGTTTTCAACATTACATGAATCATATAAAAACATGGGTCAGCAAGCATTGACAGCAAAAAAAATAAATAGTGAGTATAAAATTCCTGCTGTATTTTGGTCTGACTCAGAACTTATTAGGCAGAGAATGATTCAAATTGCCGATCTTCTTTATGGATTGCAAGAACAAAAGATGAAAAATGAACTTTTAAGATCTAAAGATACATACAACTGGGCTGTTACCATAATTTACATTTATCTTGCCATTGCTTTATCGATTGGAATTGGTTTTACAATTTGGATTATTAGAGGAATGACAAATAACCTTAACAAGATAACTGCAGTCATGAAAAGAGCTACCAATAGTGATTTTGATTCATTGCCCCGAATTGATATTTCCTCAAGAGGTGAACTGGGTGACATAGCTGTTGCCTTTAATAAAATGGCACATGCACTTGAGGAGCATAGTAAGTTAGAGAAACAATTAAAAGAAGAAGCAGAAGACCAAAGCTGGCTAAATACAAAAATTGCAGAGGTTGCTACCATTTACCCAAAAGTTGAAAATGTTTCTTTGTTAGCAGAATTGTTAATTACGAAGCTTGTACCGATGGTTGGCGCAAGCTGCGGAATCTTCTATGTTAAGGAAGTGGAAGAGGACGGGCAATATTTAAGAAAGATTTCTGCTTATGCTCTTTTAGATGATGGTAAAAATGATAGGCGTTTTCGATTTGGCGAGGGTCTAGTTGGCCAATGTGCACTAGAGCAGCGCTCAATCTTACTGAAGGCTGTCCCCGATCATTACATAAAAATAAGCTCAGGCACGGGAGCAGCTTCTCCGAAAAATATCATTATATTACCTGTACAATTTGAGGATGAAGTGCTTGCTGTCATTGAAATTGCATCATTCGAGTCATATAGTCCCCTGCAGGTAAAACTCCTTGAAGCAGTAATTAGTAATATTGGTATTAAAATAAATAGTATTATTAGCCATATGAAAGCAGAAGGATTATTGCAGGAATCACAAGTAATGACAGAAGAGCTTCAAGCCCAATCAGAAGAGCTGCAGTTACAACAAGAAGAGTTAAGGACCACGAATGAAAAACTTGAAGAGCAGTATATAGCCTCTGAACAAAAGAACAAAGAAATAGAAAAGGTTAAGGAAGCGCTTGAAGAGAAAGCTCAACTACTAGAGCTTAGCTCTCAATATAAATCCGAGTTTCTTGCCAATATGTCCCACGAGTTAAGAACACCACTTAATAGTTTACTAATTTTAGCGCAAATACTCGCTGAAAACGGGGATGGAAATCTTACCGCTGAACAGGAAGAGTATATTCGGACGATCTATTCATCTGGTAATGATTTACTTCATTTAATAAACGATGTTTTGGATTTAGCGAAAGTGGAGTCAGGTAAATTAGATGTGAACCCTCAAGTGGTAGAACTTCAAGATGTGCAAGATTATATCGAACGCCAATTTTATCCTATCGCAAGTCAGAAGAATGTTGAGTTTACTGTTGAAATGGAAGCAAGTTTATCAGACACTTTCTATACGGATGAACAACGATTACAGCAAATTTTAAAAAATCTCCTTTCAAATGCTTTTAAGTTTACGGAGAATGGCAGTGTGTCCTTAGTTGTTCGGAAGGTAATAAAAGACGTCAGTGAGAAATTTTTGGAGAACGAAGCTCGAGAGCAATCGATGCTTGCTTTCTCCGTTATCGATACGGGAATTGGCATTGATAGAGACAAACAAGAATCGATATTTGATGCCTTTAAACAAGCAGATGGAACGACGAGTCGTCAATATGGCGGTTCTGGATTAGGACTTTCCATTAGTCGAGAAATGGCGCAGTTATTAGGTGGATATATTGAAGTAACTAGTAAGAAAGGAAAAGGAAGCACCTTTACTTTATATTTACCGTACTTTCAAACAACCAATAAAATTGTGGGGAATTCTACTATGGAAGAAGTGGCCATAAGTCTTTATGAGGATGCCCCACTTAAAGATATAGAAGATCGAATAAACCAACAAGGGATCTCTTCATTGAAAAACAAGAAAGTTCTCATTGTGGATGATGATATCCGAAATGTTTATGCTTTAACAATCGCTCTTGAGAAGTATGAAATGGATATCATTGTAGCAGAAAATGGTCGCGAAGGGATTGAGGTATTACAGGAAAACCGAGATACAGACCTAATCTTAATGGACATTATGATGCCTGAGATGGATGGGTTTGAAGCAATGCGACTAATTCGCCAAATGACAGAATTTCAAACAGTACCAATCATTGCCCTTACAGCTAAGGCAATGAAACGAAGTAGAGAAGAATGTTTAGATGCTGGAGCAACGGATTATATAAGTAAGCCCATTAACTTAGAACAGTTATTTTCCTTAATGCAAGTATGGCTGTATAGAAAGGAGAGCTAGAAAATGACAAAAGAAAAATTGTCAAATAACCATCATATTCTACAGTCAGAAGAGATTGAAAGAATTGAAATAGAATTACTTCTTGAGGCCGTTTTTCGTTATTATGGTTATGATTTTCGAAACTATGCCTTTCCTTTCATCCAAAGGAGAATTAGCCATCGTGTTTGGAAGAAGAATCTTTCAAGTATATCAGCACTTCAAGAAATGGTACTACGCAATTCAGAAGTCATGGGGGAATTGCTTTCTGATTTCTCGATTAATGTTACAGAGATGTTTCGTGATCCCCCATTTTTTAAGTCATTCCGAACCAAGATTATCCCTTTAGTAAAAGATTATCCTGAAATTCGAATTTGGCATGTTGGCTGCTCTACCGGAGAAGAGGTTTATTCTATGTCGATTCTCTTGCATGAAGAAGGGATTTACGAAAAAACGAAAATATTTGCCACCGATATAAATAATAGTGTTCTAGAAAAGGCGAAGCAAGGTACCTTTCCATTAGATAAAATGCAGCTTTATACAAAAAACTATATCGAATCAGATGGGAAAAGGGCGTTTTCAGAATACTATAAGGCTGTGGATGATAAGGTTTTTTTCCATCCCTTCCTGAAAAAAAATGTGGTGTTTGCACAGCATAATTTAGTAACCGATCAATCATTTAACGAGTTTGATATTATAATCTGCCGAAATGTATTCATCTATTTTAATAAGGTTCTTCAAAATTATGTCCATACGTTATTATATAATAGCCTAGCCGAATCAGGTTTTCTCGGGTTGGGTAAAAGAGAGGGGATAAAGTTTACTAGTTATGAACACTGTTACGGAGAATTTGACGCATCAGAAAGACTTTATCGAAAAGTTAAATAGTCCCCATTCTAAAAAGGTTAATATTTTAATGGTGGATGATCATCCAGAAAATCTATTAGCATTAAAAGCTGTACTTACTTCTCCAAATTATCACTTGGTTAGCGCAAATTCAGGAAAAGAAGCGTTAAAATGTATGTTAAAACAAGATTTTGCTGTTATATTACTAGATGTTCAGATGCCTGGGCTAAATGGCTTTGAAACGGCGAAACTCATAAAGGCTCGAGAAAAAACAAGACATATTCCAATCATCTTTATCACAGCGATTAGTCAAGATATGGAACATGTGCATCAAGGATATTCAGTAGGGGCCATTGATTATATTTTTAAACCCTTTCATCCAAACACATTGAAACAAAAAATCGAACAATTTGTTAAAATTTATCAAAATCACAAAGAGAATATCATTCAGACTGATCGAGAACGTACCTTTGAACTAAATGAAGTGCATAAAAAGTTAGATCGAACAACGTTAAATTTACGTCGGACGGAGGCATTATCTAAAGTTATTGGTGAAACCATAGTCGATACGATTCTTACATTTGACGATCAAGGATCTATTTTATCAGTGAACCCAGCTAGTAAAAGAATGTTTGGTTACAATGCTGATGAATTAATTGGAAAAAATGTGATGTTGCTTTTTCTAAAATTGGCTGAAGACAATGGAGATGATTCTTTCTCTTCTTCTATTAAACAATCTGGCGGTAAAGTAATTGAATCGGTGGCTATTCGAAAAGATGAAAGTCACTTTCATGTAGACATTCTTATTGGTGAAACAACAGTCGAAAATCAACAGATCTTCGTTTGCACGATTCGTGATGTCACAGAAAGAAAGCAGATAGAGGAAATTAAAAAACTACAATTCAATACAATGGAAGAAATAGTTGAAAAACGAACCTTAGAACTTATTAAGGCGAACGAGAATCTACATAAAGAGATTGAGGAACGAAAAAGAATAGCCGACCATTTGTACAGTTCTCAAGAAAGATTTCGAAGAATCTTTGAATCAAGTCCTTGTTTAATGGCGATTTTTTCTCTGAAGCATTTAACCTTTATTGAAGTAAATACTAGTTGGATAAAATTTACTGGTTATAGCCATGATGAATTGGAAAAACACAAAATTAATTTGAAGAATTTTGTGGATGAATTAACAGGAAACCCTATTAAACTTGACCGGAAGATTCGTAATAAGAAAATCAGCTATAAAACGAAAAATGGGGATTTTCGCGATGGATTATTATCTACTGAATTAATTGATATCCATCCTGAACCATGTATCTTAATCGTTTTAACGGATATTACGGAAACGGCTCACTTAGAGAAAGAGATGTCCCGGTTAGATCGTTTGAATTTAATCGGTGAGATGGCGGCAGGAATAGCCCACGAAATTAGAAATCCCATGACTACTGTTCAAGGATTTTTACAATTATCAAGGAATAATAGCGCTAATTTATCAGCAGAGATCATTGATTTGATGTTAGATGAATTAAATAGGGCTAATTCGATTATTACTGAATTTCTTAATTTAGCCAAAAACAAGGTCAGTGTTAAGAAAAAACAAAATTTAAATACGATTCTTGAAGCACTATCTCCTTTGATTCAAGCAGAAGCTTTAAGGTCCAGTAAACATGTTAAGCTTGAATTAAATAATTGTCCTGATATATTTATAGATCAAAAAGAAATTCGTCAACTTATTTTAAATATTGCTCTAAATGGACTGGATGCCATGTCGTCTAATGGAAAACTTACCATAAAAACATTTACAGAAAAACAAGCAGTTATTTTAGAAATAAAAGATCAAGGAAAAGGTATTAGCCCGGACGTATTACAAAAATTAGGAACACCGTTCTTTACCACGAAGGAGACGGGAACAGGATTAGGTTTGGCTATTTGCTACAGTGTAGCAAAACGACACCACGCTGAAATTGATATATCAACGGGAGCTGAGGGAACCACTTTCTCCATTCGATTTAATATTAATCCCAGTTTTACTAACTGACTGTAGTTTCTATTCGTAAACTAAAAGAGAGGAGAGGATGTAATGATCAAAAATGGAAAACTAGTTTTTATTGTTGGAGCGGTTATTTCTGTTATTATTATAAGTTTTATTTCTAAATCATTTGCAGATGAAAGACCGAAAGTGGTCATTGTTTTAAAAAATATGGACACCCAATATTGGGAAATTATTAAAGCTGGTGCTGAAAAAGCGTTCAGTGATTTTGGTATAGATGGGAAAGTTCTAGCACCACTTGATGGTTCTACTAGAGAACAAAGGAGATTATTAGAAAAGACTTATCAAGAAAATCCAGATGTATTAATTGTTGCACCTATTGATTCAACGGTTATACCTTTATTGGATAAGTATACGAAACAAAAAAAAATTCCTGTATTGCTAGTAGATCAAGATTATTCTTGGCAAAATAAAACTTCTTATATCGGTACCGATAACGTAGATTTAGGAAAAAAGGCAGGCTCGCTTTTAGCCTCGCAGCTTCAACCTGGAAATAAAGTTGCCATTATCGGTGGTCATTTATCAGTCTCAGTATTTAGAGAACGGATAAATGGAGCTAAAATGGCTTTAAAAGATGCAGGAATCATAATAGCGGCAGATACTGTATGGAATTCGGATGATGAAAAGACAGTAAAAAAAGAAATGACAAAGATATTGCTTGAGCATCCGGATATTAAGGGAGTCTTTGCCACACATGACATTTCCGCTTTACTTGTAATAAAGGTATTGAAGGAACAAGGTGTTACTATACCAGTCATAGGAGCAGACGGAATTCCCGATATGCTGAAGTTAATAAAGGATGGAACGATATCTAGTACAGTAGCACAAAACCCTTATGATATGGGATATTTAAGCGTTGAAACAGCATTGAAAGTGACAAAGGGAAAAAATGTTGAAAAAGTTGTTGATACTGGCGTAGATATAATTATTAAAGAAAATGCAAAGCAGAGATTAGACTTCCTGAATAAATTGTTAAAATGAGTAAAAAAGTGTCAGGGACCTTCCAGGGATTGGATGGTAGCTGACGCTTTTTTCATAATAAAAACATAAACAAGGGATTCTTATTTTTTGATGAGAAAATCTTACCATAAATTTAATCGGTAACTAGTAGAGAAAAAAGAATGATTTGGTATCTTGGATGCGTGGCAATCGATTGAATATAAAAAAGTCAGGACAAAAATCCAAGAAGTGATCGATATATTGGAGAAGTTAGAAGAAAAACCCAAAAGAGTAGATCAAGTGGTAATCACTTTTTCTGCAAATAAACAATGGCTTTCGATACCGGTAGAAATTCGTAGTCCGGTGAATCTTACATTTTTCCACTTGAGCGTGCATTTAGTCCCACGAATTAGGATGGAGTGATATTCCTGTTCCTTTTACATTAAAAGATGCGATGATTGCTGACAGGAAGGGGACATGGGATCGACATGTCCCTGTTTTTTGTCATCTAACTCGATAAGAACTTTTTGTTTTTTTTGAAGAACTTGCTATTAAGTCCGCCCTATTAAAGGCAGAAAGCAATGGCGCCTATAATGATTAATAAAATAAACAACACTATTATAATGATAAAACTTTTACACCCACGAACATTAACACAATGTCCATGTACAGGAGTCGCATAGCCGTAAGACATCGATGACTGGGGAATAACATTAGAGTTATCACTAAATGTTGGGATCGCATTATTATACATTCAAACACTACCTTTCGATTGTATGGGGAGTAATTAGGCCAATACCCTTTATAATATACTTAGAGATGAAATTGGAGCCAGTATATATAAAATTTTAAAGGGAGAGCCAGCCACTGTCCGAATAGCAGCAGCGAAAAGTAATCAGAATGCCGCAGAAGGTAAACTCAAAGCGTTTGTAAACTGATTCTAGTAAACAAATAAATAAATACTTGCTAGCTGTATCCCGTTCTCTCATCCCACTAAACTACGTAGGAGTGGATCAATTTGAGCATGATGCGGTTGCTGGAATGCTGCCGTTTCCAATGTTGTCATCCATATATAAGCTTTCACAGGGAGAAAAAAAAATCACATGAATTCTACTTATTAAGAACCTCGATTATTTCAACAACCAGGCATGGTTAGCTGTTATATCACTAGTAGATCTCTTGTTTGCGTATTTCCACTATGGGAAAAAAGTTATGGGCAATAATTTATCAAACAACAAAATGTTTCCATCAAACTTTTGTGTTGTTAAGGGAACAATATATTTGAGAAGGAGCAAGAAATGATATCCAATTCAAACGCAATTATGGAGGAGAGGTCCAATATGGAATCTGAAAAAACAGGTCAAAATCGTAATGATACAACTTTTAATTTCAAGAGGCAAAATGAAGAAGTGTTAGAAATTAGTTCAACTGGTTATGGATTAGAATCTATTTCAAAAGAAAATGAAGAAAAAGAACTACTAGAACCAAAAAATCCTTCCTGTGGAGGATTATAAAAATAATTAATTTTAGGTATTACAGCCCCAAACCTTTTTAAGGTTTTGGGGTTTTTTTAGGTAAATTGTTACGTATCCTAGGATGAATCTGTAAGCGATTACCAAAATTGAACTAATCTAGAAGATGTAAGCCATGCTGCAGGATCCTTGCTTTGATACTTTCATTGGAAACCTGGTTTTCATCATACTCTATTTTGACTTCACCATCTTCAATGTCTACCATAGCCCTTTCGACGCCATTCAATTGAACAAGAATCGTTTCTAATGTTTGGATAGGTTGTTCACTTACTGCTTCTTTTACAAAAATAGTCATGTTAGCCAATTATAGATCTTCCTTCCCGTTTTTAAATTTTTTGTGATCGCTCTTTCCAAAATATACCCAATATTAGTAGAAGATATGTAGAAATTACGATGCCTGACCCCCAGTTGAGTAAAGCGTTACTCCAACGGGGGTCAGGTACCACATATGTTCATCTTGTAATTAGAAGAGCGGAGAAGTGATGAGTAAATGATTAATTAGTGAAACACCTGCGAATGAGCATTTGGCTAGACCTTCGTAGTTCAGGCTTCCAACTAAAAACGGCAGCACCTTTCCCTGCTAAGTTTTTCAAATTTAATTTTGATAATTAAATTTTTTATTGGCAATCCAATAATTCGTTACAAGGAGTGGAAGTAAGATACAAATAATCGTAAGTAGTACATAGACTATTTCGTTTGAATTTAGTGTTCCCGTGATTAGAGATTCCATTGCGTGTTTACTCATTGTGGCTGGATTTACATAATCACTTGATGGGCTCAAACTTGCACCAATTCTGCAACCCATAAGGAAAACAATCGAAATTAATGCGATAATACCCTGACTTTTAAACATAGTACTAATCATCGTTGTAAAAGATACGATAAAAAGAACCCATGCAAGATAAAATAATAGCGCTGTAATCATGTGCGAAAATGGAACATCTGTGAAAAGATAATTTACATATAGATAAGAAGCAAAGTATCCAATCGATACACTAAAAGCTATTATCAAATAATTTGAAACAATTTTCCCACCTATATATGATATAACAGGAACAGGTCGTGTTAAAATGAAGGCCAACATTCCATTTGATTTATCTGATTGAATAATACCCATCATTGAAATAACAATAATCATAAGACCAAGCTGATCAAATTGAGATCCTAAAGTACCGGCTAGTACTTCTCCTCCTTTTTGAGCTGCCGTGCTCGGATCAATTGTAATTCCTTGACCTCCACCTAACGATTCCAAAATTAATGGCAAGTAATAAGTTGTTATTGGCTGAGTTATCCCTAAAAAGAGAAAGACAATCGGTAGCCAAATAACTTTATAATCACGTATCATTTGAACAAATTCTTTTTTTATCAATACTTTAAAGTTCTTCATTTTTACACCACCAATTTTAAGAAGATCTCTTCTAAAGTATCGTTATTGATTTCAAATTTTACGATGTCCACTTCATGCGATAGGGCATTTATCAGTAACATATCTTTGTTTTTTTGGATGTTTTCAACTTTTATTTTGACATTATTCCCAATGACCTCTACTTCCTTTACATAAGGTAATTTTTTTATAACGTCAATCCATTTATGATCCTTCGATGAGACTACCACGTTTAACTTATTTTCGTTATTTCGGTTTAACAGTTCGATGATTGTTGTATCTTCAATTTTTATTCCATTTTTTATTATTACAAATCGTTCACATATTTCTTCTGCATCGCTCAATATATGGGTCGATAATAAAATTGTTGTATCTTTTTTTATTTCTTCAATTAGGTTTAACACTTCTCTTCGGCCAATTGGGTCTAAAGCTGAAACTGGTTCGTCCATAACAATAAGAGAAGGCTTATGCAGTAGTGCTTGCGCAATACCGAGTCTCTGCTTCATTCCACCGGAAAATGTGCCAACTTTTGAATTTTCTTCATCTTTTAGTCCAACTTTTGTCAGAATCTCAGGTATCAAGTTTGTTAATTCTTCTTTTAGCAATCCAGAAAGTTGACCCATAAAGGTAAGTGTTTCTTTCGCTGTCATCCAATGAAAAAAGTTAGGGTACTGTGGCAAGTAACCAATTTCATGTTTCATTTTTGATATTTTTTTCCCATTCAGCAAAACTTCGCCTGAATTTGCATTGATAATATCTGAAATAACTTTTATTAAAGTGGATTTACCTGCCCCGTTTGGTCCGATCAATCCGACGCATTCTCCCGATTTAAGTTCCATCGAGAAATTATTGACTGCAATTTTTCCTTTAAATTTTTTTGTAACATTATTGATTTCTAGTTTCATATTCTCTCACAATCCTTTCTTCCTATAACAAAGTACAGAATTGGTCCAATCGTATTGGCAAAAAGAATAACAAGAATCCATGGGAGAACATTTTTTCTCGTTTTTCTATTTCGATATAAATCAATTAATGCAATTAAAACTAATAGAGTACTTACTACAATAACTGGCATGATAATTGGTAGAAAAGCCATAAAATCAATGTCCTTTATATCGCTCGGCCCATAATGTAGTTTCATTTTTTAGATCATTCCTTTCTAATTCATTATCATTATCGATAATGATAACGTAATTGTTGTCGAGTTGCAACCATCAGTCTCATTATTTATAATGAGAATTAAAATTAAACAATAAATGAGGTGATATTGTGAGTAATAAAGTTGAAATTATTATGCATCCAGTAAGAATGAAAATTTGCCAAGCATTAATGAGAAATAAAGAAAATGGGCTAACACCCAGAGAAATGGTGAAAATCATTAAAGATGTACCTCAAGCAACTCTTTATAGACATATACAAATCATGATGGATGCAGGTATTATTCACGTTATTAATGAAAAAAAGGTGAAGTCTGTTTCTGAAAAATATTATGCTTTAAACGAAGAAGTAGCAAGAATCGATACAGAGGAATGGAAAAAAGCTTCTTATGATGAAAAATTAAACTATTTTTCATCTTACCAATTATTACTTATGACTCAATATCAAAGTTTTCTTAAGAAATTAGGAGAACAAGACGGTCAAGAGGACCGTTCTTCTTTTTCTGTAGTAGAATTAAAGTTAGATGAGGAGCACTTTATACAATTTCAAAATGAATTAAACGAATTAATGACTAAATACTATCATTCTACGAGCAACGAAAAAGATGCTCTAGTTCGAACAATCGCTGTTACAATTATTCCAGAAACTTAAAAGACTGTTGCGTTGAGATAAGGCCATAAGTACCGTGACTTCCTGGTCTCTTTTAAACTTCAAAAAAGCTCCCCATTTAAAATGGAGAGCTTACTTCGTTTTCTTTAACAATTTCTCTGGATGAATTTTTATAGGTTTTTATACCATCACTAAAACTAAGCATTAGTTCAAACATTAGAAGAAGCATAACTACCCACACACCCACGTTTAAGATCGTGTCAATTACAAATGATCCAATGAATAAATGGGTATGGATAAGGGATGTAAAAGTATAAAACATTGCAAAAGTAAAAACTCTACTCCACTGTGTGACATCATAAATAAAGATCCCATTTTTAAAGCCAAAGTTTTTAATCCGTTTAAAAAGCCTATAAACCTCAATAGTCTCAACAGTAATGAAAATAATGAAGGCAGCTCTCCATATCAATCTTATAATTTCAATATTAATGATGCCCGTGACTAAACAGGCAATCCCGGAAATAGATAACGCCCCATGTATAATACAGTTCGTATTGTTCCAATCCATTTCAATGGACCAAGAATCTTTTATGTATCTATATAAAATAAAGAAAACACATACAAGATAAAAACAAAACCCGATGATTAATAAAGATAGGTTGAAAATAGCTGGAAGTTCTTTGAAAACTGTGTTAAGTAAAAGGACAATTGATTGTGTGCTTACAGTAGTTAGTAGAAGAATTCCGTGAACATTCCGATATGATTTTGTCCGACATATTTCTATAAAAGTTTTTACACTTACCCAAATATAAAAGATCCATAGGACAATATTAATTAAAGCAATAATCACTGAAATAAATCCCCATTGGAAAAATTGTTTATAAAATAAGATGCCGCTGATAGATGTACCAGCAACCCATGTGCCAATCCCAAAACGGTTGATCCGGTTGGAATAATGGATGTCTTTAAATTTTCCATCCAAGCTCGCAATGAACAAAGATAAAATAAAGGCAAACCAAAGGGAAAGGTTAATAATACTTAGAATTTTCCCGAAAATGTGTTGGAAAAATTGGGTTCCCAAGTAGTTTAATAGAACTCCCTGTGTAACAATTCCAATTGCCATTACAATGGCCATGGTTGAAGTCCGAATATATATTTTTTTAAAAGTGAAAAACAAAATAATACAAACAATAAGGAAAATCAATATCAATAAATAAACCACATTTATCACCGTTATAATTTTAGATATTTAGTAAGTATAACATTAAGAGACCACAGGGAACCCGAAAAAATTACAATTTTATAAAACCTATTTAAAAGACCTGGTTTAAATGAATGTGAATGATATAATTTAAAATCCATTACTCATTCCAGCCAACAAACTGCTTATCATTTACTAAGAAACCACTTAATGTGATTTTGCTCACAATACTATTTTGATATTTTCACTATAATGATAGTGGAAATTAAACACTTGAAAAAGAGGGAATTAATGATGACGATTGCATTAGATCAGAAAAAGGTTAATGAGCTGGTAGACCGATTCTATGATAAGCTCCTAAAGGATCCCTACTATATTACCATGTTTAAAGATAGAAACGTGGATATTGAATTGCTCAAAGATCGACAAAGAGTCTTTATAAACCGCCTAGTTACTGAAGGAACGGCAGTGGACCAAGATAAGCAGGCATCACAGGTTAAACAAAGACATCCATTTCAAATTTCTCCAGAAAGAGCCGAGATATGGTTTCAAACATTGAAAGATGCCATGTATGAAATGGATTTGGATGTAACTTTAAAGGATAGACTGATAGAGAAAGTAGACTTTTTATTAAATAAGATCATATAAATCGGCATTTAAAATATTAAAGCGCAAGGAATGATTTAGTTACAATCGTCACCTGCGCTTTTGTTTTAGAAATGAGTGAAATGAAAAGAAGGTGGATTTTTTCACCTTCTTAGTAGTTTGTAAATTTACATGTTAAGTTCGTTAAAACCATTTAAAAAGAATAATGGTTTGGCGTCTTGAATTATCGAGATAGGATAGTCTGATGGTTGTTATGGTTTGGCGGTACCATCGGATAGACGTTTTCTTCTTCCATTATATTAAACTCCATGAGAACTGGGCCAGTATGCTTAAATGCATCTGAAATGATTTGCTGGGCTGCTTCTTTGGTTTTAGCGCAAAATCCTGCTACACCGTAGGCTTGAGCCAATTGTGCGAAATTTGGTGAAGTCATTTTCACTTGCGAGTAACGTCGGTGGTAAAATAGTTCCTGCCATTGGCGCACCATTCCAAGACAGCCATTATTTAAGATCGCAATTTTTAGTGGCAGTTGATATTTCACAGCCGTGATTAATTCCTGAAGATTCATCTGAAAACTACCATCACCTGAGACACAAATAACAAACTTTCCCGGACAAGCTGCCGCTGCACCAATCGCCGCAGGCAGTCCGTAGCCCATGGTCCCCAAGCCGCCGGATGTAATCAGAGTCCGAGGCCGGGTATAAGCATAATGATGAGCGGTCCATATTTGATGTTGACCCACATCCGTTACGACAATGGTATCCTTTGTGGAATAGTCACTTAACAGCCGAATTACCGTCTGAGGGTTTAGCACACTGTTGGATTGATCAAACCGAGGGACAGTCCGTTTCCATTCCACCACCTCGTTTGTCCAACTTCCTGAATTGACCTTAACTTTTTGATAGTCTAATTGATTTTTCAATGAAAGTAGAAACTCTTTTGCATGCCGACAATCGGCAAGTCTACATGGATGATTTTATTGATTTCGGCAGGGTCTATATCCACATGAATCTTTTTCGACGCAGGAGAAAAACCACTGATTCTTCCTGTCACACGATCACTGAAACGAACCCCAATACTAATCAAAAGGTCACAATGATGTACGGCTTTATTAGCCGCAAACGTCCCGTGCATTCCAAGCATCCCCAGGTACAACGGGTTCTTTGCTTCCATAGAACCAATTCCCAAAAAAGAGCTGACAACGGGTATTCGAGTGTGCTGAACAACTTCTCTTAAAAAATCGGAAGCCCCTGAAGCAATGACCCCGCCCCCAATGAAAATTACAGGCTTTTTTGCTGACTCAATTAAACACTTGGCCATTTTCACCGAATGTTCATGACTCTGCCTTTTCGTTTGTGAGCGGACTAAACTTTGGTTCTGCGGAGCGTGCATGTCGGGATGTGATGTAAGTTCAAGCAAAACAGGTCCAGGTCTCCCATTCGTAGCAATCGTTAAGGCATTTTTGAGAGCATCTCGAATGCCTTCAATAGTACTTATTTTTAATGTGTGTTTTGTAATAGCCATGGTAAGTCCTGAAGTATTTAATTCATGAAATGCTTCTTGATTGGAATGGAGCAGATTATTCTGTATTTGTCCTGTGATGATGACTAACGGTACCGAGTCACTATAAGCAGTGGCGATTCCTGTAATGCTATTGGTTATTCCTGAAGCAGTTGTAAGTAGGATGACACCAGGTTTGCCAGTAGCGCGCGCGAAACCATCTGCAGCATGAACCGCAGCTTGCTCATGTTGCATCCGAACATAACGAATATTTGAGTCTTTCGTTAGCAAAAACTCTTGATCCTCACAGCCAAAAAAGCAGGTCACTCCTAGCGAATCTAATGAATGTAAACACACTTCCACATTTGAAAACTCTTTTAGTCTTATCATTCCTTCACCTGGTTTCTCTTTTTAAAGAATATTCTAAATTATTAAGAATTATTTGTATGTGAAATATATCATGTTTCTAATTGTTCACATAATTGTCAAATTTCCATTCGCACCTTGCCTTTTATTCTTCACCTCTTTGGAAGTGATGTGTAAATTACTAATTAGTGAAGCACCAGTCATTTGCTGAGACTTAATTTAACTTGAATTGTTAAAAGTTGTATTGTAGTAAATGGAAACAGGGACACTTGAAGTAGGAGTGGAACAGTTTAATGTCAAGAATTGGTTTTAAGCCCATTATCAAGGTGCTATACTACTAATAGATTGAGTTTTAATAAATGAGGGATGACGATGGTTAAAAAAGGTAAAAAAGTGGAATATGAGCTTAATCCAAACGGAATTAAGTCTTTAACGGACAATGAAATTAAAACCATTTTGCGTGGGGCTGATGATTTAATCATGAGTGGCGGCCGCGCTTTGCTTTCCAAAATTCTAGGTGGGTCAAAAGATAAAAAGTTAATAGAACTAGAATTGAACTATAGTCCTGTATACGGAGCATTTAAAGGAGTTTCACAAAAAGAGATTCTCTCAAAAATAGACTGGATGATTCTTCATGATTATTTAGTCATCGAATATAATGGCAGACTCCCATTGCTTTGCTATACGGATAAAGGCTGGGATATTGAACGCGAGACCTATGCCGATGAATTATTCGAAAAGCTAATTGATGCTGCTGAAAATAGAACGTATGAGTTTGTTGAAACATTAAAAGACCGGAACCGCGGCTTGATTTTTCTTTTATTAGATAAGATTGCAGATTCAGGCAATAAAGAGTTAATTACTATCTTGAATGCGTGGCAAATGCTTGAATATAAAAAAGTCAAGGTAAAAATCCAAGAAGTTATCGATCGGCTGGAAAAAGTAAAAGAAAGAACCGAAAAAATACATAATCAGGATCCGATCTCTTTTTCAGCCAATAAAAAATGGCTTTCGATTCCTGTAGAAATCCGGAGAAAATTAGAAAAAAATGTTTGGTGTAGTTCTTGTCGTGATGTTGTGAAAATTGAAAGATATACAGTCAAAGAATGTTCAACTGGAATTGTATTGGAAGGAAAATGTCAAAAGTGTGGTCATGACGTGGCAAGAGTTATTGACTAAAATAACGATACTAGACACCCTTCTGCAAGTGATTTGATTGATAATATGGGGGTAATGAAATGTTCATCATTCAACAGGCCATTAATTTTGCAGCCAAAGCACACAAAAACCAGTATAGAAAATCTTCTGACATTCCATATATTACACATCCCTTTGCAGTGGGAATGCTTTTGCAGGCAGCCAATTGTAGGGATGATGTGATTGCTGCGGGCATTCTTCATGACACCCTTGAGGACACGTCTACCACCTATGAGGAACTGACAGAACAATTTGGTATTCACATTGCTAATTTGGTCCGTGCCGCATCTGAACACGATAAAAGTTTACCCTGGACTGTAAGAAAACAACATACAATTGATAGGTTAAAAGATGCAAATATCGAAGAAATCCAAGTGATTACTGCTGACAAATTTCATAACTTGAATACCATCAAAGATGATCTTGAAATTATCGGAGAAAAAGTATGGGAGCGTTTCAACCGTGGGAAGCAGGATCAGCACTGGTATTATGCTAGCATTGTTAAAGAGTTAGCACCTAGAAAAAGTGAATTTAAGCTCATTCCGGAGTTAGAAAAAGTGGTAATAGAAGTCTTTGGATTAATGTAAGTCATGACAGGTGAAGAAATATCACCGCGACTTTTGTATTCTTAAGAGAGCGATTATAGAATACCAGAAGTAACTGAGAGGAGAAATTATCAGTAATGGATATAACATTTGAACATATATTTAGACTTGGTAATGTCGTATTTGAAAATAATTTATACAGACAGATCCATTATCCTGAAATGTTAACTAGGTACGATAGTAATTTTATTGAGTTTAAAAAAATTCCAACTTTGAGTGAATTTAAAAGTGCTGAAGGCTACTTAAGAAGTTTCCATTTAAAACATGGTCAAAACCACGTAAAGTTTTATTTTCCAGAGAATGAAAAACCTATAGTGGAACTGATTGATTACCTAAATCATTCAGGCTATAATATTGGTTTTCTCGAACTTTACACGATTCAACCTAATCAATTTCCTATAGTGCAAGAAAATCCAGATATTGAGATTTATCCTGTGACTGATAAGAATCTGGAGACTTTTCTTAAATACCAATACCAGCAAGATCTAGAGTATGGAAGTGAATTTGCCAATCAAAAGCAACAATTGCATAAACGAAATTTTGAAAATCCGAATATATTACAGCTGCTTGCAACTTATAAAGGGAAACCAGCAGGTTCAGTAGATATTATTATCACGAAAGATACCGCAGAAATTGATGGTTTAGTTGTGGATGAGAACTTTCAGAAAAAAGGAATTGGAAGCAGGTTGCAGAAATTTGCGATGGAACAATTTTTTAATAAAACCATTATTTTAGTAGCAGATGGTGAAGATACCCCCAGAGACATGTATAGAAAACAAAACTATCAGTATCATGGTTTTAAATATCACGTCAATAAAGTATGTATCCCTGAATCCAATTAAGGATAGGGGATTTTTGTTTGTCCTGACAAATGGAATAACGCCTTTTAATTCCTCATCTTCAAATTTATAGGTTAATTTCTCCAAAATCCCCCAATCGCTTTACCATCTAATATAAAATAAAAATATTAATAGATTGGGATTCCCTGATTATTTTTTAAGGAAAAATATAAAAATATTAAGAAATTCTTAAGGATTATTGTAAACGAATGTTAAGATTTTCCGTTTACTATTAAAGTAATGAGAGCTGGCTGCTAGAAAGTAGGGGGAAAATGGAGAATTACTTTGTGCTGGTTGTAGATGATGAGAGGGAAATTCGCGACGCTATTGAAATTTATTTGAAAAATGAAGGGGTCACGGTATTAAAAGCCAAAGATGGGATTGAAGCATTAGAAATATTAAATGAACACCCAGTCCATCTGATTATTTTAGATATTATGATGCCGAGGCTTGATGGCATTTCTGCTACATATAAAATTCGCGAGAAGAAAAACATTCCTATCATTATTTTAAGTGCAAAAAGTGAAGATACGGATAAGATATTAGGACTTCAGGTGGGAGCGGATGATTATGTGACAAAGCCGTTCAATCCGATGGAGCTCGTTGCCCGCGTGAAATCTCAATTGAGAAGGTATGTAACCTTTGGCACCTTTGAAGGGTTAAAAAAAGTGATTGATTTAAATGGTCTCACCATAGACCAATCAGCAAAAGAAGTGACAGTCCATGGCGAGCCGGTGAAGCTTACGCCAATTGAATATAAAATTGTAGAACTGCTAATGACAAACGCAGGCCGGGTGTTTTCTATTCATGAAATCTATGAACGGGTATGGAAAGAACCGTGCTATAATGCGGAAAATACAGTGGCGGTCCACATCCGGAAAATTCGTGAAAAAATTGAAATTGATGCGAAAAATCCAAGATATTTAAAGGTGGTGTGGGGAATTGGCTACAAAATGGAGAAGTAGAACAATCTTTGCAACTTGGACTTTACTATTAACTTTTGGTCTAAGTGGTCTATTTGCATTTTTAATACACGGGAGCAATTACCTTCATCGGGACTATTTCCATACTCCTCAATTTCAAAGCGAACTCGATGCATTCGCAGGGTATTTAAGTGTGTTCGAGCTATATGATCTTCCATTGGATGAAGCCAAAAAAACGATAACAGTTACAAAAGACGAGATTATTGAGCATCGGTATCGATATGGAAATCTCCCTGATCAAATCGAGAACATAGAAGCTCAATATGAGGCACAAATTCAGGAGAATTTGAACGTAAATAATCAAGAAGCAGCGGATGCTTTAACTGCCGAAAGGGATTCAAAAATTGAAGATATTAAAAAAAATTTCAAAAGTGATGAGTATATTCGACCTAAGGTAATAAAGGAAAAAGAAAAGAGAATAGAAGAATACTATAAGGAAAGAGAGAATAATCGCTCTGTTTTCTTAAGGTACAAAGATACATTTAGTTACTATTATAAGAATAGTGCAACAGGTAAAGTCTATACAAATCTTAATCTACCAGAAGATCAATCCGTAAATGACGTGATGAACCCTATAAATATGCGATTTGTCACAAGCTTTCAAATCTCAAGAGATTATGCCATTAATTATGGAATCCCAGGATATGAAGGTCTAATCAATTCAATCATTCCTAAAACGAGTGGGGTGTTTGAAGGTCAAATTGGTATACCTAATTCCTTATCCCTATCAAATTCAATCATGAGTGAATCTGAAAACTACAAACAGGTGCGAATCATCTTATTGGTTTTTTCCATGGCCGGCGTACTCGCCTTAATTCTATGTTTTTTTCTAGGAAAAAAATCGAAAGGTATTTTATTTATAACTGAAAAATGCAGGCCCTTTTATAACAAGCTTCCCATTGATGTAAGAGTAATCCTTTTTATAGCCGTTGCCATTGGAATGTTTAGCTCTATCTATGTTGTTAGCGACCAAATCATATATGTAGTGCAAAATCCCTTTAATGTTGTAGAAATGTTTATTGTTTTGGCTATGGCATCATGTTTCTGGGGTCTTACTTATGTGCAGTGGAAATGCCTTGTTCTGGAATTAAAGGATTGGCAAAATGTAAAAAAGGCATGGGAAAAAGGGCTCTTTTATAAAGCAGGAAAAGGTACTAAGCTGTTCTTTAATAGAGGAAAGCAAAGCTTAAATGAAGCTTTCTTGAATCAAAGTACTGGCACACAGTTTTTTATTGTCTTAGCTATTTTCTTTGGTCTAGGGTTAGCGGCCCTCATGATTTTTGTACATCCTGTTTTCCTTCTGTTATATATGATCCTTCTTGGAGCTATCGGGATTCCAATTGTGATGACCCTGGTGAATAGAATTGGCTATTTTAACCAAATTGTGAAAAAAACGAATGAATTGGCACTAGGAAATCTAGGAGAGGACCTAGAGGTTTCCGGGAGCTCTGTATTGGCAACGCTCACTGCCAATATTAATGTGTTAAAGCAAGGAGTAAAAACATCGCAGAGTCAACAGGCAAAGAGTGAACGTCTAAAAACCGAGTTAATTACAAATGTAAGCCATGATTTGCGGACACCGCTAACCTCCATCATTACGTATACCGAGTTATTAAAAACAGAAGATTTGTCAAGTGAGGACAGGGCTGCTTATCTTGAAATTATTGATCGGAAATCAAAGCGGTTAAAGGTGTTAATTGAGGATTTATTCGAAGTGTCAAAAATGGCCAGCGGAAATATTGAATTGGTAAAGGAACGAGTCGATCTTGTCCAGTTATTACAACAAGCTCTAGCCGAATATGATGAAACGATAAACGAATCCAGTCTGCAGTTCCGGGTTAACAACAGCATGAAGTCCGTTTACTCCCTTGTAGATGGACAAAAGCTTTGGCGAGTCTTTGATAACCTAATTGGAAATATCCTTAAATATTCACTAGACCACTCTCGTGTCTTTATTACTATATCAACTTTAAATGAACAAGCGATCATTATGTTTAAAAATGTATCAAAATATGAATTAAGCGATAATAGTGACGAGCTTTTTGAAAGGTTCAAACGTGGGGATACATCGCGGCATACGGAGGGCTCTGGACTTGGACTTGCCATTGCGAAATCAATCATCGACCTCCATGATGGCCGTCTTGAAATCGAGACGGATGGTGATTTGTTTAAGGTAATTATTTCTTTGAAGTTAGAAGAATAGCGAATCATTTATTTCTTACAGCTCATTTGATAAGGGAAAGATTGGAGTGATCTAGCTTGATTGATTTTTCTGAGATATATAGCTTGTTTTATAAACGTCTGTTTCATATTGGATATTCCATTACAGGAGATTTACATTTGGCAGAGGATGTCGTTCAAGAAACCTTTATAAAAGCGATGAAAAAGGTTGAAACGATAGAAGCAGAATGCAAAATTGGTGCTTGGCTATCCGTCATTGCAACTAGAACAGCGATTGATTTTGTCCGTATCGAGAGGAAAAAAAAGGGGATACCAATGGATATGGAAATGCTTGAATGCTTAGGGAAAATAATGAAGCAAAATGTGGAAGAGGAAGTGGAAATAGGACTTTTGATGGAGCAAGTGCATGGTGCTATAAGGAATCTAACAATTGAATATCAGGACGTACTTATGCTCAAGTTAGGCAATGGATTAAAAGAAAATGAAATAGCCTACGTCCTTGATTTAAAGCTCAGTACTGTTAAAACAAGAATTTACAGAGCGAGGAAACAACTTAGACTACTTTTTCTTGATCAGATTGGTGCATAACCTTAATGAAAGAAATGAAAGAGTGCCAGGCACCTTCCAATTCTATGGCTGGTGCATGGATCTTTTATATTTCAAAATGGAATCATCGTCCTCTTCTGAACACGGTCATTATTAGAATATTTTCAAGATAAAGTACTGAATCAAAGTTAAAAAAGCTAAAAAAGTAAAGTTATAGAGACTAAATTTGATTAAAAATTCTTTACTCTTCTTTGGATTCGCCTGAATAAATAGTTTGTAAGAAATTACACTGGCCAACGATGCAATAATTGTCCCTAGTCCCCCAATATTCACACCCAATAATAAAGGTTTCCAATCCGTTGTGAATTCTGCTAGTAAGATCGAAGCAGGGAAGTTACTGATAAATTGGCTTAATAAAATCGAACTGAAATAGACGGAAGTAGTGTCTTTCAGATTTGCACTCGCAAATGCTTGTAAAGTATTCGAATTGGATACATTTCCAATAAAAATAAAAAAACAGATAAACGTTAAAAGCAGCAGATAATCGATCTTTATTAATAATTTTACATTTAAAATGATCACGGTCATTAATGTAACCACGAAGGAAGCTAGGTAACTCACCATGCCAAAAATAGAAGCGATGATTATTGCTAGTAATAATCCCCAGACTGCTGGTTTTTTCCAATCATTTATTGGAAGTGGAGTCAGGACAACTTTCAATTCTTTTTTATGCATCCTCTTAATAAGGAAATATAAAGAACTAATCCCAAGGACTGCAACGAATATGACATTTGAAAAAAAGGGCATTGGCTTAATCCCATAATGAGAATAGATAAACAAATTTTGCGGATTTCCCATTGGCGTGAAGCTGCTTCCAATATTGGCTGCAATGGTTTGAAGGATAATTGTCTCCATCATGGGCATTTTTGTCTTCCTACTGACAACAAGGGTCAAGGGGACAAAAGTAAGCAGTGCCACATCGTTCGTGACAAACATAGAGCTAAAAAAACATAACAAAATCAGTATCGCTGAAACGGATCTACTATTATTACATTTATTAATGATGGCAATAGCGAATTTGTCTAGGAATCTAAGTTCTTCCAAAGCCTTAATGGTAAGCAAAAGGCTAAATAAACAGATAAGCACTTGAAAATTTATATAATCCATTTTGGGAGAATGAATCAAACAGCTTGTAGCGGCTAATATAAGTGACACGGTAAAGACAATGTCTTTTTTTAGAAAACCAAATTTCAGTTTAAATCTTTTGTTTTCTTTAATTAATACAGATTCTTTCATAGTGCACCACCGGAGGAAGATAGAATTTAACAACTATATGATTCTACCATGTACATGTTGGGTTGGAAATAATGTTGTTAATTTTCCGCTTTTAAACCCTCTAAATAGTCCTGGCACTTCTTTGTATTTATGGAAGGATTTTGTCTAATTGGAACCTATAGAAAATGAAAACTTGCCTAAATCCTACTTGACAGATAGGGTTAGTTGGTTTAATCTTTTATTAAGATATGAATTTTCAAAAAATTAAGCGATTGGATTAATTTGATAAGTAACAATGACTTCAATCCTTTACATTTCACCAACAAAAGGGTAGCTTGAATATTTAAATCATAGTTGACAGATAGGATTAGTTTATTTTATTATTAACCTTATAAAATTCATCCATATATTTAAGGGTCTATCAGACAACTGAAGGCTCCAACTCTTATTACTAGGAGTTGGAGCTTTTTTTATACAAATGTTTAAGGTTATTGTAGTTGTTTTTTAAGGGCTTTTTGATGGCCATTACCATTAAACCAAGTTATCTGATAGGAAAAGTAGTATAAGGGGGTGGCATAAAATGTGTAGAGACTACAAATGCTATTCAATTGCTAGAAAAGTATAATTCTATGTTAATAAGGGGGAGAAGGATCGTGAGTGTATCCGTGTCATCTGTGCATAAAGCATTTATTAAGCAGCAGAGAAAAACACAAGTATTACTAGATATTAATTTCCAAGTGAAACAAGGAGAATTCGTAACCATTATCGGACCGAGCGGATGTGGTAAGAGTACACTGTTGAAGCTTATTGCTGGTCTAGATAACGAATATGAAGGAGCTATTAAAATCAATAATCAAGAAATAGCAGGACCAAGCATAAAACAAGGATTTATTTTTCAGGAACACCGACTCTTTCCGTGGCTGACGGTTGAGAAAAATATTGCAGCTGATTTATCTCTTAAAAATCCTGTGGTACGAAAAAGAGTTGATGAACTCATTGAAATTGTAAGATTGAAGGGGTTTGAAAAAGCATATCCAAAGGAGCTGTCCGGAGGAATGTCACAACGGGTGGCGATTGCCAGAGCGTTATTGCGGGATCCGGAGGTGATGCTGCTTGATGAACCATTCGGAGCGCTTGATGCATTTACACGAACACATTTACAGGATGTACTGTTGGAGATTTGGCAGCAGAAGAAAACGACTATGATTCTAGTTACACACGACTTAGATGAATCTATTTATCTTGCCGATCGTGTCGTAATCATGAGTGCAAGACCAGGTCAAATTAGCAACATCATTCCGATTGATTTACCACATCCTAGGAAAAGAGCGGGCCAGTCATTCCAGGAATTTAGGCAAAAGGTATTAAGTGAATTTGAAAAAGTAGATGAACTTCAGTTGATTGAAGGCTCAGGTATTTAGAGGAGGATGAAGATAATGATTAAGAAGCTAAGGGGATCTATTTTAATTCTTACAGCCATTATGATTGTTATTTTAACAGGGTGTGTATCAAAAACGACAACAGCAAATGAGAAGAAAGGAAAGAATGAAAATTTAACAGTCAATATAGGAATTCAACAAAGCTTGGGTCCGTTATTGATCGCAAAGGAAAAAGGATGGTTTGAAGAAGAATTCGCAAAGGTAGGCGTAAAAGTAAACTGGACAGTATTTCAAAGTGGTCCGCCCCATTTTGAAGCCATGGCAGCCAATCGATTAGATTTTGGCGCAGTGGGCAATTCACCTGTAGTTGCAGGGCAGGCAGCAAATATTGAGTTTAAAGAAATTGCAAATGTAAGTGATGGCCTTAAAGGAAATGCGATTCTTGTTCCTGGAAACAGTCCGATTCAAACATTAAAAGATTTAAAAGGGAAAAAAATTGCAGTGGCAAAAGGTAGCAGTGGGTTCAATTTATTGTACCGAGCTTTAGAAAAGACCGGATTGAAACCAAATGATGTAAAAATTATTCAATTACAACCAGATGAAGCACAGCCAGCATTTGAAACAGGAGCCGTAGATGCTTGGTCTATATGGGAACCCTTTGTTTCACTACAAACTTTAAAGAAAAATGCAAGAGTACTGGCGGATGGTAAATCATTGAATGTTTATTCACCAGGTTTCCTAATAGCACGAACAGAATTTACAAAAGAACACCCTGATCTTGTTGTTCGCTTTCTAAAAGTATTCGAAAAAGCGCATCTATTTGAAAAAGAAAATCGTAATAAAGCAATCCAATTGTATGCAGATGCCAAAAAAATAGATAAGGATGTAATAAGTAAGGTACTCGAAAACAATGAATCACTTAATCTGCCAACTTCAGAAGAAATTATTAAAGCACAGCAGGATACCGCTGATTTCCAATATTCCCTTAAAGCAATTACAAAGAAAATCGATACATCAAAGGTAGTCGATAATTCTTACATTAAGCAAGCATTACAAGAATTAAAGGAAGAACAAAATAAGTGAGGTGATTTCAGATGAGCAAAGTAAAACTAGCCCTTCCTTCCGACAATACGGTTAGGGAATTTAGGAAACATTCAGTTGCTAAACAGGTGAAGGGCGCTAAATCCCAGATTCCTTCATTAACAATAGCACGCGGCTTGGTTTTACCAATCTTCATTTTAGTTGTGTGGCAATTGGTAGGATCACTTTTACAGGTGTCTAATACGATTTTACCGACACCTATAGATATTTTTCAATCGTTTCAGGAATTAATACATACGGGTGAATTATTTGGGCATTTAAAAATCAGTGTCACCCGTGCTCTCATCGGATTTATATTAGGTGCAAGTTTGGGTCTTCTATTCGGGACGATAACCGGTCTTTCTAATAAAACAGAGCAATTTATTGATCCTTCTTTGCAAATGTTACGTACGGTGCCCCATTTAGCATTAGCACCACTGTTTATTCTATGGTTTGGCTTGGGAGAATTATCAAAGGATTTGTTAATTGCCCTGGGAGCGTTTTTTCCTTTATATGTAAATACATTATTAGGTATTCGCGGAGTGGATAAAAAATTATTTGATGTAGCCCGTATTTTGGAATTTAGTAGATGGAAGCAAGTGACGAAATTAATCTTTCCAGCTGCACTTCCAAATATTTTACTTGGGGTTCGCCTGTCATTGGGCGCCGCTTGGCTAGGATTAGTTGTTTCTGAATTGATGGGTGCAAGTGAAGGAATCGGCTATTTAATTATGGATGCAAGACAATTTTCCCGCACAGATATTGTTTTTGTTGGAATTATTATCTTTGCACTTGGAGGTAAACTCGCTGATTCGATTGTTCGTTTATTAGAGTCTAGTTTATTAAAATGGCGTGATAGCTATAAGGGAGAAAATGTTAATTAATATAGGTTCTTTTCGTAAACTTTGTTGCTATTGCAAAAAATAAGGTACTTTACCGCTGCGTTAAATCCGATTAAAACTATAGATTTACTTTAAATTAATATTTATACCTATATTTTTGAGAAAAGGAGAGATTGTTATGTCAAATATTGTTATTATTTCTGGCAGCCCTTCTACTTTATCCCGTTCCTCTGCTATCAGTACATTTTTACAAGATATTCTTGTAACTGAAGGAAATCAAGTTAGTACTATTACTGTTCGTAATCTTCCTCCAGAAGATTTAATATATGCACAGTTTAATAGTCCAGCAATTCAACAAGCTAAAACTCTAGTTGAACAGGCTGCAGCAGTTATTATTGTTAGTCCGGTTTATAAGGCCAGTTATCCGGGGGTTTTAAAAACTTTTTTAGATTTAATTCCTGAAAAGGGTTTTACAGATAAGATTGTTTTTCCGGTTGTAACTGGGGGTACCTTTGCGCACCTTTTATCACTTGAATATGCGTTTAAGCCTCTTGTATCCGTTCTTGGTGCACGAGAAATCTTAGAGGGTGTTTATATTGTAGATTCACAAATAACTTATACGGAACAGGAGATTACTTTTGTTGATTCTGAAATTGAACAAAGGTTGAAATTTGCTATAGATCAACTACTAATTCAATTACAGCAAAAAGAAATGCAAGCAATTCGATAAAGATAAATAAAAGTCATTGTAGAAAAATCATTTACGAAATGGAGTGTAAAAAAATGGAAATTTTATGGTTTATTCCAACACATGGTGACAGCAGATATTTAGGAACAACAAAGGGAGGACGCGTAGCTGATTTTTCATACTTTCGTCAAGTCGCTCAAGCAGCTGATCGTCTTGGATATACAGGGGTATTAATACCAACAGGAAGATCATGCGAGGATCCTTGGACGTTAGCTTCATCGCTGGCGGCTGTTACAGAAAGATTAAAATTTTTGATTGCTGTTCGACCAGGAATTATGTCCCCGTCTGTTGCAGCAAGAATGGCTTCAACAGTGGATCGTATTTCCAATGGACGACTTCTTATTAATGTGGTCACAGGTGGTGATCCAGTTGAATTAGCTGGTGATGGATTATTCCTTGCGCATGATGAACGTTATGAGGTTACAGATGAATTTTTAACCGTCTGGCGCAGTCTTTTAGAAGGAAAAGAGGTTCAATATGACGGGAAGCATCTGAAAATAGAGGGAGGAAAACTTCTCTTTCCACCTGTTCAGCAACCGCATCCTCCTATTTATTTTGGGGGCTCATCGCCAGCAGGGAAAGCCGTGGCAGCAAAACATACAGATGTTTACTTAACATGGGGAGAGCCGCCTGCACAGGTGGAACAAAAAATAAGGGAAGTTCGCCGTTTAGCTGAGCAAGAAGGTAGAACAGTAAGATTTGGCATTCGCTTACACGTAATTGTTAGGGAAACAGAAGAGGAAGCATGGGACGATGCTGATCGATTAATTAAATATATCGATAATGATACGATTGAGGCAGCACAACAAACATTAGCTCGTCAAGATTCTGTAGGACAGCAGAGAATGCTGAATTTGCATAAAGGGGGAAGAGAATCACTAGAAATCAGCCCGAACCTTTGGGCAGGGGTGGGTCTCGTTCGAGGAGGAGCTGGAACAGCACTTGTAGGCAATCCTACTCAAGTGGCAGAGAGAATGAAAGAATATATGTCCTTAGGTATCGATACATTTGTGCTATCAGGATATCCACATTTAGAAGAAGCATATCAATTCGCGGAGTTAGTATTTCCGCATTTGCCGTTGAACAAAAGAGACGCCAACAATCCCACTCAACAAAACAATCAGCCCATTGGGGAAATCATAGCAAATCAGTATGTCCCTGAAACAGCAAAATAAATAAACGCCATTCTTTTACTTGAAAAAGAATACAATACATTGAGGTGGTCATGTGGAAACAATCCATAATATGTTTGAACATTTACAATGGTCAAATCAACGAATTCTTGAAACCTTGAAAAATATCGAAGGGGAGAACAAACGAGCTATCAATCTATTCTCACATATACTTCTTGCGGAGCAGGTGTGGTTTACTAGGTTAAAAGGGTTAGATAGTTCAACATTACCTATTTGGGCAGAGGTCAGTTTAGAAGCTTGCGTAGAACTGGCTAACCAAAATCATCAAAACTTTAAAGAATATCTTACTGGTTTATCGAATTTGGATCTCGCACAGTTCGTATCATACAGAAATAGTAAAGGCATAGAGTTTAAGAATACTGTAGCTGATATCTTGACCCATGTTGCACTCCATGGTCAATATCACCGAGGACAGATAAATCAACTTCTTCGGGTAAATGATTTTGAACCTATTAATGTTGAATTTATTACGTTTAGGAGATAGGTAAAGGGAGTAGAGCAATGTAGTGACTGCCACTTATCTGGATTTACTGCAAATATATATGCCCTCCATGTCTCTGACATAGAGGGCACTTTTAATGGGTTGATTTTAGGACTTAAACATTATACATCTAAAAGTTCAGCAAATTTCTCTGGATCAAATCCGAGGATATACTCCTCACTATTTTCGTCTTTGATAATAGTGGTTGGTGTAGAAGAAGAACCAAGTTCAATAAGTTCTTGTAGAAATTGTTCATTTTTACGGATGTCTCTTTCTTCAAACGCTATCCCATTTTCTTTTAACCATTGTTTTTCCGCATGACAGGGTGGGCACGTTTCTTGAGAATAAATTATCACTTTTTTCATATTAATTCCTCCATTTCATTTATCTATTATAAAATGAAATCTTTACGGTTGATACCATAATAGCTATTAGGATATTTTATTCCCCCAGGTTCATAGGGCAAGGGTCATTTCCCCAGCAATGTTTTCTTTTAAGTCCACTTATTTTTTTATTTGTTCTTACCTTCATTTTTGCGAAGTAAAAATATTACTTTTCCTTCATGTAGACCTCTTCGTAGGGTTGGACCACAACAAAGCCCTCACCTTCGAATTTCATTTGAATCGACTCGCCACTTCCTCGGCCAAGAAAAGTTTTTAAACTAATATCGGTTTGAAATATCGGTTGTAGTTTACCAGAACAGGCGACTGTTGCGTTTGGATCTGTAATCACAGGTTTACCCGGCGATACCTTTATGGTAAGAGGTTCATAATTCGTGGTAAAAGCAATCATTCCTGTTCCTTCACAACCTCCAACATCCGTGGACTTTCTAATTCAAAAAAGCCTTCGCCTTTATCTTCCTGCTCTGTTTGTTTGATAAATTCTGCAATTGAGTATCTGCTCATTGCTCCCACATCCTTCCATTCCTTATTTACGAGTTTCAAGCATTTATGTTTCATAATTTTGGAAAATGAATAAAAACATTGATGTGAACTTAATAATAATGATATTCAGGAAGAAAGTGCTATTATTATCAGCAGCAGAGATCCAACTCTTTCACCTGATACAAGAAAACCTTTAACATAATACAAAAATCGCAAAGGAGTAATGATAATGAATAATGAAAATCAGTATGTTGCAGCAACACTTTCACCTAATTTAATAAATGAAATTAAATCTCTAGAAGAAAAAATAAGTGAGCAAGCACATAAAAAAGTAGTGGTTATCGCTTACGAAAATGAAAAAAATTAGGAAGCGATTTCTTCAGGAATAAATAAAATGAAAAAGAATAGGACTTCCATTTTGGAGGTCCTAGTTTAATTAAGGTTATCACTTCAAATACAATTTAGTTGGATATGCTCCACTAAAACAGGCGATACAGCGATTGCTAGTTTCTGCAAGATCTACATCTACCGCCTCTAATAATCCTTCGGTGCTTAAAAAGGCTAATGAATCAGCTCCAATCACATTTCCCATTGCTTGTTCATGTTCATGTTTGTTAGCAAAAAGTTCTTCTTTTGTTGGCATATCGACTCCATAAAAACAAGGGTTTCTTACCATAGGGGAGCTAATTCGTACATGAACCTCCTTGGCACCTGCTTGACGAATCAATTCAACAATTCGCCTGCTTGTCGTTCCACGAACAATCGAGTCATCAACAAGCACGACGCGCTTATCCTCGAGAATTTCACGTACAGCACTTAATTTTAGACGAACGGCCAAGTCCCGCAATTCTTGGGTTGGTTCAATAAAGGAACGACCCGCATAAGGGTTTTTGATGATTCCCATTTCATATGGAATTCCTGATTGTTGGGCATAACCCATTGCTGCAGGGACACTCGATTCTGGAACGGCAACGACAACATCAGCCGGTACTGGATGTTCTTTTGCTAAAATTTGGCCTAATTCTTTCCGGATGGCTAAAATACTTCTTCCATGAATCACGCTGTCTGGACGAGCAAAATAAACAAATTCAAAAGAGCATAGGGAAACGTCCCCTTTTGCAGCAAATCTGCCTGTTTTAATTCCCTTCTCGTTAACAAGAAGCCATTCTCCCGGTTCAACATCCCTCCAGAACTTAGCATCAATCGCATCTAGTCCACATGTTTCTGAAGAGGCGATAATGGATTCACCAATTTTTCCGAGGCTAAGGGGCCGTAACCCATGACGATCTAGCGCAATTAGCATTTGATTTTCTGTCATGATCAAGAGGGCAAAGGATCCGTCAATCCGCTTAAGAACTTCAGGTCCAGTTTCATTAAAATATTTTTTACTGGAACGTGCTATTAGGTGAGCAATAATTTCCGTATCAGTTGTTGTCTGAAAGATGGCACCCTGTTGCTGGAGAACCTTCCGTTCAATATTGGCATTCACTAGGTTCCCGTTATGGGCTACGGCCAAATCTCCCTCACTGTACTTAAAAACAAGAGGTTGTGCGTTTTGTAGTAAACTTGCACCAGAAGTAGAATATCGTACATGACCAATGGCCATATCTCCGCTTAGTCCATCCAGGATTTCACGTGAAAATACTTGTGTAACTAATCCCATTCCTCTGTGATGCCTGAATGATTTTCCATCACTAGCCACAATCCCTGCACTCTCCTGGCCACGGTGTTGAAGTGCATGAAGTCCATAATATGTTAAATGGGCTGCTTGGGGGTGATTAAAAACTCCAAATACCCCGCATTTCTCCTTCATTTCCGAATCCATAATCGTTCCTCCCGAATAAATCATTCTTCTATTTTTGTCGAAAGAAGAATTTCTATCCTTTTTAATTGTGTTATTCTCATTTTTTTGCATTGTATTTTTTAAAAGAAAAAGATTTACTTTTCTTAAAAGTAAAAAAGAGGATAAGGGGCAAATTAAAACAATTCATGTGTTTACTTTTTATTGTTGAAGGAGGGGTTCCCTATGAAAGTAATTAAACCAGGCTCAACCATTGGTATCTTAGGAGGAGGGCAGCTAGGAAGAATGATTTCAATTACTGGTAGAAATATGGGATATCGCTTCGTTACTTTGGATCCAACACCTAACTCACCATGTGGACAAGTTGCAGACCTTCAAATCACAGCTCCCTATACTGAGCTCAAAGCTGTTAAAGCGCTAGCCGATTCCTCAGATGTTATTACTTATGAATTTGAAAATGTAGATTCTACTATAACCTCCATCTTAGAAACTACATCCTTTGTACCTCAAGGAAGCGAACTGCTCAAAATAACCCAAAATCGTATCAGGGAAAAATCCACGTTAAAGTCCTTCCATGTACCAGTAGCTCCTTTCTTGGTCATACAATCGGAAAATGACATTGAAACGGCTATCGATCGTTTGGGATTGCCTTACATAATGAAAACAGCTACAGGGGGCTACGATGGGAAAGGGCAATGGGTAATAAAAAGTAAAGAAGAAATTCCCTTTGCTATGGAGGTATGGAATAAGGCGGGAATAGACATGATCATCGAACAATTTATCCCGTTTAGCAAAGAATTATCTGTGATTGTTGCACGAAATATACATGGACAAACTAAGACTTTCCCGGTAGCTGAAAATGACCATATTAATAATATCCTGCATCAGTCCTTCGTTCCAGCGAGAATTACCGATGAGCAAAGAATTCAAGCGGAATCTACCGCATTGAAAATAGCTGACTCCTTACAAGTAGTAGGATTAATTGCGATAGAAATGTTCCTAACGAATGATGGTGAAATTATTGTGAATGAGTTAGCACCAAGACCTCATAATTCCGGGCATTATTCAATGGATGCATGTATTACTTCTCAATTTGAACAACATATTCGGGCAATATGTGGAATGCCCTTAGGAGATACTACTCTTTTAAGTCCGATTATCATGGTTAATATTTTAGGTCAGCATTTAAATAAAGTGCTAGATAAAATAGACCAGCTTCCTCCAACAGCCAAACTACATTTATACGGCAAAAAGGAAAGCGTTGAAAACAGGAAAATGGGTCATATTAATTTTTTAGGCTCAACTTTCGAGCAAATAGACGAGGAAATTAAGAATCTTGGCATTTGGTCATAAGGATACTTGGCTATTAGAGTCGGTCTGCTAAAAACATAACCAAAGAGTGAAAAGAGTGAAGAAAATGGAAAAATTAGAGCAGCTTTATGAAGGGAAAGCAAAAAAAGTATTCAAAACGACAGAACCAGAAAAGTTTTGGATTAAATATAAAGATGATGCCACTGCCTTCAATGGCGAGAAAAAAGGGCAAATTGCAGGAAAAGGAACTCTAAATAATGAGATTAGTGCCATTTTTCTCTGTTTGTTAAAAGAAAAGGGCGTGGATAATCATTTTATTAAAAAGATTTCATCAACAGAGCAGATTGTCCAGCAGGTAGAGATTATCCCGATTGAGGTGGTCGTTCGAAATATAGCGGCGGGATCACTTGCAAAAAGGCTAGGTTGGGAGGAAGGGAAGGAACTGCCAGGAACAATTGTGGAATTCTACTATAAGAATGATGAGCTGGGGGACCCATTGATTAACAATGATCATATTGCCATACTTGGGCTGGCTTTAGATTCAGAATTGGTTGAACTTCGAAAACAAGCCTTGAAAATAAATGAGATCTTAAAAGAGTATCTTTTTAATAAAGATATTATCTTAGTTGATTTTAAATTAGAGTTTGGAAAAACCCCAGCAGGCACTATTATCTTAGCGGATGAAATCTCTCCGGATACTTGTCGATTTTGGGATGCTCATACAAAGGAAAAGTTAGATAAAGATCGGTTTAGGCGGGACTTAGGGAACGTTGAGGAAGCCTATCAAGAAATATTAAGGAGAATTGGGGGTAGTATTAATGTTTAAAGCAACGGTGTATGTAACCTTAAGAGAAAGTGTTTTAGATCCACAAGGAAATGCCGTTCATGAGTCGCTGCATTCTCTAGGATATGAAGAAGTGGGAGATGTACGAATTGGTAAATACATGGAACTTGCAATTAATAGTGATGATCAAAAGGCGGCGGCAGAACGAGTAAAGGATATGTGTGAGAAACTGTTAGCCAATACCGTGATTGAAGACTTTCGGTTTGAACTTAATAAGATGGAAGGATAGGAGGGGAATAAGTTGAACTTTGCTGTGCTGGTTTTTCCAGGCTCAAACTGCGATGTAGATATGTATAAAGCTGTTTTAGATACAATTGAACAGTCCGTCGATTATGTATGGCATCTAGAAACGGACCTATCAAAATATGATGCAATCCTTGTTCCAGGGGGATTTTCCTATGGTGATTATTTGCGGCCAGGGGCTGTTGCGAGCTTGTCTCCTGCTATGGAGCAGGTAAAAATAGCGGCTGAAGAGGGGAAATTGATTCTTGGTGTCTGTAATGGATTTCAAATACTAACTGAAGCTAATCTTTTACCAGGTGCTTTAAGAAGAAATCAACGATTAAAATTTCATTGTGACACTATTGATTTAAAAGTAGAAAACAACCAAACTCCGTTCACATTAGACTATCAGGAAGGTGAAACAATACGTATTCCTATCGCCCATGGTGACGGAAATTATTATTGTGATGAAGAGACATTGGATCAATTAGAAAAAAACAATCAGATCGTATTCAGGTATAAAGGGACGAATCCAAATGGGTCAATTTCTGAAATTGCAGGGGTGATCAATGGAAGAGGAAATGTTTTAGGATTAATGCCCCACCCGGAACGTGCGGTTCATAAATGGCTGGGAACAGAAGACGGAAAACGTATGTTTTCATCTATTTTAAGTTACTGGAGGAAACAACATGGTACAGCATAAAGAACCAACTCCTGAGCAAATCGCCCAGCAGAAGGTTTATCGGGAAATGGGATTAACAGATGAAGAATTTGATAAAGTAATCGAAATTCTTGGGCGGAAACCAAATTATACGGAAACTGGCATATTTAGTGTTATGTGGTCCGAACATTGCAGCTATAAAAATTCGAAGGTAGTTCTCAAACGTTTTCCCACTTCCGGCGCACACGTCTTGCAAGGCCCTGGAGAAGGAGCAGGTATTGTTGATATCGGTGATAATCAAGCAGTCGTGTTTAAAATTGAAAGCCACAATCATCCTTCCGCCATTGAGCCCTATCAAGGAGCGGCTACAGGGGTTGGAGGTATCATTCGGGATGTTTTTTCTATGGGTGCTCGCCCAATCGCTTTATTGAACTCGCTGCGTTTTGGAGAACTTGATAACCCAAAAACCAAGTATATATTTGAAAATGTGATTGCTGGTATTGCCGGATATGGTAACTGTATGGGGATTCCGACAGTGGGCGGAGAGATCTACTTTGATTCCTCTTATGAAGGGAATCCCCTTGTGAATGCCATGTGTGTGGGTTTAATCAACCATGATGAAATTCAAAAAGGCGTGGCTAAAGGGATTGGTAACCCTGTCATTTATGTGGGAGCTGCTACCGGAAGAGATGGCATTCATGGAGCTACATTCGCTTCAGAAGAGTTGAGTGAAAATTCCGAAGCGAAACGTCCAGCCGTCCAAGTGGGCGATCCTTTTATGGAAAAATTACTGCTGGAAGCGACTCTTGAATTGATCGCCTCTGGTCATGTGGTCGGGATCCAAGATATGGGGGCGGCAGGATTAACCAGCTCCAGCTCTGAAATGGCCAGTAAAGCGGGAAATGGCATTGAATTGGATCTTGATCTCGTTCCACAGCGCGAAAAAGGAATGAATGCCTACGAAATGATGCTCTCCGAATCACAAGAAAGAATGCTGGTTGTTGCGAAAAAAGGAAAAGAAGGGGAAGTAAAGAAGATATTTGATAAATGGGGACTCCACTCGGCTGTGATCGGCAGGGTGACTGATGATAACCAACTCCGTTTACTTCATAAGGGAGAGATTGTTGCAGAAATCCCCGCGGACAAGCTTGCAGAAGATGCCCCAGTGTATTGTAAGCCATCAAAAGAGGCGCCCTATTACCAACAATATTCATCACTAGACATAGCTGGAGCTATTGAAGAGCCAAAGGATTATAATTCTGTTCTGCAGCAACTGCTAGCATCGCCTACAATTGCCAGCAAAGAGTGGGTTTATCAACAGTATGACTATATGGTTCGAACAAATACGGCCGTCATTCCTGGATCGGATGCTGCTGTCGTTGCTATCCGTGGAACACGGAAAGCCTTGGCGATGACAACCGATTGCAACGGCAGGTATGTTTATCTTGATCCGTTTGTTGGAGGAGCTATCGCGGTAGCCGAAGCGGCCCGTAATGTCGTTTGTTCCGGGGCCGAGCCTTTAGCTATTACCGATAACTTAAACTTTGGAAGTCCGGAAAAGCCAGAAATTTTCTGGCAGTTTGAAAAGGCAGCCGATGGGATTAGTGAAGCGTGCCGTCAGCTTAATACTCCGGTTATTGGCGGAAACGTCAGCCTCTATAACGAGACAAAAGGAGAAGCGATTTTTCCAACACCTACCATTGGCATGGTCGGGTTAATTAAAGATATCGACCATATTACTACTCAAGATTTTAAAAAAGACGGAGATTTAATCTTTTTAATTGGGGAAACCAAAGCAGAAATAGGAGGGTCAGAATACCAAAAATTAATCACAGGAAAGATCGAGGGGCGCCCGCCGCAATTAAACCTTGATTTGGAAAAGAAGATACAAGCTTTTACCCTTAAAATGATCCAAGAAGGTTTGGTGCAATCTGCTCATGATACAGCGGAAGGAGGTATAGGAGTGGCTTTAGCTGAAAGCTGTATAAGTGGGAAACTGGGTGCCGAAATTCAATTAAATGAAGAGCTTCGTACAGATTTTTGCCTTTTTAGTGAATCTCAATCTCGAATCATTCTTTCCGTTTCTCCGGAACATGCGGAGAAGATAAAGGAAATAGCGCAACAACAAGAGGTGCCAATAAAAGAAATCGGTACGGTGAAGGGTCAGGAACTTTCAATTACACATTATGGTAAGACCGTCATTTCTCAACCGATTACTAAATTGGAAGAAGCCTGGCGAAATGCTATTCCTAACATTATGAGTTCGGGATTATTAAAAAAGCTCAACATGCAGGAAATCTCTGCAAGTTTACCGTAAAGGAGAGAAACGAATGAGTGATGCTTACCGCCAAGCTGGAGTCAATATCGATGCGGGAAATGAAGCCGTTGAACGAATGAAAAAACATGTAAAAAAAACCTTCCGGCAAGAGGTTTTAACGGGATTAGGAGGCTTTGGGGCATTATTTAAACCAGATTTAACGAAGATGGAAGATCCTGTTTTTGTTTCTGGTACGGATGGTGTAGGGACCAAATTGAAAATTGCTTTTGCCATGAACAAGCATGATACGGTTGGAATTGATGCTGTTGCCATGTGTGTGAATGATGTCATCGTCCAAGGGGCCGAGCCGCTTTTTTTTCTAGATTATTTAGCCTGCGGTAAGATCATCCCTGAAAAAATTGAAGCCATTGTTAAAGGGATTGCAGATGGCTGTGTACAGGCGGGGTGTTCACTAATTGGTGGTGAAACTGCCGAGATGCCGGGAATGTACCAGGACGAGGAATATGATATTGCAGGCTTTACGGTTGGTATGGTGGATCAAAAACATGTCATTGATGGATCAAAAGTACAAGAAGGCCAGGCACTCATTGGGTTAGCTTCCAGTGGTGTACATAGCAATGGGTTTTCACTTGTCCGAAAGGTTCTATTGGAGGATGCTAAGCTCTCTTTAAGAGACTATGTTGATGAATTGGGAACTGAATTAGGAAAAGTGTTGCTTGAACCAACAAAAATTTATGTGAAATCTGTGCTTGCAACGATTAAGAAATTTTCTGTCTCTGGTCTCGTCCATGTTACTGGCGGCGGCTTTTATGACAACATTCCACGGATCCTTCCCAAAGGATTACAGGCTGAAATTAAAGAAGGTTCATGGAAAATCCCAAAGATTTTTTCTTTTATCAAACAAGCAGGCAAAATTTCAGATTATGATATGTTCCGAACCTTTAATATGGGAATCGGTATGATTCTAGTCGTAGATTCTGCAGACACCGCAGCCATTATCGAGTACCTGCAAACTTGGGGTGAGGACGCCTATGTAATTGGTATAGTGCAAAATGGTACTGAAGATGTCGTTTTCAGGAAGGAGTAAGTATGAAGATTGCCGTTTTTGCTTCTGGTACGGGTTCTAATTTTGCTGAGATTCTAGAATCTATAAAAACAAAAAAAATCAAAAACGTTGAAGTGGTTTTACTGGTCAGTGACCGTCCCGAAGCCCTGGCAGTCCGCAAAGCCATTAATGAATCCATCCCGGTTTTTTCTTTTACGGCAAAAGATTTTCCTAATAAACAAGCCTATGAAGAAAAGATCCTTGAAAAGTTAACACAACTGGAGATTGATTTAATCGTACTGGCTGGATATATGAGACTGTTGGGTCATGTTTTATTGCAGGCTTTCGATCAGAAAATCATCAATGTCCACCCGTCCTTATTACCAGCATTCGCAGGAAAAGATGCCATTGGTCAAGCACTCGATTATGGGGTAAAGGTAACCGGCGTCACCGTCCATTTTGTCGACGAAGGAATGGATACAGGACAGATTATCGACCAGAGAGCCGTTACAATTGATTCAGAAGAGACAAGAGAAACATTGATAAAAAAGATACAGGAGCAGGAACACGAATTATTACCAGAAGTGATCCAGAGACTGGCGAATCAGGAGGCTGCAGAATGAAAAGAGTATTGATTTTAGGCATAAGACATTTAAAGCCCTAGGAGGTAAGACGAAATGAAAGTGTTAGTTGTAGGAGGAGGCGGCCGTGAGCATGCCATTGTTTGGAAGCTTTCGCAAAGTCCTAAGATAAATCAAATTTATTGTGCTCCTGGCAATCCAGGAATCGCAGAATTAGCGGAATGCCTTTCGATTTCTGTTTCAGAGATTGAGAAATTAGCCAATTTTACTAAAAAGGAACAAATCGATCTCACTTTTGTTGGGCCAGAAGAGCCTCTCTCATTGGGTATTGTTAATTATTTTAAAGAGCAGGGATTACCGATATATGGCCCTTCAAGGGAAGCGGCATTAATAGAGGGAAGTAAGGCGTTCGCTAAAGAAATGATGATAAAATACCAGATTCCGACAGCTTCATATGCTGCTTTTACAAACTACGAGAAGGCACTTGCCTATGTTCACAGTAAAGGAGCACCAATCGTAATAAAAGCGGATGGACTAGCTGCAGGAAAAGGTGTAGTTGTGGCAAAAACACTGGAAGAAGCAGAGAACGCACTTAAAGGTATGATGAAAGATGTCACGTTTGGTTCTGCTGGAGCGAGGGTGGTAATCGAGGAATTTCTGGAGGGAGAAGAAATGACCCTGCTCGCTTTTGTAAACGGGACTACTGTGAAGCCGATGGTTCCTGCCCAAGATCATAAGCCTGTGTTTGATGGCGACAAGGGACCTAACACAGGTGGAATGGGAACATATGCACCTTTGCCGCATATGGATTCTTCAATGGTTAAGAGGATAATAGAAGAAATCGTCCAACCAACCGCCAATGCAATGGTAGAGGAGGAAGTACCTTTTGAGGGAATTCTCTATACAGGATTGATGCTGACAAAATCAGGTCCAAAGGTCATTGAATATAATGCACGCTTTGGTGATCCGGAAACACAGGTAGTTCTTCCTCTGTTAGAAACGGATTTACTTGATATCCTGATTGCAAGTCTCTCTGGTGAATTAGAGAATGTAGAGGTGAAATGGAAAGACAAGTCAGCCGTTTGCGTCATTATGTCTTCAGATGGTTATCCAGGTTCATACGAAAAAGGACAAGTAATAAAAGGATTAGACAATGTAACTTATCCGACTATTGTATTCCATGCTGGTACCACTGCAAAGGATAGAGAAATTATAACAAATGGCGGCCGAGTACTGGGAATCACTTCGATTGGCGACCATCTGAAGGAGGCGAGAGAGTTGGCATACCAATCTGTTAAAAAGGTATCTTTTAACGGTGCACATTACCGAACAGATATAGGAACTAAGGCTTTCCGTTGACTATAATTAGAGGTATCATAAGCGGCCCATATGATGGACAAATCACTTGTTCCTGAGATGCCTTTTTGTCCTCCGTACCGCTTATGATTGTTAAATTCTTGTTACTTGACCTCTGAAAAGGGAGTTGGCCATAGTGTCCAACCCATATGGACAAATAGGCCAAATTGTCTTTTTATGGTGCCTGACACCGAAAATTCAATCTATTGGAACTGCTCTAATACACGGAAAAAATCAATGGCAAATTGGTAAAAGAGATTTTCGGAGGGTGCTAGGTCTCTGAATTTTGGTGTGATGAGGCCGACTGTTCTTTTTACTTGAGGGGAATCAATCGGTATTTTTACCGTAAATCTTGGAATAGAGTCATATACAGTACTTTCTGGCAAGAGGCATACACCAATGCCTGCTGAAACTAGTCCCTTTAAGGCATCCAAATCCTCTCCCTCTGAGGTGATATTTGGTATAAATCCTGCTTCTTTGCATGCCTCCACTGCAATTTTTTGGAGAATATATCCCTTTGGAAAGGAAACGAAAGAATCGTTTCGTAACTCACTTAAATCTAACCTCTTTCGGTCGGCAAGTGCATGGTTTGTGGGAAGCAACGCAGAAATGTTTTCTGTAAATAAAATCTTTGCTTCAATATCAGGATCCTTGGTTGGGACAGGGCCAATAAACGCGAGATCGATTTCTCCATTTTTTACTGCATCAATTAAGTATTGATAGGAGCCTTGACGCAAATGGAAAACAACGTTCGGTTGTTTTGTTCTAAAAGCTGAGATTACAGTTGGAAGCCAATAGCTTGCTAAACTGGTTGGATAACCAATTTTAATGGTGCCGGTTTGAGGATCTAGGTACTCATCTACCTTTTCTTTTGCCTCATCAACGAGTTTTACCGCTTTTTTTATATGCGCTAAAAAAATCATTCCAATCTGCGTTAACTTTATGTTCCTTCCGGTTCGCTCGAATAAACGAACACCGAGTTCATCCTCAAGTTTGGCAATCTGAAAACTTACAGCGGATTGTGCTACATTTAAATTTTCAGCCGCTTCCGTAACATGTTCGCGTGCTGCAACCTCCATAAAATACCGTAATTGACGTAATTCCACCCTATTTCCCTCCATTCATATAAATATAAGATTGATTTAATCTGAATTATATATTGTTTATATGTATATTAAAACATAAAATTACTATCATACTGATTTATCGGAAAATTAAGAACGGGGGAGATAGTAATGACATTTCATCAACTACCAAAAGCACAAGGTCTCTACCGCCCAGAATATGAACATGATGCATGTGGAATTGGATTATATGCCCACATTAAAGGGCATGCTTCTCATGAGATTGTGAAAAAAGGACTAAGTATGCTTTGTAAATTAGATCACCGCGGAGGACAGGGAAGTGATCCATTTACAGGAGATGGTGCTGGGCTCATGGTCCAGATTCCTGATGCATTTTTCCGTAGCGCCTGTCCGGACATCCAATTACCTCAAAAGGGCAGATATGGTGTTGGGATGCTCTTTTTCTCAAATAATGATTCTGAAAGAGAAAAAATTGAATCTACTATTAATCTATTAGTTGAACAAGAGGGCCAGACAGTCCTAGGATGGAGAACAGTGCCAGTCAATGCTGAAACAATCGGAGTGACTGCCAAGCAAAGCCGCCCGTTTATCCGCCAAGTATTTATTGGGGCAAACGAGGAGTTGTTGGATGAATTATCTTTTGAGCGTAAATTATATATTATTAGAAAACAATCAGAACAATGGGCTAAGAAATCTGAATTGCGGTTTTATTTTGCCAGCCTTTCAAGCAGAACGATTGTTTATAAAGGGTTATTAACACCAGAACAAGTAGATAGATTTTATCTGGATTTACAGGATGAGAGTTTTGTATCGGCTTTTGCTTTAGTGCACTCCCGCTTTAGTACAAATACGTTTCCTAGCTGGGAACGAGCTCATCCCAACCGCTACTTGATCCATAATGGGGAAATTAATACACTTCGCGGTAATGTCCATTGGATGAAGGCACGTGAAAAGCAATTTGTGTCGGAAGCATTTGGTGATGAACTGCAAAAGGTCCTTCCAATCTTAGATACGGATGGAAGTGACTCTTCGATTTTAGATAATGCACTGGAATTTTTGGTACTCTCGGGCCGGAAACCTGCACATGCTGCGATGATGCTGATTCCTGAGCCATGGTCAGAAAATCCACATATGTCAAAAGAAAAGAAAGCTTTTTATGAGTATCATAGCTGCCTGATGGAGCCTTGGGATGGACCAACGGCCATTTCCTTTACAGACGGTAAACAAATAGGAGCAATTTTAGATCGGAATGGCCTTCGTCCGGCCCGTTATTACGTTACTGATGATGATTATATTATTTTTTCATCAGAGGTTGGCGTTATTGATGTCGAGCCGGAAAAAGTATTATATAAAGATCGTTTAAGTCCAGGGAAAATGCTGTTAATTGATTTTGAAGAGGGCCGTATTATTTCGGATGAAGAAGTAAAATCGAAGATGGCTGAAGCACTTCCATATCAACAATGGTTAGAAGAACAGCTTGTTCAATTAAATGAAGAAGGACAAAGCGAAGAGATTCTATCCGATTTACTGGTTCGCCAAAAAGCATTTGGCTACACCTACGAAGATATTTCAAAATATTTAGTTCCTGTAGTAACTGAAGGAAAAGACCCACTCGGGGCAATGGGAAATGACATGCCGTTGGCGGTGTTATCTGACCGTGCGCAGTCCTTGTTTAATTACTTCAAGCAATTATTTGCCCAAGTAACCAATCCGCCAATTGACTCGCTTCGTGAGGAAATTGTCACGTCTACAATGACGTTATTAGGGGCGGAAGGTAATATTCTTCATCCTTCGGCATTAAACTGCCGCAGGATCCAGCTTGATACACCTGTGATTACTAATAGTCAACTAGAGCAGCTAAAATCACTGGAATCTACTGGTTTTAAGAGTAAGGTAATTGACATCCTGTTTTCTGAAGATCTGGAGGGCAGTCTTACTAAGATTTGTAAAGAAGCTGATTCTGCCATTACTGAGGGTATAAGTCTACTAATCTTGTCTGACCGCAAAATGGATGAGAAAGCAGCCGCGATTCCTTCCCTATTGGCAGCAAGTGCCCTACATCAGCATCTCATTCGTGAAGGCAGCAGAACGAAGGTAAGCATTATTATTGAATCAGGTGAAGTCCGTGAAGTTCATCATTTGGCTGCCTTAATTGGCTATGGTGTAGATGCCGTCAATCCATATCTTGCTTTCGCAACCTATAATCAGGCGGTCTTAGATAGAAGCATACCATTCACATACGAAGAAGCGGTAAGTAAGTATGTAAAAGCAATGACCGAGGGCGTTGTAAAAGTCATGTCAAAAATGGGAATTTCAACCGTCCAAAGCTATCGCGGTGCACAAATTTTTGAAGCGGTGGGAATTAGCAAAGAAGTCATAGATCGTTATTTTACAGGAACAGTTTCACAGCTTGGCGGGATCGGTTTAGATACGATTGCCAATGAATCAAAAATGCTTCACACCATGGCTTATGCTAATTCTTATGATCAAACATTAGATTCAGGAAGTAACTTCCAGTGGAGAAAAACAGGAGAACATCACGCGTTTAACCCAGGTACGATTCACACATTGCAATGGGCTTGTCGTAATGGCGATTACGAATTATTTAAAAAGTATTCCAAGCTAGCCAATGAAGAGAGAATTGGATTCTTACGCAATTTGTTCTCGTTTGATGAAACTAGAAAGTCTTTAACAATTGAGGAAGTAGAATCAGTCGATTCCATTGTTCGTCGTTTTAAAACAGGAGCAATGTCGTTCGGATCTATTAGTAAGGAAGCGCATGAAACATTAGCGATTGCGATGAATCGTTTAGGTGGGAAAAGCAACTCTGGTGAAGGCGGGGAAGATTCAAGCCGCTTCATCTTGGATGAAAATGGCGATAACCGAAGAAGTGCAGTGAAGCAAATTGCATCAGGCCGTTTTGGAGTGAAAAGTCATTATCTTGTCAATGCTGATGAGCTTCAAATTAAAATGGCACAGGGGGCAAAACCGGGTGAAGGCGGACAGCTGCCGGGGAATAAGGTATATCCGTGGGTTGCCGATGTTCGTGGTGCAACACCGGGTGTCGGTCTGATTTCACCACCGCCGCACCATGATATTTACTCGATTGAAGATTTGGCACAGTTGATACACGATTTGAAAAATGCCAACCGAGATGCCCGCATTAGCGTGAAGCTAGTATCCAAAGGCGGAGTAGGTACAATCGCGGCCGGTGTAGCTAAAGGTGCAGCAGATGTCATTGTCATTAGTGGTTATGATGGTGGAACAGGCGCATCACCAAAAACCAGTATCCAGCATACGGGATTACCATGGGAGCTTGGACTTGCCGAAGCACACCAAACATTAATGCTTAATGGCTTGCGTGATCGCGTTGTTCTCGAGACAGACGGTAAATTAATGACTGGAAAAGATGTCGTCATGGCTGCCTTATTTGGGGCAGAAGAGTTTGGTTTTGCAACGGCACCACTCGTCGTTCTCGGATGTGTCATGATGCGCGTATGTCATTTAGATACTTGCCCAGTTGGAATCGCAACTCAAAATCCGGAGCTTCGTAAAAAGTTCTCAGGAGAAGCTGATTACATTGTCAACTATATGCGTTTTGTTGCCCAAGAAGTTCGGGAACTAATGGCTGAGCTTGGCTTTAAAACAGTGGATGAAATGGTCGGACGTACGGATGTTCTGAAAATGAGTGACCGTGCAAAAGCACACTGGAAAGCAAAGGATCTAGACTTAACTCCATTGCTGCATCATCCTGAAGGAGTTCGCACGTTCAAGACTCCACAAAATCATAAAATTGACGACTCACTTGATATGCAACAAATCTTGCCAGCTGTTCAAAAAGCATTACAAGATCAAATTCCAGTGGATGTTAGTTTCCCGATTACGAACGTGAACCGTGTTGTTGGAACGATCGTTGGAAGTGAAGTATCGAAGCGTTATGGAGAAGAGGGGCTTCCTGAAGATACTGTTACCTTAAGATTTACAGGTTCTGCGGGCCAAAGCTTTGGTGCTTTTGTACCGAACGGTGTGACACTAAACATAACTGGTGATGTAAATGATTTTCTTGGAAAAGGCTTATCTGGCGGAAAGCTGATTGTGAAAGCAGACGAATCTTCTAGACTATCAGCAGGTGAAAATGTAATCGCTGGGAATGTTGCCTTATATGGTGCGACAAGCGGTGAAGCGTATATAAATGGACGTGCTGGTGAACGTTTTGCAGTACGTAATAGCGGTGTGAACGTGGTTGTCGAAGGAATAGGTGATCATGGCTGTGAGTATATGACAGGTGGACGCGTCGTTATTTTAGGTGATGTAGGCAAAAACTTTGCTGCCGGGATGTCCGGTGGAATTGCGTACGTATTAGCCGATGATCAAGATGCCTTTAAGAAGTTATGTAACCAAGAGATGATTGAAATTGAGTCCTTGACGAAAAACGATGAGTATGAGCTTAAGGAAATGATTCAAAATCATTTCTATTATACGAACAGTGTGAAATCAAGCTATGTCCTAGTAGACTGGCCAAATTATGTCAGAAAATTTAACAAGGTCATTCCAAAGGATTACAAACGCATGTTGGAGCAAATTCAGAAGCAAAAGGAAGCAGGTTTAACAGAAGAAGACGCCATTATGAGTGCGTTTTTAGCCAATGCCTCCAAACAGAAAAATACACCCAGGCAGCCAGAAGCTGTAGTACGTTAAGAAAGGGGAGAGGAAAATGGGGAAAACAACTGGATTTTTGGATTACTATCGTGAAAAAAGTAAAGAGCGGAATCCCCAAACACGTGTAAGCGACTGGAGAGAGTATTCGATTCCTTTCTCAGATGAAACCTTAAGCAGACAAGGAGCGCGGTGCATGGATTGCGCCACTCCTTTCTGCCATATTGGAATGGAAATTCAAGGAGCAACATCAGGCTGTCCGATTCATAATCTCATTCCTGAATGGAATGACTTGGTCTATCGCGGCCGGTGGAAAGAAGCCCTTGATCGTTTGCTTAAAACGAATAATTTCCCTGAGTTCACAGGTCGGGTTTGTCCAGCACCATGTGAGGGTTCATGTACGTTAGCTATAACTGATCCAGCGGTTACGATTAAAAACATTGAACAAGCGATTATCGATAAAGGTTTTGAAAATGGTTGGATTGCTCCTCGGATACCAGCAAGCAGAACTGGGAAAAAGGTGGCAATTATCGGATCTGGTCCTGCTGGATTAGCTAGTGCTGATCAACTAAACCAAGCGGGTCACTCGGTAACGGTTTTTGAACGTTCAGACCGTCCAGGCGGATTACTTATGTACGGCATTCCAAACATGAAGCTTGATAAAGATGTTGTGGAACGCCGTATTAGCTTGTTGCGTCAAGAAGGTATTGATTTTGTCACCAATACAGAGGTGGGAAAAGATATTACTGCTGAAGAAATGCAAGCCCAATTTGATGCCGTGATTCTTTGTACAGGTGCACAAAAACAGCGTGAACTAGTAATTGAGGGTCGCGAGGCGAAAGGGATTCATTTAGCTATGGAATACCTGTCCAAAGCGACGAAGAGTTATTTGGATACGAACTTTGAAGATGGTCAGTTTATCAATACAGAAGGCAAGGACGTCATCGTGATTGGTGGCGGTGATACAGGAGCAGACTGTGTGGCAACAGCCCTGCGTCAAAACTGCCGAAGTGTGGTTCAGTTTGGTAAACATCCGCAGTTACCTGATACGCGAACATCGGGAAATATGTGGCCTGCCTATCCAAATGTTTTTACAATGGACTATGCATATAAAGAGGCAGAAGCAAAGTTTGGTGAAGACCCACGTCAGTATTCTATCCAAACGAAGAAAATCGTTGCGGACGAAAATGGCAACTTAAAGGAACTTCACACGATTCAAATGGAAAAATTAAGAGACGCGGAAGGTCGATTCTATTTCAAGGAAATTCCAGGTACAGAAAAAGTATGGCCGGCACAATTTGTCTTTATTGCGATTGGTTTTGAAGGCACGGAGCAGCCGCTTTTAAGCCAATTCGGTGTTCATGCAGCCAATCAAAAAATTGAAGCGGCCTACGGTGAATACAGAACAAATGTAGAAGGGGTATTTGCTGCAGGGGATGCAAGAAGAGGGCAAAGCCTAATCGTCTGGGCCATCAATGAAGGTCGTCAGGTTGCGCATGAAGTGGACCGTTATTTGATAGGAAAATCCTTACTACCTAAATAGATGTCATAGCTTTGCACATAAGGACCGTTTTGGGTTATCCCATTCCAGGAGTTCAGCTGTTAGCACCTGGTGCAAGCCGTACGATTAAAGCATGGAAAGAGAGCAAGGGATCCAATTTGCTGAATTTCAGACAGCTTGTCGATCTCTAACACCCAGGTAAGGAACTTTGGAAAGCTTGAAACAAAAGTAGGCCGTCGGATGGCAGTTGTCTTAGGTACGGGGGAATCTGTCGAAGAGGCCAGGCCCAGGCCGAACAAGCAGCGGCAAAAATTAAGCTTCACTTATGGCTAAATCACTTTTTGGGAAGTTCTTTTTTTAAGAATTCTTACTTTCTGATCTATAAAAATGTGAAAGTTTGTATACCGTTGAGAAGGTTATTTCTTAACGGTTATTTTTTGTATTTTCCTTCTTTATTTTTCTAGAAAAGGATCTAATGGAGTTGTTTATTACTTTTCAAATTACCTTTGAATAATATAAATTCTAAAAAGAAAAAACTAGCCTTTTTAAGGTTAGTTTTGCTGTTATATAATACAATTATTTAGTTAATCGATTTCGATCCTCAATTTGTGGTGGTTCTTCCATCCAGCCATTTTTGATCATAAGCTTTCCCCCATCTTGAGCAAAAGTGAAAATATTTTTTGCATTAAAAGACATTTTAGCCGGCAAGTCACTCCGTAAACAAAATCCACTGCCTAATGCATTACTTCCGAGCCCAAATGAAGCTAACAAATTGGTATTGTACATCATCAATTTGTCAGAAAATGGCGCGGTTTTTGACGTTGTTGCTTTTCCAGCATGAGTAGCTGGGGGCTCAATATAACTTTGGCGTAAGAATTCACCTAAATCCATTTCGATTTTTTTGGACAATTCCATTCCTTTGGTAAGATATTTTTGAACCTCTTTATCAGAAGCAACTTGAGCGAATCCAATCATTAATTGCATCCCTACAAGGTTAGTTTCAATTGCATGATGGATAAGAGAAACTTCAACAGTATTCAGGGATCTAGTTTCACTAAACCAAGTAAACCCATCCATATAATTTTTATCCTGTACAAAATTTACCTGTTTTGGCATTGATACAAACGGTGGACGTACGAGTACCCCTTTTTCTAAAAGGAATTGAGTTGCTTGGCTGTTCATTGATTGTGATTCAGCTGTCATTCCGACAAATAAATCTTCAATATCCTTTCGATAGGACATGCCTGTGAAAAGTGCATAAAGGCTCATTTCCACTTTAGTCATCAAATGTAAATACATAATATCGTACATAAAATCAAATAACTTTGGAACGTTTTTATTTACATCGCTTTCTGTAAAACCAATCGGAATGACTGCGCCTTCTTGTTGAAAAATACTTGTAATCATCTCAATGTTTTTGGCGGCACCATTATAATACGACTGTAACAGTTGTTTTCCTTCAGGTTCGGAGTGCTCGATAAAATATTCCATTACTCTAAGCATCATGGTTTTTTCTTGATAAGCCATCCACAAATTTGCTAATTCTGATGAAGTAATAGGTGCTTGGCTCGAAGTCGTCATGCTACCCCCCCTTAGTCTTATAATGATAATGTAACCAATAGGAAATTATTTTATGAATTGGACAGAGTTCTTCATCTAATAATCAAAATGATAAGAGAGTGCCTAGGTAGAAATGACGAAGGCACCTTCTTTTTAATAACAACCGAGTATTTATTGAATTCAAAAGACCTTATTGACTGAAATCGGGCTCTTTTGTTTAAAATATGTTTTGTATAGATAGATAAAACCATAAATAGTACAAAAATTGGTAAGTGAAAATGAAGTGGTAGTCTTTTAGAAGATGTAACTTAAAGGGTTAGAAAGGTGAAGTTTTATACAAAAATTAAAAAATTAGACGAAAAAAAAAACCTAGTGAGGTTTATGGCAGGGCATTTCATATATTAAAGCTTAATTGACTATTAAAAGTTGAAACATAAGTTAATAAATATGTCTGATAGATGATAATCGGATTGAGAATGACTTTTGTTTTTCATCTTTTAAAGAAAGCAATTGGTCTTTTAGATTCAAGCGATAAACACGCCCTTTTAAGGTTTGCAAAGCACCATTTGTATAGTAATCAACAGTAATCAGTCCATTTTGAGTTAGTTTTTTCAAGAACATTCAAATTCCTCCTTTAATAGTAATGGATTACACAATAATATTATATGGTCAGTATTTTAAGAGAGAATGAAGAAGATGTTAATAATATGTTAAATCAGAGCAAAATAATAAAGAGTTATTTTTATTGACTTTATAAACTGTAAATAATAAAATTACATTAATCTTCTTGAGGAGGAAGCATTAAAGTGAATAGTGATTTTACGATAGCCGTCCATAGTTTAGTCTATTTAGCTTATTTACCAGATCATATGGCTAGCAGTGAGTCAATCGCTACCAATGTTTGTACAAACGCCGCACGGATTCGGAAAATCATGAGCTGTTTGCGCAATCATGGTTTTGTTAAAACAAAAGAAGGTATTGGCGGTGGCTATATTCTTGACTGTAATTCTCAAGAAATATCATTGGCAGATATTTATCGTACAGTTTCACACGGAAGCCTAAAACCAAACTGGTGCACAGGCGATCCGGAGCAAAAATGTGTTATATCGTCAAATACCCAGGTTGTTATGGATCAAATTTTCAATGATGCTGAATTGTATTTTGAAAAATATTTAGAGAATATTACCCTTAGTACTGTTTTAGAAAAAATTAAACGTTGTCCATGATTTAGTTTTTTCTTTTATTTATACTGTATATTATTTTATTACAGTATGATACGATATTGGTGATTTACTTTTTTAAAAAAACCAAACTGTAACTTTTTTTATAACATTTAAGGGGTGTAGAGGATGATGGCGGATAAATATCGATTTGAATATGGGGATTGGGTACAGGGTAGGTCTAGAGATGGTGAACTGATCCACGGGTATGTTGAAACTGTAGACTCTCACAAAGGAATGCTACAAGTAAATGTGGTCGAAAGTGACAATGAAAAAGCGATTGGAAAATCGATTTGGATCCAAAATAAATGGGCTGAAAAGCTGCCTGACATAACAGGTAGAAATGAAAGTGAGCTTTTAGCTTTAATAGATTTAGCTTTACTTTTTAAAGATGAGCAGTGGTTTAAGGAATTATCGGCGAAATTAGTATCTTTTAAAAAAATTCAAGAAGTGCCAATCAAGAAATCTGAATTTCTAATCAGCGGAAACAGAATGAGGAATTTTGATGTAAAAAGGTAATTTTCATCCATATGTCTGAGAGAACAACAATAAAGTTTTTAAAAAATATAAAAATTAAATTGGAGGTAAAAATAATGGCTATTTCACACGTAACAGATCAGACTTTTGCTACAGAAATCAAAGAGGGATTGGTGCTAGTAGATTTTTGGGCTCCATGGTGCGGGCCATGTAAAATGATTGCACCGGTGTTGGAGGAAATCGATGCTGAAATTGGTGATAAAGTTGCGATTATCAAACTTAATGTAGATGAGAACCCAGAAACAACAAGATCATTTGGTGTCATGAGCATTCCAACGTTGCTTCTTTTCAAAGACGGTGTTGTAGTAGATAAGGTTATCGGCTTCCAACCAAAAGAAGCTTTAACAGAATTAATTGTAAAGCACACTTAATACTGAAGGAATTTGCTTTAAACTAAACGGTAAACGGTAGGATGAAGTTGAAGAGTGGGCAAAGTAATATCGTATCTATTTTACATTAATCAAAAAGGTGGAGGAGTAAACACATGATGAATTTAAAATATGCACCATTATTTGAGTCATTTGACATAGGAAAGGGGATTCAATTAAAAAATCGCATTGTTATGGCACCGATGACAAATTTCTCATCAAATCCTGACGGGACCGTCTCAGATGCTGAAGTCAAATATTATGAACGACGTTCCAATGGCGTTGGTATGGTCATTACAGCATGTACCTATGTGACAATCAATGGTAAAGGGTTTCATGGTGAATTTGGTGGAGACCGTGATGAAATGAAACCTAGTTTGCGTCGTTTAGCTTCAGCGATTAAAGAGAAGGGTGCGAAAGCGATTTTGCAAATCTTCCATGGCGGCCGCCAGGTTCCACCTGAATTAGTGGATGGTGATGTGGTAAGTGCTAGTGCAGTTCCGTCAGAAGGTGAAGGAAAACCCGCTCCCCGAGCATTAACTGAATCAGAAATCGAGTCTATTATTCGTGATTTTGGAGAAGCAACTCGACGAGCAATTGAAGCGGGTTATGACGGAGTTGAATTACATGGTGCTAATGGATATCTGATTCAGCAATTCTTTTCCCCTCATTCCAATCGTCGTGCAGACCGATGGGGCGGCACTCTTGAAAAACGTCTAACTTTTCCTTTGGCGGTTGTTGATGAAGTAAAGAGAGTTGTTGCTGAATATGGGAAGGAGCCTTTCTTGGTTGGATATCGTTTTTCACCTGAGGAACCTGAAACACCTGGAATCACTATGGCTGACACACTTGCACTAATAGATGCACTTGCAGAAAAAGACCTTGATTATCTTCATGTTTCATTGCTGGATTTCAGGTCAACACCTAAACGAGGAGTTGAGGATACACGTTCACGTATTGAAATCATTCAAGAGCGTGTAGGTGAACGTGTTCCAGTAATCGGTGTCGGTTCGATTTATACAGCTGATGATGCCTTAAAAGCATTGGAAACGGGAGTCCCATTAATCGCATTGGGACGTGAACTGATTATTGATCCTGAGTGGGTGCAAAAAGTGGAACAAGGTAGAGAATCTGAAATTGTTACCAAAATAAACAAGAATCATCAGCATGTACTGGAAGTACCAGATCCCCTGTGGCAGGCAATTATTCATTCGCCTGGATGGTTTCCGGGAGTAGAATAGATCAGTTGATTATATGCTAACGGTTAAATGATGGTATTTTAGCAAGAGAATATAAAAAAGAAGTCAACCTATATGTTGATTTCTTTTTTATATAGAATTTCACCCATTTTTTGGTTAGTCTAAAAGAACGAAGTGAATTATAATGACATAATGAATGTACTAGAATATGGAGGAAAAACAAATGAAATTTCCAAATGATGCTGATGGCGATGCTTTACGTAGTCTACATAAAGATGGATTAGATTTTAAAAAGCAACAATCAGTGGAGTTTTTTGTTGCCGTGCCTGATAAAGCAACAGGTGAAAAATTATCACAAGTACTAAAAGGAGAAGGATTCAATTGTTTCTTAGAGCAAGATGACGAAACTGATGAGTGGGCATGTTGTTGCTCGAAAAGGATGCTATTAAATTATAACGAATTAATTAAAATACAAGATAAATTAAATAACTTAAGCAAACCACTTGGCGGTTATTCGGACGGTTGGGGTGTTTTTGTAGATTAAAAGGATTGAGAAATGGAATAGTAGTCGATCCCCTTTGAGGAAAATTTTAATTAAACTAGATCGGACATGTTGCTGCATGCTCGGTCTTTTTTTTTGGATGAAATTAATAATGTGTCAAACACCATTTTTCTAAGGATTTTATACACATTTTTGCATATTTATAATCATGAAACACAAGATAGAGATTGAAAATACTAGATTCTAATACTCGAAATATGAAAACGCTTACTAAAAAAACGGCATAAATATTCAAAAAATTTATGAAAAAAGATTGTCAAACTATTCTTTTTTTATTATAATAAATTTATTGATGTAACAAAATATAACATGAAATTGCGAGGTAATATGACATGGCGAATACACTAATTTCAAACACTCCTGTAGATACAACCACTCTAGAACAAATTAAAGAAACGATCAAAGAAAAAAGTGTTGAACTATTACACTTGCAATTTGTCGATATCGAAGGGATCTTAAAGCACGTTACTGTAACTACTGAGCAGCTAGAAGATGTAGTAGAAGGTAAAATGATGTTTGATGGTTCTTCTATTAAAGGTTTTTCACCAATTAATAAATCGGACCTGTATCTTCAACCAGATTTAGCAACATTTGCTGTTCTTCCGTGGACAGTAGAAGAGGGGTATGCGGAAGCACGATTCTTATGTTCTGTAAAAAACCCAGACGGTTCACTATTTGAAGGAGATACAAGAAATGTTCTCAAGAAAACAGTAGAGCGTGCTGCTGATCATGGGTACACCATTTCAGTTGGTCCTGAGTTAGAATTTTTCCTTTTTAAAACGGATGAAAATGGATATGCAACTCAAGAACTTGGTGATAAAGCAGGCTATTTTGAGCCATCGCCACATGATCTTGGCGAGCGTGTTCGCTTAGAAATCTACCGTGCCTTAAAAGCAATGGGCTTTACGATTGAAGCATCTCACCACGAAGTAGCAGAAGGACAACATGAAATTAACTTTAAGTATGCTGATGTATTAACAGCAGCGGACTTATCAACTACATATAAATGGGTCGTGAAGACAGTTGCGAAGAAATTCGGTTTGCACGCGACATTTATGCCTAAGCCAGTATTTGGAATCAACGGTTCTGGTATGCATGTCAATATGTCATTCTTTGAAGGAAGCGAAAATGCCTTCTTTGATCCTTCAGATGAGTTACAATTATCGGAAAAAGCGTATCAATTCATTGCAGGTGTCCTAGAAAACGTGAAGAGCTTTACGGCTGTCACAAACCCTCTAGTAAACTCTTATAAGCGTTTAGTGCCAGGGTATGAAGCACCTTGTTATATCGCTTGGTCAGCGTCAAACCGTTCAGCGCTTATTCGTATTCCAGCAAAAAGAGGTCTTGCGACACGTGTAGAATTACGTTGTCCAGATCCATCATCTAACCCTTACTTAACATTTGCCGTAATCGCATCTGCAGGTTTAGAAGGAATCGAAAAAGGATTAGAAGCACCAGCACCAATTAATGAAGATATCTTCCATATGACAGATGAGGAAAGAGCCTTCCGTGGCATTGAAAGCCTGCCTGGCAGCCTAGCCGCTTCTATAAAAGAATTAGAATCAGGAGAGATTGCTGCTAAAACACTTGGCGAGCACGTATACGGCGAGTATGTTTCATTGAAGAAATCAGAATGGGACAGTTACCGTACAGCCGTTCACACATGGGAAATTGATAACTATCATTCTAAATTCTAAATTCTAAATAAAAAAGCGGGCAGGGCCTGTCAAGACACATTTTGTTTTGGCACCCAGTAGCCCGCTTTTTTTATTAATTACCAAATCCGTGTTAAAACATAGACAGACATAGCACCAATCCTTAAAAAGCGACTACTTACTGATAGTGTTAAGCTCTTATATAAGAACTAGAAAAAATCCTTATATAAAAAATATGGATGGACAAACTAATTTTAAAAAGGAGGAAGTTATGGAAAAGAATAAAAAAGTACCGGAGAATTTAAGTTATGAATCTGATGGAAAAATGGGTAAAAACAACAATAAGGTAAAGGCCAACAAAAAAGATCAGGTTGAATTCTTTAATACCACACAAAACAGTGAATAAAGATGGAAAGCATCACCACGAGGATGGTTCTCATGGTTTCTAACCTTATTTTAGTTTAGCTTTTTTTGTATTAATAATTTACTGTCCCCAGTGTGTAAACTGCACCAGGGACAGCTTTTTTAAATTGGATGAAATGATCAAAACAATGCCAATAAAGGTTTTTATAAAATAAAAAAACTGGCCCACATGTATTTTCGGGGGCCAGTATTACTAGATTTTATATCAGAAATTGATAATAATCGAAAGGTTTTTCTTCCAAATTATTTACATTTATGTATTCGTGCGGGAGGGGTATTGAATCTGGGCTATTCTGTAAATCAAACAAATAGCAAGTCCAACCCGCAATTATAGTGCTTCTTTAAATGATAATTTGCTTATGAAATGGATGTAAGCCAGGTTCTGTACTTCCGTACTGCTATCGGCAGCAAGCCTTGTACAAGAAGTAGTAGTCATGTAACTATCGACCAATGGCCGATTCATCCGTTAGGTTCATTTCCCGCAGGATGATGCCCCTACCTAAATTTGGGTTGCTCGCTCGTGGGGTTTACCCGTTCCACCTTTTCCGTTTCCAGAAAAGCTCCGTCACTGTGGCACTTTCAGGTTATTCTCAGCGTATCCCGAAGGACTTAGCATGATTTCACCGCCGTCAGCCGATACTATGATCGACTGCCCACCCTTGCGGATGGCACGAATATTACAGGCATCTCAGCACTGTGCGAGCCTGGACTTTCCTCAGCTCCTATAAAGGAACCGCAACTACTCACCATTTCATGTTTATCAATTCGTTCAGAAGCGACAAGACATACTATAACAGGATTAACAGAATAAATCTTTAGGAGATTAATTCCAGTGTTTCTTTAGTTTGATCTGGTATATTGTTTACATTTTCACCATTCACATACCATCTTTGATAAAAATAAATATCAAAAATTTGAACAGAATAAAGATTTGGAGGTGAAAAAAATGGATGAAAATACGAAGAGCTATCCGAATGTAAGTTTAGGCGGAAAAAAGTCTAATGAAAAAGGTGAAGGTGATTCTGGCCATATGCGTTATGGGCAAGAGAACAAAGGTGAAAGTAAAGGGAAAAATAAGTAGTACCATAATAAAGTTGTCTTAGTGTTTCAATTGGTCATGTAAAAATACTTTTACGTGACCAATAAGATAACTATAATATGACCAATAAATAAATAGTATTGCTAGGGACTGAGAACTAGATGTAATTATCGAAAATCTCGTCCCTAGCTTTTCTTTGGATAAAGTAAAACTTTAGTTATGAAGTCATAGGTTTACGAAATACAGATCGTACATAAATAATCGCGCAACCAATCGATAGGATAACTACGATTGTCAAACCCCAATAGATATTGCTGTATGCATGCGCTAATGGTATGTCCTTTTGCCAGTTTAGAGCACTGGCTGTTATAGCAACCCCGAATGCACCACTGAAAAATTGGAGAAGCTGAAATAGTCCAAGTCCAGAACCAATCTGTGATGGGAGTAGTAATCTTGACATTTCATTCGATATGCTGCTCGACAAGATTGTGAAGCTAATACTCATTAACATATATATGAACATAATTGCAAGATAAGAATTTCCTTCAAACAAAGCGAATAAAACGACGGATGCCAAAAGTAGCAACGGAATATATCTGATAATCGAACTGTTTCCTTTTGAATCGATGATTCGACCTACCTTTTGGGAGACAAGCATAGCTAAAAATGCACCTGGGAAAATCACTAGCCCAGCTTCGATAGCGCTAAGGCTATATTGTTTAACAAGGATTTGTGGCATTAAAAATAGTGTCGAAAAGCTACAGATATATGCCGCAATACCGACTGCTCCTAAAATTAGATAAGAGCGATTTAGGAATAGCGAGGGGAGCACGAAAGGTTCCTTAGCTGAGCGTATGCGGACGATGAACATTACAATCGTAATTAGTCCGGACACCAGCGCGATCCAGGAATGGTTCGTTAAGAAAAGAAGAAGTCCCGTCGTACCAACACCAATGAATAGTGCACCTAAAACGTCGAAAGAACCTTTTTTTGGTTTTTCTTTTGGAATTAGAATCACAAAAAAAGGGACTAACAGTAAAGTTATCGAGGTCACGACAAACAAAATATGCCAGCCCAAATATTCGACTATTACGCCACCAACGACAGGCCCTAACCCTAGACCTAGCGATACTGAAGACAAAATCATAGCCATTGCTTTACCACGGCGCTCTATAGGAACGTAACGGGTGATTAGTATCAGTGACAAGGCTGGGATTGAACCCGCTCCGGATGCTTGAAAGATACGCACGATTAGCAACATGATAAAGCTGTTGCTAAACAAACCTACTATTGCGGCAAGACTAAGAGATAAAATCCCAATAATGAAGAGCCTTCGGATTGGAACAAAATCAGCTAGTCGGCTATACGTAATTGATGAGATCGCGAATACGATAGAATAGCTTGTCACGATCCACGAAGTTGAAGAAGCTGATAATTGAAATGCTGCAGCCACGTCCGGCAAAGCTAAATTAAACATCATCGTGTTCATGATGACGAGTACAATCGATATACCAAGCAGAAGAGTAACCGTTCCTTCTTTCATGGTGCGCTGCTCTACAGCCTTGTTAGAATTAATTGTAGTTTCGGATATCATTTTTTTCCCCTCACTCTAAGTTCTATAATTCGATTATAATCGAACAATAGAAATATACCATGCGTTATGGTATAATGCAATCATAAACTCGGAAAAATTTTAAGGAGGTTTTATCGTGAAAATTTTATTTCACCCAGACCGTGCAGATATTCATTTATCCAACGTTTTATCCGCCTTAAGCGATCCTGTTCGTTTATTAATAGTCTCCAATATTAACAATGCAGGTGAGCGGTCCTGTGGGGATATTGGAGTGCCCGTTGCGAAATCCACTTTTTCTCATCATACTCGTACGTTAAGAGAAGCGGGTATAGTGAATGTGCGCGTCCAAGGAACCCAGCGTATCCTTTCTCTACGAACGGAAGATTTGGAATACCGTTTTCCAGGAGTACTTTCTTCAATTTTAGACGCTTTTGAAACCTCCGAAGAGAAGAAACAGCTACTTAATCCAGAATAATCATATTGTTTTTCTATCGGATTTATTATTTTAGGGTACTTCCCATTTCCGCTCTAAAAAATTACATAGAAAATAAAAGTACAAAAATAAAAGACTGACCAGTTATGTAAATTCAACTCGACTTTTTATGTAAACTAAAAAACTAACACAACGTTAGTTCAACAATCTAAAGGCAGCAATCATAATAATTATCTTGATCTTCCGCAATCGGGTAAACAGCACGACAAAAAGATCACCGGAATTTGCAAC